>NZ_MCHF01000022.1:0-79002 GCF_001707455.1 Dehalobacter sp. TeCB1 | reverse complement strand
GAATGCAGCATATTTGCTGATGAAAGGCTTTGAAAAAGTAGAAGTTGAAATCAGTTTGATAATGTTGTCTTATAATATTAAAAGAGTAATAAACATACTGGGAGTAAAGAAATTGATTGAAGTACTGGGGTAAAAGACCTTTGTATTTTTATATTTGTAGTACAACAAGAGCAATTATTGGTAAATCAATTTTATAACTGTAAATTAAGGATGAGTTTTTACACGGTCTGTCCATGGTCGTCTCTGAATATGGGGGCAGGTCCGTCGCCTAACAACGAATTTGCAAAATCTGAGAGAATATGAATGTAATAACCAGACTTCGGCAATTCGCAGAACGTTACTGTGAAATACCATGCAAAAGTGTTTTGGAAGAAGATGTAAACAACTGGTTGATAACGCATAATATGTGGTATAATAAGAAGTAAGGAAAGTAAGGAATGGAGTGATTGTAATGGAACTTGCTAGGATAACCTCAAAAGGACAAATTACAATACCAATAGGAATAAGGAAGAAACTCAACTTAAAAGAAGGGGATAAAGTTATCTTCATTGAAGAAGGCGATAAGATAGTCTTTGCTAATTCCTCCATGATAGCATTGAAAGAAATACAAGAAGGAATGCAAGGGGTAGCTGAAAAGCAGGGTATTTATTCTGAAGATGATGTTAATAACTTAGTTAAAGATATAAGAAAAGAGATTTGGGAGAAGAAATATGAGAATCATGATTGATACCAATGTGCTTATTTCGGCTATTCTTTTCCCAAAATCTCAGCTCACTATAGTAATTCAAAGTGTAACGGAAGCTCACACCCTTGTACTCTGTTCACATATTATTGAAGAACTTAATGAGATTTTTAAAAAGAAATTTAGAGAGAAAAGTCATTTGCTTGATAAGTTTTTGAGTAAGGTTGCATTTGAGCTAGTTTACACACCTGCTGATATTAATTCCGCAAACTATCCTGATATAAGGGATAAGGGGGATTTGCCGATTTTAGTATCAGCTTTATTGTCGGATGTAGATATTCTAATTACCGGGGATAAAGACTTTTTTGAAGTGGAAATTGATAAACCGGAAATTGTTTCACCTAGAGAATATTTAGAAAGATATTAATTTAGTCAGTCTTTGGGGCGCATGGTACTTCATACGAACAGCGAATTGCCAACACTTAGGAAAGATGCATCAAGTCGAGAAGCGTCGGCAATTCACGGAACGTTAAGCGACAGACCATGCGGAACCGGGCATCCTTGCACGGATCTGAAAAGTTTTGTGTGTGCTTGAATTAATGCGCATCTGTAGGATATCAAGGACAAGGAGGATATATTGATGTTCCAAAAACAAACAAAAGCACTCATTTCTATAGTTACCTTGTTTTTGGGTGGCGTTCTATTTGTATATGTAGGATTTTTTAGAGGTCGTGATATAGCAATAAGTGTATCAAGACCAGAGGGTGCAAATGGATGGACAACATCCCAAGAATTAATTTCAAGTTGTATATATTTTCCGATAATAATAGGAGTGTCCTTAATTTTACTATCAATAATCTTTTCTTCTGTATTATTTATCCACTGGATTAATAAATCTAATTAATTCGATTCTTTGTTTGTATACCATGTTGTACAAAGGGTACATTAGGCAAAAGGAGCGATAGCCATTAAAGCTATTGCTCCCATAAAATATTTAGCCTTGTTTTACATCAATTTTGGAGTTTACACAGAATTTGGGATACACCCAATCTATACTTTTCCAAGCCTATTGACCAAGGTTTATTATCTGGTACTGTCCACCAGACCATCCTAAACCACTTGAAACTTGTAATTTTAAACCTTTTAGGTTTTTAGGAATTTCAAATACAATATATCCACTTTTGCTTGTTCCCGGGTTTACCTGGGCTAGAAAGAAACTATTATCGGCGTTTACATACATGTCTGCTTCAGCCATAGCAGAATATTCTTTGCCTTCAGCATCTTTTAACTTAAATAAACTAGTATCAATGGTACGAGTCTCTTTATCATTGTTTGATACCTTTACTTTTATTAGTAAATATTCATTTTCGGTTGTTTTTTGCAAATATTCATTTTGCCCGATTTTAGTGCTCCTTTTTACCTCGCTTGCAGAATACCCAATATTTCCTGCCTTAACCTCATCATTTAGCTTATATTCCTGGGGAGTGGAAGTTTGAGGGGTAGACGAATTTGGAGCGGGAGTTGGAGCAGGGGTAGACTGACCGCCACTACATGCTTGGACAAGTATGATAATTACTATGATACATAATAGCCAAAACCACCATCGCCTATATATGGATTTATTTACCATTATATTGCCCCCTAACATTAATTTGTAATATTTATTATTTCTCAAAACATTCTTTTTGATTCAGAAACAATATATCTTGGTTCCAGCCTAAATTATGCAAAGCATTTTGTAATTATTCTAAATAAGCTGGTTATAGAAAAATATATGAATATTATTAGCTAAGCAGTTTATCTTTGAAAATAATGTTGAGGTGCAATACTATGGACAAATATACAAGTGAAGAATTAGAAGAAGCTCTACAAATTGTTTCTTCAGCTATCAGTAGATGTGAAAAAATACAGCCAAAATTTGTTGAGGGTACCTCTCAGTACACACTTCTTAAGAACAGGATAAATGCATTGTGTATTTCAAAATCATTGATAACAGATGAAATTAGTAAAAGAGGTTGCAATAACAATCGTATAAAGTTATTTACCAATGAATTATGATATTCGAGGAGTGGGTAATGGAAACAACCTGTTTCCCACGGGGAGGTAAGGATAGGAAATGAATATGAAGAACGAGCGGACGCCGTCTAAAACATTGGATCACGGACCTTTCTACCACGGCACAAAAGCCGACCTGAAGGCGAGAGACATGCTGGAACCTGGCAATAGCTCTAATTATGGCGAGAGAAAGAAGGCCAACTACGTCTATCTGACTGCCACATTGGATGCGGCAACGTGGGGAGCGGAACTGGCAGTGGGCGACGGACCCGGTCGAATCTATCGTGTAGAGCCCACAGGTCCCATCGAGGATGATCCTAATCTGACGGACAAGAAGTTTCCGGGGAATCCAACGAGGTCCTACCGAACCCAACACCCACTACGAGTAATGGGCGAGGTTTTGGACTGGAAGGGGCACTCTCCGGAGGAGCTCAAAAACATGCGAGATCACCTCGACAAGCTTAAACGGCTCGGAATCGAGGCAATCAACGATTGACTGCGTGATACTAACCTTTCTTTTTCCTTTCAGAGTAACATAATAAAAAAAACGAGCTCCTTAATTTTTAATCAGGAACTCGTTTTCACTCACTTAAGGTTTGGCTATATGAAATTAGCATCATTTTTCATCACGCCCCTTTTTAGGAGATTTTTTTGAGGACATTCTTTGACTCAGAAGCTTTTAAAGATTCAAGCCCAACTGAAGCGAGAATTTCTTCAATTATATTAATTTGTTTCTTGCTCAAATGCACACCCCCTTTCATAAAACCTAATGATACCATAGAATATATAATTTGACAAGATAAATTTATTCGCTAGACAAGTTAAATGAGCGTTAAATGAAATTGATTGCAAGGGCCGCGCCGTTCTGGCGCAAAAAAAGTGACCTCCAGCTCCCCAATTTTGGAAGGCGATTTTGATAGGTTTATACTCAAGCCTTCACCATCCGAAGCCCGTCTACGTATGCTGTAATTAAAGCTACCAAAAAGGCGGGAATCAAAATGGCAGCTCAAATTCGTCAGCGCTGACGAATTTAACCTACTACCAGGCTCTCCTCCTTCTGTGGATTATATAACCGTCAAAAAACCGGCAAACCAAAAAGTGTGGCCAGACTTGATCCGGCGGTGAAGGAAAAATGCAATAAAGACGCGAGCCGGCTTGCAAAGGTGAGTGTAAAGGAGTTTTATAACCTAAGGTTGACAGACAGCCTGTATAAGTGCCAAAATAGACCAGGTAAGAAAAAAGGGAATACATAGATCAAGATCACAGATAAGGAGACCATATGGCAACCATTCAATTTATTCTTCAATCCATTATTTTAGGCATCGTGGAAGGGATCACGGAGTTCCTGCCGGTCTCATCGACAGGCCATTTGATTATTTTTCAAAATTTAATCAACTTTCAGGGTACCAATCCGCATTATGTGGAAATGTATACGTATGTGATTCAGCTTGGAGCGATTTTGGCGGTCATTGTACTCTATTGGAAGAAGATCAAACAGACGTTGGTGGATTTCTTCCCGTCAAGGGTCGGCTACCAGGAATCCGGACTGAAATTCTGGCTGATGATTGTGCTGGCGTGCATTCCTGGCGCTACGATCGGGATTCTGTTTGACAATACCGCGGAAAAATACCTGTTTTTCCCGATTCCCGTGGCGATAACGCTTTTCCTCGGCGCAATCTTAATGATCTACGCCGAGAATAAGCTTAGAACAAAGGCACCGGTTGGACGGGACCGGGACTTGAATGTTTCCCCAAGACAGGCGGTTATGATCGGCTTATTTCAATGTTTGGCCGTTATTCCGGGGATGTCCCGTTCGGCATCGACGATTATTGGCGGATGGGTAGCCGGGCTGCCGACGGTAGCCGCCACGGAATTTTCGTTCTTTCTGGCGATTCCGGTGATGATTGGGATGAGCCTGCTGAAGGTTGTAAAAATTGGCGGTCTGGCTATACTTACTTCGCAGGAAATTTTGTCTTTGGCTGTCGGCTTCATTGTATCCTTCCTGGTTGCAGTCATCGTCATCCAGAAATTTATTTCGTATTTACAAAGAAAACCGATGCGGATTTTTGCAATCTACAGAATGATATTTGCCGTGTTCGTGCTGGCAGCTGGATTAGCCGGTTTATTCTAAATCAGCTTGTTTTATCCGAATATCATCCTGAAATCTATCAGACAACCAAATATCCGGCCAGTATTTTGGGGATATCCATCATCGAACATTCAAGTTGTTTCCGGGTATTTTTTGTGCTAGAATAAATAGGAATTGGAAAATTAAAGCTGATGATCAACCCAGTATGTTAATGGGTCATACAGAGAGGGGAACTGCGTACACGTGTGTACAAAGCTGGAAGTTCTCTTGATAGTTAACAGAAACCCAGTTGTGAAGTGAGATGAATAATCCTACGGCTGTCTCACCGTTATCTGAGCTTGAAGCGGCGTATTCGCAATTAAGGTGGTACCGCGGAAGATATACTTCTTTCGTCCTTAGATGGACAGAGAAGTATTTATTTTTTTCTGCAGAAAGTATTCTTTAATGAATCAAAATGATTTGAAAGATATCAAGGGAAAAACTTACAGGAAAAAATGGTCAAAATATTAAAATAAGAAATTAAGGATAGAATGGAGCGTGTAAATGTGCAGACAATCGGATTTATTGGAACAGGCAATCTGGCTTCGTCCGTGATTAAGGGGTTATCTCAGCAGGACACGGATTTCCGGATCATGGCCTATGATGTATTTCAGGAGAAAGCGGAACTCCTGGCCCAAACGTATGGTGTTGCGAGCGCTTCTTTTGCAGAAACTATTCAGGGATCAGATGTTATATTTCTGGCGGTAAAGCCTAAAGATATCAAAGGTCTTCTTGACCAGCTCGCTCAGTTCAATCTTACAGGAAAGCTTATTATTACGGTAGTAGCAGGAATAGGGCTGTCTGTTTACGAGCAGGCGCTTCCGGGCATTGCCGTGATCAGGGTCATGCCCAACACGTCCAGTGCGGTTCTGCAGGCTGTATCCGGATTGGCCAGAGGACGCTGTGTCACGGACGGACAGGCAAAAACGGCTGAGGCTATCTTTGCTGTTTTAGGAAAATTCCTGTGGATTAGCGACAGCAAAATGAATGCGCTGACTGCCGTCAGCGGCAGTGGCCCGGCCTATTTCTATTTCTTAACGGAACTGATGGCTCTGGCCGGTGAGAAGCTTGGCCTGACGAGGGACGAAGCTGAATTTCTGGCCGCAGAGACCATGGTCGGTGCAGGGAAAATGCTTGCGGAGAGCGGCAAAACCTCGCTGGAATTAAGAGAAGCTGTTACATCGCCGAACGGAACGACCTACGCGGCGCTGGAGAGCTTCCGGCAAGCCGGGTTGGCAGATATCGTCTATCAGGCTATGGAGGCGTGTGCCAAACGGGCTGAAGAGATGGAAGGAGAGTATGTTTGAATGAATACCCTGAAAAGGGCGGTTTTAAAAATAGGCAGCAACAGCTTAAGCCTCGCGGAAGGCGGCATTGATGAAACGGTCATCGATCAACTGGCCGGGGTCATTGCTGAACTGAAAAAGCAGGGAACAGACTGCATCCTGGTTACCTCCGGCGCTGTTGCTGCCGGGATGGCCAAGATGAAGCTGAAGGAACGTCCGAAGGATATTGTCGGCAAGCAGGCCACGGCGGCTGTTGGGCAGGGAATATTGATTGAAAGGTATTCGTACTATTTTGAGAAATATGGCATGAGCTGTGCCCAGGTCCTTCTTTCCCGGATCGACTTGGTTGAAGCCGAACATTACCGGAATGCCAAGAATACCTTGGAAAAACTGCTGAACTTCGGAGTTGTTCCGATCATCAATGAAAATGATACCGTGGTCTTCGAAGAATTATGCTTCGGGGATAATGACAGGTTATCCGCGCTGGTGGCGGGAATGATCAACGCAGATCTATTGGTCCTTCTTACGGACGTCGACGGTTTGTTTACAGCCAATCCAGTGAATAACCGGGAGGCTGTACTGATTCCGAAAGTAGAGAATGTGGCAGAGGTAAAAAATCTGGCCGACGGCACAGGGTCTGCGGTTGGGACCGGAGGCATGGTCACCAAATTAAAGGCTGCTGAAATGGCAACACGGTTCGGGACGCCGACCTTTCTGATGAATGCGTCAAGAATTGCCCAGATCAAAGACATTGTCGAAGGAAACTATCCCTTAGGGACCTATTTTCCGCCGTTGAAGCATAAGCTTAATGGAAAAAAACGCTGGATGGCTTATGCAGCATTATCGATGGGCACGGTTATCATTGACGCTGGTGCCGAAAAGGCCCTGCTTCATGACGGCAAGAGCCTGCTCGCTTCCGGAGTAACCGGGATCGAAGGATTTTGGGAGCGCAAAGATCTGATTAAAATTGTGAATAACCGCGGAGAAGAAATTGCCCGTGGTATTACCGAATTCAGCAGTGAAGAAACTGAAAAAGTCAAAGGATTCCACTCCGAGGAGATACGCAGGCTGATTCCGGAAATTAAAGCAGAGGAACTGGTTCACAGGGATAACCTGACGATTACGCAGGAATACTGATCAAGAAAGTCAAATAATTCATTGGGCGTCGGCAAAAGAATAATCTTGGATAGCAATGTAATTAAATATATGAGATATTGAATAAAAGAGATATTGAATAGGATGTACGGGAGATTGACAGGAGGTTGTTGAATCATGGATTTTGCTGAAGATCTTATCATGATTGGCCAACGGGCCAAAAATGCGGCACGCAAATTAGCTTTTACGGGTACGGAGACAAAAAATAAAGCACTGTTGGCAATGGCCCAGGCACTTCTTGATAATCAGGACGCAATTCTGGAAGCCAATGTGCTGGATATTACGGCAGCGGAGGAAAAGGGCCTCAAGAAAAGCTTAATCAACCGTCTCCGCCTTACCAGCGCCGGAATTGCGGATATCAGCAATGCGATCAAGGAAGTGGTCGGGCTGCCCGACCCTGTCGGCGGCGGAGAACTGTGGAAAAGGCCAAACGGTCTGGTTATTCAGAAGACGATGGTTCCGCTCGGTGTTGTGGCGATGATTTATGAAGCCCGGCCGAATGTGACGGTAGACGCAGCGGCACTGTGTTTAAAATCCGGCAATGCCTGCATCTTACGCGGAGGCTCGGAAGCGATTGAAAGCAATAAAGTACTGGCCAGGGTGATCTCTGAAGCCGCTGAACAGAATGGAATTCCGGAAGGTGCGATTCAGCTTATACCGAAGACGGATAGAGCGTATGCCCTACAGCTGATGCGCATGAATAAATATATCGATGTGATCATTCCGCGGGGCGGGGCGGGACTGATCCGGACAGTGGTTGAAAATTCCACCGTTCCGGTGATTGAGACCGGTACAGGGGTCTGTCATGCCTATGTTGATCTCGATGCTGATTATGAAAAGGCAGTATCGGTAGTCTTTAACGCCAAAACCCAAAAACCCGGCGTCTGCAATGCGCTGGAAACCTTGCTCGTTCATGAGGCGGTGGCGGAAGAGTACCTGCCGATGATTGGAAAAAAATTTAAAGCGTACGGTGTTGAGATCCGCGGCTGTGATAGAGTCAGAAAGATTTTGGATTATGCTGTTCCGGCAACGGAAGAAGATTGGTCGACGGAGTACCTTGATTTGATTATCAGCGTTAAGGTTGTCAACAGTATTGACGAAGCGCTGGATCATATTTATACGTATAGCACGAAGCATTCTGAGACGATCATTACCGAAAACTACACGGCCTCTCAGCGTTTTTTAAATGAAATCGATGCGGCTGCGGTTTATGTCAATGCTTCAACGCGTTTTACCGATGGCGGAAGGTTCGGTTTTGGCGCTGAAATTGGCATTAGCACGCAAAAGCTGCATGCCCGCGGTCCGATGGCTTTGCCGGAACTGACGACCATCAAATATATTGTTTATGGAAACGGCCATATTGTGGAATAGCATCCATGACGCAGACCAAATTTAGGGGAATATATATAGATACTCCAAGTTCTGGTATGAATGCTTATAGGTTTCTTTGTGTATCTTTGTGTTGCGGTCAAATCTAGCGGGTGCTATAATTTTTCAAGGGATATCTTATATTTATTCTGATGGATATTTAGGATTATGAAATAAATATTGACGGTTGTTTTTTACATATTTGTGTTATCGCTGCATACTTTTTACTGTACCGGGACGGCTTTGGGAGATTTCTTTTCCCCGTTTTGATGATCTGTACGTAAAAGGTATGAGACCTTGAACGATTCCATTGGAGGGTGTCAGCACAGTTTGTGTTATACCATAGATAAGTTTCAATGACAGGGGGGCGATATTTTTTGTTTTTTGGGTTTGTGATTGTTGGGACAAAGGCCAATAAGTAACGAAGTTTTTTGGTATATCAAAAAAGTTTAGTGTTTTTTGATATATTAAGAAATGTAGGGAGGAATTCTTTTTTTTTGGACACTGATTGCGAATTTGAACACGAATAGGTACCCTAAGGAGGTAAACAATGAGCAACAAAGTTGAGAATTGTCAATGTTGCTGTAGCGAAGAAACTGACCAACAAAAATTGGACATGATTGCTGAAGTAATAGAAAAATACAAGAATAGAGAAGGAAGCCTGATTCAAGTTCTTCATATGGCTCAGAATATTTATGGATATTTGCCTCTGAAAATCCAGAGATTTATTGCAGAAAGCATGAACATGCCTTTGTCGGAGGTATCGGGCGTTGTTACTTTTTACTCTTTCTTTTCGACGCAGCCCAGAGGAAAGCACATTATCCGTGTTTGCCTTGGTACGGCTTGCTACGTAAGGGGTGGCAAGAAAATTATCGACCGTCTGGAACAGATCCTGGACATAGAAGTTGGCGGAACAACGAAAGACAGGCTCTTCACTTTTGAGGTAGCCCGTTGTATCGGTGCCTGTGGACTGGCTCCGGCGATGATGATCGACGATGTCGTGTATAAGCAGGTTAACCCGGATAAGCTTGATAGTATCCTGAATAAATATAGAAATTAGGGTAGGGCTGGAGGTGAAATAAAGCGCATGAAAATCAATCGTGTTGCTGATTTGGATCAAATTAAAAAGGAATACAGTGAAAAACTGTCCAAGTATAATTATCAAATCCTTGTATGCGGAGGCGCAGGTTGTGTATCCTCCAACTGCGGTGAAGTATCCGCTGCGCTTGTGAAATATCTGGAAGAATACGAGCTTCAGGACAAGGTTGCAGTTAGTGAGACAGGCTGTATGGGAACTTGTGCTGTCGGTCCTGTCCTTCTTATTCTGCCTGATGAGACTTTTTATACGGATGTTAATCCCGAAAAAATGGCCGAGATCGTAAAATCCCACATTATCAACGGTACGGTGCTGGAAAAGTATACATTCTACGATCAGACGCTTGGCAAACACGTTCCAAATATTAAGGATATTGATTTTTTCAAAGACCAGGTCAAAATTGCGCTCAGAAATTGCGGACAGATCGAATACGCTTCGATTGACGCTTATATAGCCAAAGACGGTTATTATGCGATTGCCAAAGCTGTGGGTGGCATGAAGCAGCAGGATGTTGTCGATGAAGTTAAAAAGTCCGGCATCAGAGGCCGCGGCGGTGCCGGGTTCCCTACAGGCATCAAATGGGAAGCTGGAATGAAATCAACGAGCGATCAGAAATTCATGGTCTGCAATGCTGACGAAGGAGACCCTGGTGCGTTCATGGACAGAAGCGTCATCGAAGGTGACCCGCACAGTGTCATTGAAGGGATGATGCTCGGTGGTTATGCGATTGGTGCAAGCATGGGCTATGTCTATATCCGGGCGGAGTATCCGATTGCCGTTGAACGTCTGGGTGCCGCGATTGAAGAAGCCCGCGAATGCGGCCTGCTCGGAGCGAAACTGTTTGGTTCGGATTTTGAGTTCAACCTGGAAATCCGGATTGGCGCAGGCGCTTTTGTCTGCGGTGAAGAAACATCCTTGATGGCTTCGATCGAAGGCAAACGCGGAGAACCCAAACAAAAACCACCGTTCCCGTTCGAACGCGGCTTGTTTGGCAAACCGACCATTATCAACAACGTAGAAACCCTTGCCTGCATTCCTCCGATTATTCTGAAGGGTTCGCACTGGTATTCGCAGTTTGGCACTGAAAAGAGCAAAGGCACCAAGGTCTTCGCACTGGCCGGAGATATCGTCAATACCGGTATCGTCGAAGTCCCGATGGGCATGAGCCTCGGCAATATTTTGTTCAATATTGGCGGGGGCATTCCCGGAGGTAAAAACTTCAAGGCTGCCCAGGCCGGCGGCCCTTCAGGCGGCTGTATCACGAAGGAATATCTGAATACGCCGATGGATTATGAAAATATCAGCAAAATCGGTGCCATTATGGGATCCGGCGGACTGGTCGTCATGAATGAGGATACCTGTATGGTCGATACCGCCAGGTACTTCATGGATTTCATCCAGGATGAGTCCTGCGGAAAATGCGTTCCTTGCCGTGTGGGAACCAAGAGAATGCTCGAGATCCTGGAACGCATTACCAAGGGAGAAGGCCAGGAAGGCGATATCGAACTTCTCGAAGAGCTCGGCGCTCAGATCAAAGAAACCGCCATGTGCGGTTTGGGTCAGACGGCTCCCAATCCGGTCTTAAGCACCATCCGGTATTTCCGTGACGAATACGAAGAGCATATCAAGAACAAATACTGCCGCGCCGGCGTATGTTCGGATTTGTTCCTTTCGCCGTGTGAGAATGCCTGCCCGGCAAGCGTCAATGTACCCGGATATATGGGCTTGATCTCGGCAGGAAGATATATCGATGCTTACAACCTTATCAGACAGGAAAATCCGTTTCCGGCTATTTGCGGAAGAATTTGCACGCACCCGTGCGAAAGCAAATGCCGCAGGGCGCAGCTGGACGAAGCGATCTCGATTTCCGATCTGAAACGGTTCGTGGCGGATTATGCGTTCAAGCATGAAGAAGAATCCACGAAAGACATTGTCTTCCCGAAAAACGGCAAGAGCGTCGGCATTATCGGCGCAGGTCCTTCAGGCTTGACTTGCGGCTATTACCTGGCAAGACTTGGCTATGAGGTCGATGTTTATGAAGCAGCGCCTGTGGCCGGAGGCCTACTTGCATTTGGTATTCCGGAATACAGGCTGCCCAAAGACGTGCTCAAGCATGAAATCAAACTGATTGAGCAAGTCGGCGTCAAGATCCATCTGAATACCGAAGTAGGCAATGACGTCAGCTTCGCCGGGCTGCGCAAAAAACATCATTCCATTTATATTGCAACAGGAACCCAGCTGTCCAACAAGATCAATATCCCAGGCGAAGACCTCGAGGGGGTTGTTCACGGCTTGAATTTCCTGCGCAATGTGAACCTCGGACAGGATGTGAAGATCGGTGAAACCGTAGCGATTATCGGCGGCGGCAATACTGCGATTGATGCAGCCAGAACGGCTTTAAGGTTAGGCGCTAAGAAAGTCAATGTTTTGTATAGAAGAACTATTCAAGATATGCCTGCTGATGCCAGAGAAATCTGCGATATGATTGAAGAAGGCATTGAAATTATTCCGCTGGTTGCCCCGACCCGTTTTATTGGCAAAGACAAAATCGAAGCAATTGAATGCGTCAGAATGAAGGTGAGCGGCTTTGATTCTGCCGGCAGAAGAAAACCAAAAATTGAAGAAGGGTCCAATTTCACCCTGAAGGTCGATATGGTCATCCCGGCGGTCAGCCAGTCTTCGGATCTGCCGTTTGTCGGAATGGATGATGTTGAATTAACAGACTGGGGAACTTTTATTACGGATAAAGATACCTTGATGACCACGATGGATGGCGTATTTGCCGGCGGTGACGTTGCCAGAGGTTCCGATGTCGCGATCACGGCAATTGCGGACGGTAAGAAGGCGGCATCTTCCATTGACCTCTACCTGGGCGGCAAAGGCGTGCTGAATAAAGGCGAAAAGATCGAAATTCCTGCGCCGGCAGATCAGGACGAACTCGTTGAGCATGCCAGATTCCCAATGGAAGTTCTTGACCCTGAAAAGAGAAAAGACTGCTTCTGCGAGGTGGCTCAAGGGTACCACAAGCTCAATGCAATTGCAGAATCTATGCGCTGTTTACGCTGTGACAGGAGGTAGGGTAAAGGCATGGTAAATTTAAGAATTAATAACAAAAGTGTTTCCGCTTTGGAGGGCGCGACTATCCTGGAAGCCGCGAAACAGAACAATATTCATATTCCCAACTTGTGCTATTTGGAAGGCGTTCATAAGTTTGGTTCCTGCAGACTGTGCGTTGTTGAAGTCGAAGGGGCCAAGAGCCTTCAGCCTTCCTGCATGGTTACGGTCAGAGAAGGAATGGTTGTTAAAACCAACACCGAAAAAGTCCGGAAGGCCCGAAAAGTCCTTTATGAACTGATTCTGTCCGACCATCCGAAAGACTGCCTAAACTGCGAACGCAATCAAAGCTGCGAGCTGCAGGAAATGGGTAATATGCTCGGCGTCAGTGAAGCCCGTTTTGAAGGAAAACGTTCAGCCGGCTGCATCGACAAATCCCCTTCCATTACCCGGGATATGTCCAAATGCATTCTTTGCCGCAGATGTATCACTGTCTGCAACGAAATTCAGCAGGTTGGCATTCTGAATGCACAAAACCGCGGATTTAAGACGGTTGTCGGTCCTGCTATGGATCTGCCGATCAATTCCGTAAACTGTGCTTACTGCGGACAGTGTACGGTGGTCTGCCCGGTAGGCGCGCTGAAGGAAACCGATGCGATCCAGGATGTCTGGCAGGCGATCAATGATCCCAATAAACGCGTTGTTGTTCAGGTTGCCCCTGCGATTAGGGCTGCAATCGGTGAAGAGTTCGGGCTGGAACCTGGGACACTCGTTACCGGTAAACTCGCTTCTGCTTTGAGAGAACTTGGCTTCGACGATGTGTTCGACACCAACTTTACGGCTGACCTGACCATTATGGAAGAAGGCACCGAATTCTTGACCAGGGTGAAAAATGTGCTGACCGGCGGCCAGGCTGCCCTGCCGATGATTACAAGCTGCAGCCCGGGCTGGATCAAATATGTTGAGCATGCCTATCCGGAAGAACTTGACCATCTCTCGACCTGTAAATCCCCGCATACCATGCTTGGGGCGCTGGCGAAGTCCTATTATGCCGACAAGATCGAAGTGGATCCGAAGGACATGTATGTTGTATCGATCATGCCCTGTACGGCCAAGAAGTTCGAAATTTCCAGACCGGAAATGCAGAACAATGGCGTACCGAATGTCGATGCCGTACTGACGACCAGAGAACTTGCCAAGATGATTAAGGAAGCCGGCATTGATTTTGTAAACCTCGAAGACAGCAAATTTGACAATCCGCTGGGTCTTTCCTCCGGTGCTGCCGATATCTTCGGTGTTACCGGCGGTGTTATGGAAGCTGCCCTGCGTACGGTTTACGAAGTGGTTACGGGACGGGAACTGCCGTTTGATAAGCTCCATGTTACTCCGATCGTTGGCCTGGAACAGATTAAGACAGCGGATGTGATCATCGAGAATCCTGTTGAGGCTTATAAGTTCCTCGATGGAGTTACGGTAAAAGTTGCTGTAACCAGTGGTCTGGCAGGAGCGAAGATCCTTCTGGACCAAATTGCCAAAGGTGAATCCCCCTATCACTTTATCGAAGTGATGGGATGCCCCGGCGGCTGCATCAGCGGCGGTGGACAGCCCAGACCGACCACACCGGAGATTCGTCAGAAACGTCTCCAGGCTATTTATAAGGAAGATGAAGGCAAACAGCTCAGGAAATCTCATGAGAATGAGGATGTCATGAAACTGTATGCCGAGTTCCTGAAAGAACCCAATGGCCATAAGTCGCATGAACTGCTGCACACGTATTATACGCAGCGCGGCAAGTTTAACGAATATCTCTGCAAGTCGTAATCTTGCTATCACAACCAGATTTCTCAATATTTTTGCTGATTTCTTCAAATTATTGCATTCTTGCACAAAATTATTTCGTGCGAGGGATGCAACTTCCCTAGAAAACACCTCGTCAAGAAAGAGCCTAATGCGTAGAATGCTTAGGCTCTTTCTTTTTCTTTCCGAATGTTGTAGTATTAATTCCCAAGGAAACAGTGCAGCTTTAATTCGAGCTAAGGGTAGGTACACCACTTGATGCAAATCAATCAGGAAAAAACGGAAAAAAGGTTTGACCGGCATGGAAATCCACATAACCGGACAAAGCTTCTGAATATACTCAGAGGGGCGGTTTTCCCATCAGCTGTGATTGTAGTTTGGGAATTAGCGGCACGCAGCAGTCTGGTTAATACCTACATCTTGCCTCCGCCAAGTGAGATTTTAAAAACATTTCTGCATATGCTTGCAACCGGGATTTGGGAAGAACATCTGCTGGCAAGTTTGCGGAGATTGGTGTACGGGTTCTTTTTGACGGTTGTTTTTGCAGTTCCGATGGGTATTCTGGTAGGCAAAGTCAGAGGGTTCAGGCATTGGGTGAATCCTACGCTGCATTTTTTGCAGCAGATCCCGCCAATCGCTTGGATCCCGATTTTTATGCTTCTGCTCGGGATTGATGAAGCCTCAAAAGTTGCAGTGATTGTGTATGCCTCATTTTTTCCGGTTTTCCTGAATACGGTGCAGGGCGTCACCAGTGTAGATCCGAAGCTGATTGAAGTTGGCCATGCCTATATGCTTACTCCGTGGGAAATGGTCAAAAAGGTGTATATTCCTTCGGCGGCTATGTCGATTTTTGTGGGTCTGAGGCTGGGGTTAAGTAATTGCTGGCGGGCATTGGTCGGAGCTGAACTGCTGGGTGCATCCTCAGGGATAGGCTATCTGATTATTGAAGGCAGGCAATTAGCTCAGTCCGATAAGATATTTGTCGCGATGTTTACCATCGGAGCTGCCGGGATGCTGATCGACTTTTTCCTCAGAAAGATTGAAAATAAACTGATGCCGTGGAAAAAGATGTATCAGGCAGGTGAGCGCAAATGAATAAGGTTTTAGTCGAAGTCCGTGATGTCGGTAAGGTTTTCCACAGCGACTGGGGAAGTATTGAAGCCCTGAAAGAGGTCAATTTCCGGTGCAACCAATCAGAATTTGTCAGTATTGTCGGAGCCAGCGGGTGCGGCAAAACTACGTTACTCCGGATTATTGCAGGCTTGGAACCCCCGAGCAGCGGAGAAGTGCTGATTGATGGAGAAAACATTGACGGGCCCGGTTATGGGCGTGCCGTCGTATTTCAGGAACCGCGGCTCTTTCCGTGGCTGACCGTTGAAAAAAATACCGCGCTGGGTATCCAAGGAGTAGAGAAACAAGACGAAGTTGAGAAAATTGTCGCCAGCTCGCTTCAGTTAGTAGGGTTAACACAGTTCAGCAAAGCGTATCCTTACGAACTGTCCGGCGGAATGGCCCAAAGGGTGTCTTTGGCGCGAGCGCTTACTTTTAAACCGAAAGTATTCTTGATGGATGAGCCGTTTTCGGCCCTTGATGCCCAGACCAGGGCCAGAATGCAGGAAGAAATCATTGATCTTTGGCAGAAAACCGGAAAAACGGTTATCCTTGTCACCCATGATATCGAAGAAGCACTGACTGTCAGTCAAAAAATCATGATTATGTCGCCGTCTCCCGGTACGATCAAAGAGGTACTGGAAGTACCTTTTGCTTATCCAAGAAATCCTGATAGGTTAGAATTTATCAACATGAGGAAAACTATACTAGAGGCCATTCGCTAAGTGAATCAAATGTTTTCGATAAGTATTAGTAGGAGGATTATCATGAAGAAGTATCTTAAAATTTGTATTACTGTATTATTATCATTATTGCTGCTGATTTCGGTGACAGGCTGTCAGCCGAATACGGCCAAACAGCAGGAAAAACCAAAAATTATTAATATATCGTATTCGACGAAGCCTTTGAACGCCCCGGCAATTGTAGCACTGGAGAAAAAGATGTTTGAAGACGAATTTGCGAAGGATGAAATTCAGGTGAAGTGGTACGAATTGGAAGGTCCGGCAACAACGGAAGCCCTTGCTGGCAAATCAATTGATTTTGCCACATCACTGAATTATGTTTCGGCCATCATTTCGAATGCGAACGGCAACGATATTAAGATTCTTTCAAGCTATTCCAAGTTTCCGAAGGGGATCGGCCTGGTTGCAGCTAAAGGTGGCGAAATTGCATCCGTAGCGGATCTGAAGGGAAAAAAGGTCGCCCTGCAGAAGGGAACGATGCTGCATGAAATGCTGATCAAAGCGCTTGCCGAGGCAGGCATGTCTGCCAATGACGTAGAAATAATCAGCATGGCCTCAGCTGACGCGCTAAACGCGTTGCTGCAAAAACAAGTGGATGCTGCGGTCATCCCCGATCCGCTGCTGACCAAAGGGATTGCTTCCCAAAAAATCACCCTGATCCGGAATGCTGAAGGCCTTATCCTGGGTCAGGCTGTAATCGCCGCGCGAACAGAGTTTATTCAGAAGTACCCTGAAACAACAAAGCGTTTTCTGGAAATTCATCAGCAAATATTGGACTGGATCCAGGAAAATCAGGATGAGGCTTTGCGAATGACGACTGACGCCAATGGAATGGAGCTTAAAGCAGTAACTGCTTTATATCCGAAATTTGATTTTACAATGCCGATTGACAGTCAGGACATTGAAAAACTTAAAGAATCTGCTGAATTTCTCAAAGCGAATGGTTTTATCAAGTCCGATGTTGATCCCGACGAGCTGATCAATCATCTGGTTGATACCGGATATCTTCCCAAATAACCTTAGAGAAAAGACCCAATGTAAAAATAAGGATGATATTTCAAACAGAAGAGTGGTAAAACGTGATAAGAGCTGTAAAAATTCTGATCAACGGCATTGTTCAGGGTGTCGGCTTCAGGCCGTTTATTTTTAAACTTGCCCGGGAGCTGGACATTAAAGGCTGGGTAAACAATTTCAGCGGCGGAGTCGAGATTCAGGCTGAAGGGGAACGGGTGGAAGACTTTATTCGCAGAATCAGAGCAGACCAGCCGGCTTTGGCTGTGATCGTTTCGCTGGAGATAACAGAGATCCCGGTTCAGCATTACCGGGAGTTCACGATCACAGAAAGCAGGGAGTCCGAAGACAAGGATGTTTTGATCTCCCCGGATGTTGCAGTATGCAGGGACTGCCTGCAGGAGATGTTTCACAGTAAGGACCGGCGCTACCTCTATCCGTTTATTAATTGTACCAATTGCGGTCCGCGCTACACAATTATTAAGGATCGGCCTTATGACCGCGAGAAAACGACCATGGCGGGTTTTCAGATGTGCCCGGAATGCCATCAGGAATATCAGGATCCGCTGGACAGGCGGTTTCATGCTCAGCCGACTGCTTGTGCGGTCTGCGGGCCAGCACTTAAACTACTGGATTGTACAGGCAATGAAATTAGCGGCAACGGGATCGGCATTAACTTGCTGCAGGAAGGCGCGATTCTGGCCGTCAAAGGTCTTGGCGGCTTTCATCTTGTCTGTGATGCCTGCAATGATGAGGCGGTCAGCAGATTGCGCCGGGTCAAAGAGCGCGGAGCAAAACCATTTGCTGTCATGGCCAGGAATATTGAAACCGCCCTCAAAGAGGTGACCATAACGGAGCTCGAAAGATCGACGCTTGCCGGTCCCTCTGCACCAATTGTCCTGCTGCCGCGAAAGAAGAATAGGAATAGCCGGATTTCTCCGCAAACGGCACCCGGCCTTCAATCACTTGGCATCATGCTGCCGTATACACCGGTTCATCATCTGCTCTTTCAGGGGACCTATGATTATCTCGTGATGACCAGCGCAAACCTGAGTGGACAGCCTTTAATCTATGACAATCAGGAAGCGTTGGCAGGACTAAGCGGAATTGCAGATTATTTTCTTCTAAACAACAGAGATATTTATCATCCGTGTGATGACTCAGTCATGCAGATGATCGGGGATCGAATGATCTTTATCCGTAGGGCCAGGGGCTATGTGCCGCTGCCGCTATTTTTAAAACAGGAGATCAAAACAACGATTGTCGGTCTGGGCGGAGAAATGAAAAATGCTTTCTGCCTTGCTTCCGGAAAGATGGCTTTCATGAGCCAGTATATTGGAGATATGCATGGATATGAAAATTTGGAACGATTTGAACAGGAGTTATACTCCTTTCAGAAAGTAACGAGCATCGTTCCGCGAAAAGCTGCTTATGATATGCATCCGGAATATTCGACGACCCGGATTGCCCGGTCGATGGATTGCCCGAAATTTCGCGTTCAGCACCATCATGCCCATCTCGTCAGCGTGATGGCTGAACATGGGATGGATGATCCGATGCTCGGCCTGATTTGCGACGGGACAGGTTATGGCGAGGACGGCAGGATCTGGGGCTTTGAGTATCTTTTCGGAAATCAGGAAGGCTATGAGCGCAAAGCACACCTTGAATACTTGCCCTTGCCCGGCGGCGATGCCGGAGCCAAATATCCGCTCAGGATTGCCTATGCTTACCTGAAGAAACTTATGACGCAAGAAGAATGGCAGCAGACGGAACCGCTTTGGACAAAATTATCTTCTCAGGAAAAGAATATCCTGGATGGCCAGCTTCGAAGCGGATTCCAGCTGTTTGAAACTTCCAGCGCAGGACGCCTCTTTGACGCGGTCAGCGGTATGCTCGGAATTTGTACAGAAGTGACATACGAGGGACAGGCAGCGATTGAACTGGAGAGTGTGGCCGAGAAATGGCTGGAAGACGGAAATACGGGTACACAAAAAAACCGGAACGAATTCCTAGAAATAACGCTGCAAGCTTCAATGAGGGTCAAGGCGTTGGCCGCTCTCTTGGACCAATACGAGAAAACCGGTCAGACAAATGCAGAGGGACGCTTGCGTCTTATTGAGCAATATAACGAAATGGCCGGCAGGACAGATGGAAGTTTCTGTCCGGACTTATATCCGGCTTTATATCCAGCCTGTCTGGAGATTTCAGGTGAACCGCAGCCCGGTGTTCTTCACGTAAAAGTGGGGAGCCTCTTAAAAGAGATCTCCAACGATGTGCTGCTTCAGAAAGACCCTGGGGAAGCTGCGCTTAGATTTCACTATTCTTTAGCGTGTCAGATGCTAGAAACGGCGTTGTTTATTGGTCTTGAAAACAAAAAACTGCCGATTGCAGGGGGTGTTTTTCAAAATAAGCTGTTGACCGAGATTCTACTGTTCTTGGCGGGAGAGATCGGGGTAGAGATCCTTTACCCGCAGAAACTCCCGTCTGGGGACGGCGGTCTTGCCTTCGGTCAGGTGCTGATTGCAAATGAGGCACTTAAGAAGGAACCAGTCAGCAATTGACCCTTATTTTACATCTTAGTCGATATTAGTCGCAAGAAAACGCTTCAAATAGAAATTTGAGGCGTTTTTTTTTGCGAACCAAGGAGACTAAAAAGCGGTGACGGCCACAGAGGAACCAAAAATGTTAAGACGTTTGACAAGTATTCGCAAAAAAAGCCCAATTCTGTTAAGTAATTAACAATACTTGATTAATTTCCTATGTCAGTTTAATATTAATGACATTGCAGGTTAGAATATTCAGAAAATTTAAAAACTTGCAAAAAGTAAAAATTGTTGTGTTAAAAAAAGTAAAGGAGGAGAAAAATGGATTTATCAAGACGTAATTTCCTGAAACTATCAGGAGCTTCCTTGGCTTCGCTGGCGCTTGGCCTTGGTTTTGATCCCGACCTCGCTCAGGCTCAGGGATATGCACTTAAGATTGAAGGTACAAAAAAAATTCCGAGCATTTGCCATTTTTGTTCCGGAGGGTGCGGCTTGCTTCTCTATATCAAAGATGAAAAGCTGGTGTATTTAGCCGGGGATCCCGATCATCCGACCAATAACGGGGCACTTTGTTCTAAGGCAGCCAGCTTGAGAGAAGTTGCTTATTCTGAGGCTCGGATTACGAAACCGATGTATCGTGCTCCGGGGGCAAATGAATGGCAGGAAATATCCTGGGACGAGGCTATCGACAAAGTAGCCAAAAAAGTCAAAGATGTCAGGGAGAAAACCTGGAAGGCTGATGCCGATGTCATTAACGCAGCTACAGGGAAGACCGAGAAACTCGCTGTCAACAGGGCTGAGGGGATTGCTGTTTTAGGATCGGCTGAAATCGATAATGAAGAATCCTACTTAGTTAAAAAACTATCAATGCTTTTAGGGACGCCCTATAACGAACATCAGGCCCGGATATGACACGCGCCCACGGTGGCAAGTTTGTCACCTTCATTTGGCCGTGGTGCCATGACCAATTCCTGGCCGGATCTGATGAATGCTGAACTATTCTTAATTGCAGGCTCAAATTGTGCCGAAAACCATCCCATTGCTATGCGGTGGATCAATAAGGCCAAGGAGCGCGGAGCAAAAGTGATTGTGGTTGATCCCCGTTTTACACGGACAGCCTCGCAGGCAGATATATTTGCTCAGATTCGCCCGGGTACAGATATTGCCTATCTGGGGGCTATCATCAATTATATATTGGAAAATGAGCTCTATGATCACGATTATGTCCTTAACTACACAAATGCTCTGTACAAAATAAGCAAGGATTTTCAATTCAAGGATGGACTATTTTCCGGATTTGACCCCGAAAAGAAAAAATACAAAACCGATAGTTGGGGTTATCAGCTAGACGAATCTAACAAACCGGTTAAAGCTCTGGTCCTTACTGATCCTGACAGCGTCTTCAGCAAATTGAAAGAGCATTATTCCCGTTATGATATGAAAACTGCTGAGAATATTACAGGGATACCTGCATCAAAAATTAAGGAAATTGCTGATGCTTTCTGCAGTGCCAAACCCGCGTCCATCCTTTATGCATTGGGGATGACCCATCACACAACGGGCGTGCAAGGTATCCGGTGTTACGGCATTATCCAGCTGTTGATGGGCAATATCGGCAAAGCGGGAGGCGGTATCAACGCTTTGCGCGGCGAGCCGAATGTCCAGGGTTCCACGGATATGGCCAATCTCTATAATAATCTGCCAGGTTATCTTCCGGCCCCCTCCCATTCCGACAAGACACTCAAAGATTATTTGGTACGAAACGGCTCCAACCGGGAAAAACATCTCGTATCGTTATTGAAGGCCTGGTTCGGAGATAAAGCGACCAAGGAAAACGACTATTGTTTCAATTATCTGCCAAAGTATGATTCCAATGTTAATTCAAGTTTGGTTCGAATTTGGGATGCGGTGAATAAAGGCCAATTCCAGATGATGTTGAATATTGGCTCCAATTCATTGGTATCCGTACCAAACCTCGAAGTGGTCCGCCAGGCTTTGCCCAAACTAGAGATGTTGGTTGTCTCTGATCTATTTGAAATTGAGACTGCCCAGTTCTGGCGGGAGCCCGGTGTTGATCCATCTAAAATTATGACGGAAGTAATCTTTTTACCGGCTGCCTTTGTCTATGAAAAAGACGGGACGCTGACGAACTCAGGCCGCTGGGTTCAGTGGAAGGATGCAGCGCTCAAGCCCCTTGGCGAATGCAAACCGGATTTGGATATGCTCGATCTGTTGTATAAGCGGGTGAAAAGCTTATATGAAGGCAGTACTAATCCCAAAGACAGACCGATTCTCGATGCGCGCTGGGATTACGGCCATGAGCCGAAAGCGCTTAAGGTTTTGCAGGAATTAAACGGCTATGATGAAACAAGCGGGGAATTATTGCCGACATTAGCCGATTATCTCAAAGCACCGGTCGGGTCAGTATCTACCGGATGCTGGATTTATGCCGGTGTTACCGGGAAAGGCAATTTGGCTGCACGCCGGGGAGATGCAGATCCCTCCGGACTTGGATTGTTCCGCGAATGGAGCTTTGCTTGGCCGGGAAATATCCGTATTTTATACAATCGTGCATCCTGTGATGCCCAGGGACAGCCTGTGGATCCCAAACGCAAATTAATTTGGTGGGATGCGGCCAAAAATGTTTGGGCCGGCAATGACGGTGCTGACGTAGTCGACAAGACCAAAGGGCCTGACACTCCAGAAGGAAAGCTGGCTTTCCGTATGAATCCGGAAGGAGTAGGGCGTTTGTTTGCAGGCAAATATACAAGCGGGATACCAACAACGCCTTCAGCAGACGGCAAACCGGTTGGCGGCGTGAATGTAGGAGGGATCTGCAACGATGGTCCGCTACCAGAGTTTTACGAGCCGGTGGAAAGCCCTGCGGAAAATATCTTCCATCCGAATGTATCAAGCAATCCGATTGTGGCAATGCCCAAAACATTGCCCGATGTTCAGAAGGTTGGTAACCGTAAAGATTATCCCTATGTGCTGACGACGTATGGCGTAAGCGAACACTTCTGTGCCGGCGGTATCACCCGCAACATTCCGATGCTGAACGAACTGATGCCGGAACCTTTTGCAGAAATCAGCAAAAACCTTGCAGCAAAAATTGGCGTACAAGATGGAGATCGCGTTGAAATATCCTCGGCACGCGGCAAGGTTGAGATTCGTTGTCTTGTCACAGACCGCATTCAGTCGTATGAGGTACATGGACAGCCGACCGAAACGATCGGTGTACCTTGGAGTTGGGGTTTTGCATCTTTAAATCCTGGATCAAGCATCAATGAAGTAACCATCGGCGTAATTGACCCGACAGCAGGAACACCCGAATATAAATGTTGTCTGGTCAATATAAGGAGGGCTTAGAGATGGCAAAAAAAATGATTTTGGTGGACGGATCCAAATGTACCGGCTGCAAAGCCTGTTCAGCAGCCTGCAAGGAATGGAATGATCTTCCGACTGAAAAAACCTCTCTCGTCAAAAGTTATCAGAGTATGGCCGGTTTTACACCAAACACCTATACGTATGTAACATTTGAGGAAAAGTATGAAAATAATAACATGCACTGGCTGATGCGCAAGGCGCAGTGTTTCCACTGCGAGGATCCCTCCTGCCTGAAAGCGTGTTCTTCAAGTGCCATATCTAAAACAGATTCCGGGTTTGTGGTCATTGATCAAGATAAATGTATTGGATGCGGGTACTGTGCGCAGTATTGTCCATTTCACGTGCCGAAGGTTGACGAAAGCACCAAAAAGGCGAACAAATGCACCGGCTGTGTTGCGAGAGTAGAAAACAATCTTTCGCCGTCTTGTGTAGCAATTTGCCAACCAGGGGCCCTGTCCTACGGTGATTATGATGCAATGATGGCTACAGCCCAGGCCCGGTTGGCTGAAGTTAAAAAGAAGTTCCCCAACGCTAATCTTTATGGTCAGAATGGGCAGGCAGGTACAACCTACCGCTATATTTTGCTCGATGCACCTGCTGCCTATGGACTGCCTGAAAATCCATCGACCGATTTATCGCTTTATCTATGGAAAGATATTATCCGGCCGATTGGCAAAATTGTGATGGGAGGCGCTGCTGCGGCAGTTGTAGCTGGAGTAGTGATTAATGCGGTCAAGGGGAATTATCAAAAAGAACCTTTTGAAGACCACCATCAAATGAAGAAGGAGGAGAAAATGTAATGGCTGTTCAAAAACCAAATTCACCTCGAGTTCCCGGCAAAATTCTACGGTTTACCAAAGGGGAAAGATTGAGCCATTGGGTTCATGTCGTAAGCTTTTTTGTTCTCCTCCTTACAGGGTGGGGAATATTGTCCGAATTTTTCCGGCCGACCTTAATGATATTTGGTGGCGTCGATGTTTCCCGGATCCTCCACAGGGTTTTTGCCGTGATCTTTGTGGTGGTCATTGTGGCTATGTTTTTTGTCAAAGACCCGAAATATCACTGGGAATGGCTACGTTCTGCTTTCCGGTTTACGAAAGCGGATATCCAACATATCATGGCTTTTCCTAAGGAGTTTTTTGGAGGACACGCCAACTATCCGGCCCAAGGTAAGTTCAGCGGCGGAGAAAAGATTAACTCTCTGATTACGATCCTGGGTTCCGCATTCATCATCTTGAGCGGATTTATCATGTGGTTCCCTCAGGTTTTTCCTGATCAGTTGGTCCGGATAGCTTATCCCGTTCACGATCTGGCGATGTTTATGATGGTTACAGCATTGATGGGACATCTCTATTTGGCTTTGCTCCACCCAGTATCAAGGGTTGCTCTGGAGGGTATGGTAAAGGGATACGTTCCGGAAAAATTTGCGCAGGCGCATCACGCCGCCTGGTATGAAGAGGTCAAGGAGCAAGAGAAATAGTCGAAAGCCGGAACCGGTACGGTGAAATCATTTGGACACTGTCTTAACCTTTGGGAGGGATGTACTTGGGTACTGAAAAGACCGATGGAGGACAAGCAACAAGTTTGTCTGCTGTCAAAGAGAATTATTTAAAAATGAGAGCAGAGATCACTGCCTGGCAAAAAGAAAACAACCTGAAGGATTTGAAATTACCGTCGAGATCCGGGCAGTATCCATTATTCACCATCAATGATTTGCCGGAAAACGCCATCATTGATTTATGGGACAGGTTGAACATTGTTGCGGAAGAAAAGATAGACCACTCCAAACTTGCCGTTCTCCAAGATGAGTTCAGCGCAGGTCGTATTCAAGGAAACGAACCTCTTTTCAGCCGTCTGAGCTTAGCAATAGCTGGGGTAGCTCAAGCGGTATATCAGCAACTGCCTATCTCTGCAAGTGTGGATGATCAGCCAATGTGCCCATGTCCGGTTTGTGGTGAAGATAATCTTATGACAACATTGGATGCGTTGAATGGAAAACGCTTTCTACATTGTCTTGTCTGCGGAAACGAGAGGCCAATAAAAATATCGGGCTGCATACACTGCGGCAGTGAAAATTCTTCTCAACAAACGTATCTCAATTCTGCCGAGTTTCCTGGAGTGGAGGTTGTTGTCTGTTTAGATTGCGGCCAATATTTTAAAGAAATCGATTTGCGCGAACGGAGAGTCGAGGATTTAGATTGGGAGAATATACGTACACTGCCCCTTCATTACGCAGCCGAACAATGGATTTTAAAGAACAGACCGACAATGAGCTTAAACTGAATAGCCGGCCACCGCATTCATGACTAGACGAGAAAATCAGGTGATTTGGAAGATCACCTGATTTTTTTTTGCCTGAGCTCCCGCTACATGGTAAAATATATAGGCTATAATGTATCAGGGAGGAATCATTGTGTCAGGTCATTCCAAATGGGCAAATATTAAACATAAGAAAGCCAAAACCGACGCCATTAAAGGCCGGATTTTCACAAAATTAGCCAGAGAGATCATGGTGGCCGCACGTGCGGGTGGTGCAGACCCGAACGGGAACTTTAGGTTAAAAATTGCGATTGATAATGCCAAGGCAGCCAACCTGCCGAATGACAATATTCAGCGCGCGATCCAAAAAGGTGCCGGAGCAGGGGAAGGCGCTAATTATGAAGAACTGCGTTACGAAGGCTATGGTCCCGGCGGAGTAGCGATCATGGTGGAGCTGATGACGGACAACAGGAACCGGACAGCATCAGAGATGCGTCATCTTTTCTCAAAAAACGGCGGCAACCTTGGAGAAACCGGCAGTGTCAGCTGGATGTTCACAGAAAAAGGACAGCTTGATGTACCGAAAGAAGATTTAAAGATGGATGAAGATGAAATCATGCTTCTGGCGCTTGAAGCAGGTGCAGAGGATGTCGCGTCTGAAGATGAGAGCTACGAAATCTTCACCGAGCCGGACAGCATGCAGGAAGTCAGACAGGTGCTGCTGGATAGTAAGATACCGATTGAAAATGTGGCCATCAATCTGATTCCGGTCAACCGCGTCGAGATTGCCGATATTGAACAAGCGAAAAAGATCATTAAGTTGATTGATTCGTTGGAAAGCCATGATGATGTTCAGAAGGTCTATACAAACTTTGATCTTGCCGAATCACTGGAAGATGCTGATCTCTAAACCGTATCTTCCGCCTCGATAGAACGAATTTAAAATTGAACATGGTACAGGTATAGGACGATAGGTACGATAAGCTTGACAAGATACTGGAATAATGGAATGCGGATCACAGAAGGAGCAAGAAGATGTTAATTCTTGGCATTGACCCGGGAACCGCCATTATGGGGTATGGATTAATCGAAAAAAATGGCCAAAAGCTTTCCCCGGTCACTTATTCCTGCTGGCGGACTCCGTCTGACTTGCCGATGCCGGATAGGCTCAGAATGCTTTATGAATCTCTGGAGGATTTCTTGGGAGAATATTCACCTGATGTGATGGCTGTCGAAGAATTGTTTTTTAACCGCAACACTACGACGGCAATTACGGTTGGACAGGCCAGGGGAGTCATTCTGCTAAGCGCTGCCCGCCGAAATATTGAAGTATCCGAATATACACCCTTGCAGGTCAAGCAGGCTGTGGTCGGATACGGTAAAGCAGATAAAAAGCAGATACAGTATATGGTCAAGGCAATCCTGTCGCTGCAGGAAACGCCTAAGCCTGATGACACGGCTGATGCACTGGCCATCGCCATATGTCATGCGCACAGTATGGGACGTCGGATAAATGGAGGAATGTTTAAATGATCGGAATGCTGCGGGGGACTGTGTGGACGGCCGAAGCGGACCGCCTGGTACTAGATGTCGGCGGCGTAGGCTATTTACTCCATGTTCCGGTAAGTTCAATGGTAAAGATCAGGCAGGGGGAAGAGACTGTCCTGCATACCCATTTAATCATGCGGGAAGATGATTTGTCTTTGTACGGCTTTTTGACCCGGGATGAAAAAGAGCTGTTTCTGCAGCTGCTCAGCGTAACCGGGATTGGTCCAAAGGCAGCACTGAGTATTTTGTCGGCTTTTTCTGTCAGTAAGATCAAGACGGCGATCGTCTGTGAGGATGTTTCTCAATTGACCGAAGTCCCCGGAATCGGCGGCAAAACTGCGAAGAGAATCATTCTGGAACTGAAAGAAAAGATCAAGGATGTTGATATTAAAGCCGGAACGGAAGATCTAGGCTCCTTTATTCCGGCCAACGATACCCTGGAGACACTGCTGGCTTTGGGCTTTTCCCGCTATGAAGCGCGTGACGCCCTGACTAGGGCGGAAAAGAGAGGACTGTCTTCCATGGAGGATCAGCTCAAAGAAGCACTTCGCTTATTGGCAGGACCATCAGAACATATGTGATACCCTTTGATATACTCGTACATGATTCCCAAATTACTTACACAAATTGTTGCTTATCTCTATATCTAAAACCATAATCAGGGCAAGTCTGTGGGCCACAATACCGCTTTTCGGCCGTTGTGCCATCCGTGGCACGCCGCTCCTTGCCGTCCATGGCACCGCGGCATTAGGCCATCCGTGGCCGTCAAAAGGCCGCGCTCCGCATCGTGCTCCGCTCACAGCGGAACTGTGGCCCCCAGACTAATCTTAGGTTTCCAAGCAGGTTGGCATGTTGGAAAGTCAGAATGAAGCTCATTCCTGTTGTAAAATAACATTTGACTACTACAACGATTCAGAAGCATAAACTTTGAAATTAAGCTTTTACTAGCTCCAGACTAAGTCTCCGTAATGGAAGACCGGCGTCAAGCGGAGCATGGATGCGCAGCGCGGCTTTTTGACGGCCACGGATGGCCTAATGTCGCGATGCCATGGATGGCAAGGAGCGACTCGTCATGGATGGCGCAATAGCCGAAAGCGGTCTTCCATTACGGAGACTTTACCCGAGCAATTTAAAAAAACATTGATTTGAAGGAGGAGAAAATTTGGAAAGAGTCATCACTTCCCTGGAGCGTCCTGAAGACCGGGAATTCGAAGCCTTAAGACCGGGCAGGCTGATGGAATATATCGGACAGGCAAGTATCAAAGAAAACTTAAGTGTCTTTATCCAGGCGGCCCAAAACAGGGGAGAGGCTCTCGACCATGTCCTTCTCTATGGTCCGCCCGGACTCGGCAAGACCACGCTGGCCAATATCATTGCGGCCGAGATGGGGGTCAATATCCGGACGACTTCCGGACCGGCGATTGAAAGGCCGGGAGATTTGGCGGCACTTTTGACATCACTCGAACCGCGCGATGTGCTGTTTATAGATGAGATCCACCGTCTAAGCAGGACAGCGGAAGAAGTCCTGTATTCCGCGATGGAAGATAACTGTCTGGATATCGTGATCGGTAAAGGGCCAAGCGCCCGTTCTATCAGGCTGTCCCTATCTCCGTTTACGCTGATCGGTGCGACGACCAGAGCCGGGCAGCTGACGTCTCCTTTGAGGGACAGGTTCGGGGTTATCAGTCGGCTGGAATTTTATACGACGGAGGAACTGCTGCAGATCGTCGTCAGGGCTTCCCGGATTCTGAAAGTGGATTTGTCATCGGACGGAGCGGAGGAGATTGCCAAGCGTTCCAGAGGGACACCGCGGGTCGCCAACAGGTTACTTAAAAGGGTAAGGGACTATGCGCAGTTCTGGGGAAGCAGGATTGTTGATTCTCAGACGGCAGCCAAAGCAATGGATAAGCTCGAAGTTGATCCGATGGGCCTGGACAGTCTGGATCAGAAAATTCTGCTGGCCATTATCCGGAATTTTGACGGAGGACCGGTCGGTCTGGAAACGCTGGCTGCTACTGTAGGTGAAGAGGCCGAGACCCTGGAAGATGTTGTGGAACCATTTTTGCTGCAGAGAGGTTTCCTGCAGCGGACACCAAGAGGAAGAATGGTAACGAACCAGGTCTACAGCTATTTTGGATTGGATCTTCCAGCGAATGTACAGACGGGACTTTTTTGTGAATCAGAAAGTAAATAGCTTTCTTGATTCATTTAAGGGCAAAATTTAGGCTTTCGCCAGCGTCAAAAGCTTGGCGTAAGCCAAGCTTTCTATAGGAAAATTATTGAATATACTGAACGATAGTTGGGCAATCTGTTTAACAGCCGGATAGTGAAGGAGTCGATTCGAATGTTTTTCCATGGCTGCGGTGTTAAACAGAGCGCTTTTTTGTCTAAAGCTTTTTGCCTATTATTTACTGTAATGCTTTTTTTGATTACCCTGACACCGAATGCAGCGCTTGCAAGGGAGGTAACTGTGAAGCTTGTCTGGCAGTTTCCTGAAACCGGCTGGTTGGAAATTGAAGTCAGAAAGGGCAGTTATACCCTCGACTATAATGATGTTAGCGTCAGTTTAACAGCCGGGGACCGCTGCCAGATCGGACAGAGCAGTATGGCAGATTTCCTGGCTGTCGGCGACCAGTTCGTGATTCTGGAGAAAAATAAAGTTAAGTTTACTTCTCAAGATCAGGGCGTTTTCCGGGTCAGAGAACCCGAAAAGGATTGGATCAGCTACCGCGGAAATCTTTCCATTGTGAAAGAAAACGGTTGCTGGAAGCTGTATAATTCACTTGAGCAGGAAGACTACTTGAAAGGCGTCGTTCCGATAGAGATGAGCAATGCCTGGGCCGCAAAAGGTTTCGAAGCCCTGAAAGCGCAGGCGGTCGCCGCAAGGACATATTTGCTGAAAAATATAAACGGTGGTGTTATCACGGATTCACCCGATATCCATCAGGCTTACCTCGGCAGATCAGTGGAAGGGGAAGCCAGCCAGGCGGTGACAGCAACGACGGGAGAGGTCCTGACTGATCAGGATACCGGCAGACCCATTTCAATTTTCTACTCTTCACATAACGGTGGTTATATGGAGGCCCCCCAGAATGTCTGGCAGAATCAGGACGCTCATTATACGTCCACTCCAGATCCGTTTTCCAACGGCATTGGAGGCTATACCGATCACTGGAGGTTTGTAATTGCCGCGGATGTTCTTGGAGAAGCTTTTGATCTCGCCCCGGTAAGACAGGTGAAGCTGGCGAAATATGTATCGGGCCGCGTATACCGTGTCGTGCTTCAAGACTGGTTAGGCAACGAAAAATTGGTATCCGGCGGAGATTTCGTTCGCAAGTTTTATCCTGAAGGACCTCTTTCAAATGATTCTTTCCTTGGAAGACTATTTCAGGTAGAATATATCATGCCTGTACTTCAGAAAAATACCCCGGAGACTCCGGAGATTTCTTTGACTGGGAATTCTTTGGCAGGGACCTCTGCGGAAGAAGGCACTGGTCCGCTGCTCTCCAGGATCAAAAGCTCCAATGACGGTATAGCAGAAAAACCTGGGATATACGGTGTATTTGTTTTCAACGGCAGGGGCTGGGGACACGGCGTAGGGATGTCCCAATGGGGTGCCTATGATATGGCAATGCAAGGTTATTCTTATCAGGATATCCTAAACTATTACTACAAAAATATTGATTTGGTGAAAATGGAGTAGCAGAGAATGAGGTTGGAGGATTTTGATTACGACTTGCCGGAAAGGCTGATTGCCCAAACGCCGGCAGAACCGCGGGATTCATCAAGGCTGATGCTGGTGGATAAAGCCAAAGGTGAAATATTTCATTACTTATTCCAGGATATTGTACAATTCTTCAATGCGGGAGACGTACTTGTCCTGAACAAGACCAGGGTGATTCCGGCCAGATTAATTGGGCAAAAAGAAGGTACCGGAGCAAAAATTGAGGTGCTCCTGCTGAAGAGAATAGACAGGGACCGCTGGGAAGTCCTGGTTAAGCCCGGCAAAAGGTTAAAACAGGGTCAAACCGTTGTTTTCGGGGGAGGACTTTTGCGCGGAGAACTGATCGGAATTCTTGACGACGGAAACAGGATCATTCATTTTACGTATTCCGGCTTGTTTGAGGAAGTCCTGGACAGTCTCGGCGAGATGCCTCTGCCTCCATATATCACAGCAAAATTAAACGATAAAGAGCGGTATCAGACTGTTTATGCCAAAGAAAACGGTTCGGCCGCGGCACCTACTGCAGGCCTGCATTTTACGGAAGAGCTGCTGCAGAGGATTAGGGACAACGGAGTCGAGGTTCTTGAAGTCCTGCTGCATGTCGGGCTGGGAACGTTTCGGCCGGTGAAGACGGAAGAAATCACCGAACACCAAATGCACACGGAGTATTTCAGCATAGATTCTGAGACTGCCGCCAAAATCTCTCTGGCCAAAAAAGAAGGCCGCAGGGTGATTGCGGTTGGGACAACCGTAGTCCGGACGTTGGAATCCGCAGCGGGACTTTGTCAGGATGCTTCCGGGAATGTGCTGTCCGAAACTGAAGGATGGACGGATATTTTTATCTACCCCGGATATCAATTCAAAATTGTCGATGCCTTAATCACGAATTTCCACTTTCCGCGCTCGACACTGCTGATGCTGGTTAGTGCATTTGCAGGCCGGGAAATGATTTTGGAAGCGTATCAGACCGCAGTCCGTGAGAAATATCGTTTCTTCAGTTTTGGGGACGCCATGTTTTTAGTTTAACATGGGAAAAATGCACGTATTCTAGTTCCGGTTGACACATGGGGAAGACCATGTTTCCGGGTTAATTTCACAAAAAGAGAGGAAGAAATGTTTTGGCGGCCGTTAAACTGGAAATACTAAAGAAAGACACCCGTACCAAGGCCCGTCTGGGAAGACTTCATACGCCTCATGGCATGATAGAGACGCCTGTGTTTATGCCGGTGGGAACTCAGGCTACCGTAAAATCTGTCAGCCCGGAAGAACTGAAGGCGCTCGGAGCCAACATGATCTTAAGCAATACCTATCATCTGTTTTTGCGTCCGGGTCATGAACTGATTAAACGCGCAGGCGGCCTGCACAAATTTATGAACTGGGATGGCGCGATTTTGACCGACAGCGGGGGGTTTCAGGTTTTCAGTCTCGGGGATTTACGGAAAATCACCGAAGAGGGAGTGGAATTCCGATCCCATCTTGATGGCTCCAAACAATTCTTAAGTCCGGAAAAAGCGACGGAAATTCAAATCGCTCTTGGTTCGGATATTGTGATGGCTTTTGATGAGTGCACGCCGTACCCGGCAAACCGGGAGTACACGAAAAAATCCGCTGAACGGACCTTCCGCTGGTTGAAGCGCTGCAAAAATACGCTGCCGACTACAGAAAAGCAGGCACTTTTCGGCATTGTTCAGGGCGGAATGTATGAGGATCTCCGCAAACAAAGCGCTCAGGAAATTACCGAACTCGATCTGCCAGGGTACGCGCTGGGAGGCTTGAGCGTCGGCGAACCTAAAGAAATGATGTACGAAGTGCTGGATTATACCGTTCCGCTGCTGCCCGAAGCTAAACCAAGATATCTGATGGGTGTGGGTTCACCTGATGATTTAATCGAGGGTGTCATGCGCGGCATTGATATGTTTGATTGTGTGCTGCCGACGCGTATTGCCCGAAATGGGACAGCAATGACGAGGTTTGGCAAGGTTGTGGTCCGTAATGCCACATATGCCGATGATTTTACGCCGATTGATCCTACCTGCAGCTGTTATACCTGTCAGAATTATTCCCGGGCGTATATCCGGCACCTGATCAAAGCGGATGAGATTTTCGGACACCGGCTGATGACGATCCATAACTTGCACTTTCTAACCCATTTAATGAAAGAGGTCCGCCAGGCGATTGCCGAAGACCAGCTTCCGGAATACCGGAAACAATTCTTTGCGGACTATGGTTATAAAAAATAAGACAATCATATGAAATGTATGTACAGATAATAAAGTTCTGAAAACTAGCTTAGAAATTAAGTTAAAATAGAAAAATTTAAATAGAAAATAATCTGAATACATGCTGAATTTGCGGAATAAAGATGATATAATGAAATGAAGTATGCATATTTAGGTAATTTACAATTAAGGGGGATTCTTTACTTATGGATCAAACCACGACAACGATGATGTATTTTGTACTATTTGTAGTTATGATTATCTTTATGTTTGTTTTGCCGAGCAGAAAGCAGAAACAAGAGCGGCAGAAACTGATGGAGTCCATTAAAATGAAGGCTAAAGTCACAACGATTGGCGGGATATTGGGCACCATTACCAAAATAAAAGAAGATACGCTTGTCATCAAGATCGCCAATAACGTTGAAATTGAAATACTGAAGTCCGCGATCAAAAGTGCTGAAGGCGGCAAAGATACACCTGTCAAGAGTAATAAGAAGAATAAGCCTGAACCTGAAGAAGAGGTTGAAGAGACTGAAGTAATCGATGAAGACAACGATGCTGAGGTTAAATAATAAACTGCGTTAAACAACAGTTCTGATTACGGAAATTTGTTATTGGCGAAGTTTGAAATCTATTGCATAGTATCCAAATATAAGCAAGTGCTGTAACACTTGCTTATAGCTTTGAAATTGACACCTCAAATGCAAAAGGGATATAATGATGCTTGTATGGGCAAGTCCCTTTATTCTATTAGGAGGAAAAAGAATGAAACGGGGAAATACTTTAAAACTTGCAGTAACTGTCATTCTCGTTGCTGTTGTCGTTTTCTTTTCGATTCAGCCGCTGACGAATTCTGAAACCGGGATTCCGTTAGGACTTGATTTACGCGGTGGCGTTCATCTGGTTTTACAGGCTGAACCGGGTAAAGATGGCGCAGCGATTACCAACGACGATATGGATAAAGCAAGGGCTGTCATTGAAGAACGTGTTAACGGGCTCGGAGTATCCGAACCCTATATTCAGACGAACTATGATAAAAAAAGAATTATTATTGAATTGGCCGGAGTCGCTGATCCCGATGAGGCTGTTAAAGTTCTGCAAACAACCGCTAAGCTGACTTTCCGGGATCCGGATGGAAATATCCTGATGGACGGCTCCATGCTGAAGAATGCCCAGGCAGCGGTCGATACTTCCAGAGGTCGCACGGATTATGTCGTGCAAATATCGTTTACTTCTGAGGGTACCTCAAAGTTTGCGGATATCACAACGAAATATCTCGGTCAAAAGATTGGTATCTATATGGATGAGAGGAAGATCCAAGATCCGGAAGTTTCTGTGCCGATTGTGGACGGGCAAGGTCAGATCCAGGGCTATTCGTCGTTGGAAGAAGCAGCCCAGTATGCTGTTATGTTCCGTTCCGGTGCATTGCCGGTCAGCATGAGCATTGTTGAAAAAAACCAGGTGGGTGCGCTTCTAGGTGCGGATTCTTTGAATAAGAGTTTAAATGCGTGCGTCATTGCGCTTATCTTTATTTTCTTATTCATGCTGGTGCTCTATCGTTTACCAGGGTTGGTCGCTGACTTTTCGCTTATCGTTTTTTCGGTGATTGTACTCTGGGTCTTATACGGAATCGGGACGGTTCTTACTTTGCCAGGCATAGCAGGATTTGTCCTTTCTATTGGAATGGCCGTCGATTTGAATATTATTGTCTACGAAAGAATCAAGGAAGAACTAAAGCTTGGCAAATCGCTGCGGGCTGCCGTGGATGCCGGATTCAGCCGGGCCTTCATTACGGTGTTTGACTCCAATATTACGACCATTTTTGCTGCCCTGGCATTATTCCTGCTCGGGTCTGCTTCGATCAAAGGTTTTGCAATTACGTTGATCGTCGGTATTGTTGCGAGCCTGTTTACGGCCATCACGTTTACCCGCTGGGTTATGCGCTGGATTGTCGGAATCAACCCGCGAATGAGCAAATGGCTGTTTGGCGTAAAGGAGGTAAAATAAGTGGCTGACAAGTATAAAGACAAAAAAACACCTAAAAATGCGGCCCCGGTCGTTACCCCTGCCGCCAGCGAGGCCAGTTACGATGATGTCAAACAGGAACATAGATTATATTTTAATATAGTAAAAAAACGCTATATCTGGTTTGCGCTTTCTTTGCTTCTCTTGATTCCTGGTATTATTTCGCTTTGTACGCAAGGACTGAATCTCAGCATCGACTATAAAGGCGGTTCGATGTTCAATATTCAGTTTAACGAAAAAGTAACCCAGGCGGATATCAACCAGGCCATGGATTCTGTTGGGCTGACCGGTAGCGTACAGCTGACAAATGGTGACATTTCGGCTATCGTCAGAACGGAAGCTTTGGATCAGACCAAGAGGGACGAGCTTCTGGCGGCAATTCAGAAACAGGCTGGAACGTTCGATATAAAAAATGTTGAAGAACAGCTTGTTCAGCCTGCTATCGGCAACGAACTGAAATCGGGAGCGATGAAGTCGCTGGCTGTTGCGTCTGTTTTGATCCTGATTTATGTTTCGTTCCGTTTCCGTTTTGTTTATGCTGTCTCGAGCGTCATTGCGCTTCTGCATGATATACTTATTACGTTGGGCTTGTTCTCAATATTCCAGTGGGAAATTGATGCAGCGTTCATCGCGGCAATTCTCACCATCTTTGGTTATTCGATTAATGATACCGTCGTCATCTATGACCGTATCAGAGAGAATGAAAGACGCATGAAAAAGAAAGACAGCTTCAAGGATATGGTGGACAAATCTGTCTGGCAGACGATGGGCCGTTCCGTAAAGACTGTCTGCACCGTGCTGATTGCTCTGCTCGCGATCTTCCTCCTGGGCGGAGAATCGACCAGAACCTTCTCCCTGGCAATGATTATCGGCGTATTCTTCGGTGCCTATTCATCCATTTGCATTGCCAGCCAGCTTGTCGTTGAGATCAAAAAGAGAACAAGCGAAGACAATAAGAAAGATAATCCGGTCGAAAGCTAAATTTACGCTATCATTTGAGGACCCCGGATTTTCCGGGGTCTTTTTGACATTCATGGAGAAGTTAATGCTGCCGGAGCAGTACCAAGGACAGCAAAGAGAAGCGTTTTTGCTGATATAATTCATACATAATTACATAATACTAGTCTCCATAATGTATAGACAGCGTAAGCGGAGCATGGATTGCGCAGCGGCTATACATTATGGAGACCAGCCCAACTAAGATACCACATACGCTTAGAAAGGACGTGGAATAATGAAGCTAACAGTTCTGGGCTGCTGGGGAGCATATCCCGAAGCAGGAGAGGCGACATCAGGGTATCTTCTGCAGACAGGCAGGCATAAGGTCCTGTTGGACTGCGGCAGCGGGGTATTGGCAAATTTATGGAAGCATGTTTCCCACGAGCAGATCGACGCGGTTTTTATCTCCCATTTTCACCATGACCATACGGCAGACCTCGGATGCCTTTTGTATGCGAGTAAATTTGCGTTTGCGTTCAAGAAAAGAACAAAGCCGCTTCCTGTTTATGCAAGTAATCAGCCGGGACGTTTTAAGGAATTAACCTTTGGTGAATATAGCAACGGTATCGAAATAAAGCCGGATGCGGTTCTCAATCTTGACGGCTTGAAAATATCCTTTGCGCCAACCGTTCATGATGCCTACAACCTGGCAATGAAGTTCGAATATGCCGGCAAAGTCCTGGTCTATACCGGTGATCTTGGGCCTGCATCTGATTTAAGCCGGTTTGAGGGCGGAGCAGATTTGTTGATTACTGAATCAAGCCTGTATGCCCATGAAACCGGCTTATTCCAGGGGCATTTGACTTCTGTCGAAGCTGCATCCCTGGCAAAACAACTCGGGGCGAAAGCACTTCTGCTGAGTCATTTTCCGCATATTGGTGAGACGGCCAACCTGGCTGCGGAGGCTTCCCGGTGTTATGCCGGCAAAATCTATCTGGCAAAAACCAATCTTACAGTAGAATTTTAATTGGAGACAGTGTGCGTCCTTCATTTAAGTTAATAAACAACAAGTAAGTTAATAAACAACATGAGCAATGAATAGACTGAACTGATATAGTTCGTGCATTTATTTGTGTTCTGTACTATAATACATACAAGAGAGAGGAGAGATAGCAGAATGAAAATGACCGGAGCACAAGCAATCATCGAATGTCTTAAAAAGGAAGATGTACAAGTCGTTTTTGGCTATCCCGGCGGATCGGTCTTAACTTTGTATGATGCGCTGTATATGTCTGAATTTCCTCATGTTCTGCCAAGGCATGAACAGGGCGCAATCCATGCTGCCGACGGCTACGCCAGGGTAACCGGCAAGGTCGGCGTGTGTATGGCGACTTCCGGCCCCGGGGCCACGAATCTTATCACTGGAATTGCTACAGCTTATATGGATTCTGTCCCGCTGGTGCTGATTACCGGTCAGGTTGCCGTACCTTTTTTAGGGCGGGATTCCTTTCAAGAAGCGGATATACGCGGGATTACAACCCCGATTACCAAACATAATTACCTGGTTAGGGATGTCAGGGATTTGCCGAAGACCGTGAAAGAAGCTTTTTATATTGCACGTACGGGCCGTCCGGGTCCTGTTTTAATTGATATTCCGAAAAATATCTTTGCTGAAGAAATAGATTTTGAGTATCCCGCAGAGGTTAATTTAAGAGGTTATACCCCGATCTGTGAGGGAGATAGCCAGACGATGAATGCCGTATTTGACGAGCTTAAATTCGCCCAAAAGCCTTTGTTTTTTGTCGGGGGCGGCCTAAATCTGTCGGACACTTCTGAGATCATGCGAAAAATAGTAGCCTATACCGGGGTGCCAACGGTCTCGAGCCTGATGGGGCTGGGCTGCGTCTCGAGCGATGATCCGCATTTTTTTGGCATGATCGGGATGCACGGCACGTATGCCGGGAATATGTCCACCACCGAGACGGACCTGCTGATTGGGATCGGCGTGCGTTTCGATGACCGGGTCACAGGACGGTTGGATCAGTTTGCTTCTAACGCTAAAATCGTGCATTTTGATATTGATCCGGCTGAAATCAATAAAAATGTCCGGGCAAATATCCGGGTGATTGGCGATTTGCGTTGGACACTCGAGAAGTTCTATCAAAAACTGCAGGAGAAACCTGCCCAAGAATGGAAGGATCAGTTTAAACCGTGGCTGGAAAAGCTGTCTGGCTGGAAAAAAGAAAAACCGCTCACGTATAAAAAGGATACAGATGAAATACTGCCACAGCCTGTGATTGAAAAGATTTGTGAAATCACAGAAGGAAATGCAGTTATGGTTACGGATGTAGGGCAAAATCAAATGTGGACCGCCCAGTTCTACGGTTTTAAACACCCAAGATCCCTGCTGACTTCCGGAGGACTTGGAACGATGGGTTACGGCCTTCCGGCTTCCATGGGAGCCAAGGTCGGGGAACCAAATAAGAAGGTCATTTGCATATGCGGCGATGGAGGCTTTATGATGAATTGCCAGGAGCTGATGACGATTGCCGACTTAAATTTGCCTGTCAAAGTCATGATCTTAAATAACCAATCCTTGGGGATGGTTGCCCAATGGCAGCGGGAATTTTACAACAGCCATTATGCACATTCCTGTATGAGAACGAAAGCAGATTTCGTCGAGATCGCCAAAGCGATGGGCGTTCCTGCCGTCCGTCTTGATAAGAAAGAAGAAATTGAAGCTGTACTGAAAAAAGCAATCTTCTCGGAAGGCCCATTCCTGGTAGATATCCGTATTCCTGAAGAAGAGGATGTTTTGCCGATGGTTCCGACCGGGGCCGGTTTAAACCAAATGATATTGGGGGGCTGAAAATGAAACATACCTTAGTCGTATTGGTGGAAAATAAACCGGGTGTTTTGACCCATGTTTCCGGGTTGATCAGCCGCAGGAATTTTAATATTGAAAGCATTAACGCCGGCTATACCGAGGAAGCCGACATGTCCAGAATCACTATTGAGGTTGATGCCGATGATGAATATGAATTGGAACAGGTTGTTAATCAGCTCTCCAAGCTAATTGATGTGATTAAAATCATTGATCTTACCGGAAAGGACAGGGTACACAGAGACCTGGCCTTAATCAAGGTGAAGGCTTCGCCGGAGAACAGGGCGGAAATTGTAAACCTTGCCGAAATCTTCCGGGCCCATATTGTCGATGTTAATAAAGAGACTATGATCATCGAGTTGACCGGTGAAGATGTCAAAATTGATGCGATTTGCGAACTGCTTGATGACTACGGAATCATCGAAATCGTCAGGACCGGCAAGATAGCCATCTGCCGGGGACCAAAAGCCGCCAAAGACGTCTAACCAAATATTGAATTGCAACTGCGGATCCCAGATGGTCTGTAGTTGCTGTCATATTCGTAATAAACGAGGCCCCGGCGATGAAGAAGGGATAAGCGTATGTATGTAGAAAATTTGTTAAGACTAACTCAAAATTGATTTGTTACTTTGAATGGAATTTTTCAGCAAGGAGGTATACGGATGAATGCTTTTACCCGGTCAATTGTCCAGGTTTTGCGTGGGTCAGCGAAGGCCTTTCAAACTTTTCCAGCTGCAATTGCCTGTGCTTTCGGTTTTGCCGTCGTAACGTTGATCAGGATTCAGCTTGACTGGCCGCAACAAGAACCTTATAACTTTCTGTTTAACTGTCTGCATTGGGCCTTTGCAATGGGTGCGGTATTCAGTCTGACCGTAATTACGGCTGCCCAAAGCCGGATCAACCAGAAAAAAGCGTTTTTGGCTGCCAACCTGCTCGGTGTCATGGCCGCAGCTGTAACCTTCCTGGCGCTTTACCAGTTTGGAGGAACGACCCCGGAGGGATCCCGCTATGCTATAGTTACAACTCTGGCTGCTACCCGTGTGAGTATGGCAATGCTGGTCAGTTTTCTGGTTTTTATCATCCTGGCCGGATATCCCAAAGACCAGTCTGATTTCTCCAGGTCCTTATTCATGACGCAAAAAGCCTTCTTTATCGCTATCATTTACGGAGCAGTGATTATGGGCGGGGCTTCCGGGGTTGCAGGTGCTGTCCAGGCCTTGCTGTATCACGGCATGAGCAGCAAGGTTTATATGGTTATCGGGACCCTGACCGGCTTTTTGGTTTTTACGATTTTTGTGGGCTATTTTCCGGATTTTCGCAAAGGAAAAGTCGACGAACATCGTGAAGTGGCCCAGAAACAGCCGCGGTTTGTTGAAATTCTGTTTGGCAGCATCATGATTCCGATTATCCTGGCGTTGACCGCAGTTCTGCTTCTATGGGCGGGCAAAACGACGATGAGCGGCATAGGTGCATCGTCTTTCGTCCAGCTTTCAGGCATTGCCTCAGCTTATACTATCGGCGGGATTTGGCTCCATATGATGGTCACCAATTACGAATCCGCACTGGCAAAATTCTATCGCCGAATTTATCCGATTGCCGCCCTGGTGATTCTTGCCTTCGAAGCCTGGGCAGTCGTGATCCAGCTGGGTAAGTCAGGACTTAAAACGATTGAATATTCCTTCATACTGATCTGGATTGTGGCCTTAGCAGCGGCTGTCCTGCTGATGATACGAAAGGCCAGATCACATGCTGTAATTGCTGTCCTGACTTGTGTGCTTGCGGTATTCTCCGTATTACCAGTCGTTGGCTATCAGGCACTGCCGGTCACTGCGCAGGTAAACCGACTGGAAAAGATCTTGGTCAGCCAGGGAATACTGCAGGATAACCAGCTGACTCCTTCAGCTGTCCAACCGGAACGCGCAGTACGTGAATCGATTACCGATGGAGTTGACTATTTGGCCAGTGCCAGTGAGGCAAAGCTGCCGTCCTGGTTTGATCGACGTCTTGCCCAGAGCGATGTCTTCAAAGACAAACTAGGTTTTGATAAAACCTGGCCGGAACCTGAGGATATGCCGGGAAAAGACAATTATATCGCAACATCCCTGATGTTACCGGCCGAACCCGTAGATATCAGCGGTTACCGCTGGGCTATTAATATGCAGATGGAATCTGTAAAGCAGATGGGAACTGTAAATGGGAAGGAATATATCACAATTGACGGCGACAAAGGCACCTATAGCATCTATTGGACGTACCCTGCCAATAACAATATCCCGTCTTTGAAAATTATGAAGGATGACCGTGTGATTCTCGAACAGGATATGAACGGTTATCTCGACCAGATTGCTGCAAAGTTCCCGCCGGGTAAGGCGGAAACCTATCAGGCAGCTTTGGATGATATGTGCCTGAAGCTGGAGACACCGGAAGTGAGCGTACTGCTGGTCTTCAGCAACATTGATATTAGCATGGACCCCCGTGAAGATCGGATCAATTATTGGCTTAACCTTGATGAGTTGTACCTGAAAGAGAAGTAAGACATCTAAAATCTAAAGTTTTAAATTGATCTCTAATTGAATGTAGTTCTTGCTCGAATAGTAGCAGGGACTATTTTTTCATCAAGAGTTTATAAGATTTGACCGCAAAGTATAATTATTCCAGCGCGAACGGGGCAATACTATACAAGATTAGACATTGACAAAAAGCAGGGTGACGGATTGTTGTTTTGGAATCTGCTGGGTTTGGAATCAATCCTGATTTGTGCGGCGGGTATAACGCTTCTTGGTAACTACTCCGGTCTCGTGATTGCGGGCCTAATTGTATCTGCAGTCAATTTTGTGGTGAATGAACCAGGAAGTATTCTGTTCTGGGAAATCATCATTCTTGCCTATATATGTTTTGGATTAATTACGGCGTATCTGTTGAATAGGAAAACACACAATTTTCGTGTCCTCAAGGTAGCTGGCGGAAGTGTTACTTCGCTGTTCCTGTTTGGAATGCTACTGCCGTTTATACCGGCGATCCTGATTTGGACTGCTATTATAGGCATCCCGCTCGTTTTCAACTATCGGAGTATTTCCAGAGCGATTGTGCTTCAAGCAATTTTTAAGTTTATTTTTTGCACAGGTTGGCTTATTATAGGAAATATACTATATTAATGATACGAATTAATGATACAAAGGAGGGAAAAGTATGGTCATTTTGTTAGTTTCAATCATTATTGCGCTCATTGTGGTGATTTTTGCGGTTCAAAATGCAGCAGTTGTTCCAATCCATTTCTTATTCTGGACAGCAGATTTGCCGCTGGTTCTCGTTATTTTCTGTTCGGTCTTTGCCGGTGCCTTACTGATGTTCTGCCTTGCACTCCGCCGGGAATTGAAGTGCAGGAAAGAAACCAAAGTCAATAAACGATTTACCAGCAAAAGGGCTCCAGCTTCGGATGCTGATCCGATTGATATACCGCAGAAGGATAGTCAGAACAAAGACAGTCAAACTGTTGCCAAAGAAAATACTGCCGGCGCTTCTGAATATCAGAAATAGGAATGATTTATGGAAAACAACTTGTGGATTTTATCACAAAAAACGTATTCTGGTGAAGCATTTTTAGAAAAAGCGGGACTCTCCCGCAGTACCCTGAGTATTCTTCATAACCGGGGTTATTCTTCGAGAGACAGTGTTTTGGAATTTTTGAAGCCGTCGCTGCTGGACCTGCATTCTCCGTTCTTGTTTAAAGATATGGAGGTCATCCTGCAAAGGCTTGCCAAGGCCAGGACAGATCAGGAAAAGATTTTGATCTACGGGGATTACGATGCCGATGGTGTAACCGGAACAGCCTTACTGTATAAGGGCCTGATCAGTCTTGGGTATCAGGTCGTTGTCTATATCCCGAGCCGGGAAGAAGGCTACGGCCTGCATTTGGAAGCGATCGAAAAAGCAAGCCAGAACAATATCTCGCTGATTATCACTGTTGACTGCGGAATCTCGGCTGTCCAGGAAATAACCTTTGCTAAAACCTGCGGCATCGACATCATAGTCACGGACCACCATGAACCGCCGGACGAACTGCCTTGCGCAGTTGGAATATTAAATCCCAAAATAGCAGATTCAGGTTATCCGTTTCCGCATTTGGCCGGTGTCGGGGTAGCCTTTAAACTCCTGCAGGCCTTATACGCACATTTAGGTTATTCTGAGGCGACATTTGGCTCGGAGAACGATTATCTTGATTTGGTCGCACTCGGAACGATTGCGGATATTGTCCCACTCGTCGGGGAAAACAGAATCCTTGTCAAAAACGGGCTGACCGTGATGGAAAATACCAGGCACTCCGGGATCAGGGCGATGCTGGAGGAATGCGGCCTTCTCGGCAAGAAGCTTAAGGCAGGTCAGATCTCGTTTATTGTTGCCCCGAGAATCAATGCCGCCGGGAGGATGGATACGGCGAGGCTGGCACTGAACCTACTGCTTGAAGAGAGCTATGATGATGCGCTGGAGATGGCCAGGGAACTTAGCAAGGAAAACAATCAGAGACAGCTTACCGAAAAGGAGCTCCTTTGTGATGCCGAACGCATACTGGCTGAAGGCCCGATACCCGATGTCATTGTCTTGTCCTCGCCAAACTGGCATCACGGGGTGATCGGCATTGTCGCTTCGCGGCTCGTGGAGCGCTACAAGCGGCCGGTCTTCCTTATTGCCGAGGAAGGAGATACTGGGAAAGGCTCAGCCAGGGGAATCGCGGACTATCATGTTCTGGACGAATTAAAAAAACAGGCGGATACTTTAAGTAAATTTGGCGGTCATAAGCAGGCAGCCGGATTTACGGTTCCTGTTGACCAGATCCCGCAGCTCAGGGAAGGACTTAACAATAGTTTTCTTGAACTTGGGATCATCTTTAAGGAACGTTTTCAGATCGATTCTATTATATCGTGGGATGAATTGAATGTTCAGTTATTGGAAGAGCTGGAACAAATGGCTCCGTTTGGGGCAGGAAATCCAGCACCTGTCTTAAGAACGGACGGCCTTGCCGTCCAAAGCGTTTCTGTTGTCGGTAAAGGCCGGGAACATTTGAAAATGACGCTCGCAGCAGCAAAGCTTAAACGGGAAGCTATGGCGTTTAAAAAGGGACAAGAATTTGATCTGGTCAAAAACATCGATATGATCGATATTATTTATAATCTTGAGCTGAACAGCTACGGTAATGTCGAAACCATCCAGGCCGTTGTCAAGGATTTCCGTCCTTCCGGTGTCGAAGCCGAGCAGGAAATCGCCTGTACGGCTGAGGGATATTCCGAATCGGAGCCAGCCATTAGTGGGAGCCTTCCGGATTTCGAGACTGCCGCTTTCAAAGAAAAGATTTCGGCACCGCGTCTTTCCAGAAAGATGCTAGCGGATTTCTATCGAAACCTTAAGCACATAACGGATGAACGCGGTTTTATTTGGTGGGGACCGTCTGCGGAAAAACCTGGAATGCAGCTGAACATCATGAAAATATTCGAGGAACTTGGCATCATCAGCTGGTATGGCGGAACAGGCCCGTATTTATTTAAATTAAACAATATCGAGAAAACCTACTTGCAGACTTCTTTGCGTTTCAGAGTCTGGAGCGAATAGGAACCCAGAGGTGGCTTAATGAATTTTCAACAACTGAAGGAAACATTGATTTCCAATAATGCGCAATACAACCTGGAAAAAATTGAAGAGGCCTATGAATATGCGGAACTTGCCCATCGCGGCCAACTCCGCAATTCCGGCGAAAAGTATATCTATCATCCGCTGGAAGTCGCCTCGATTCTTGCCGAATTGGAGATGGACGATTCGACGATCATTGCTGCGCTGCTGCATGATGTCGCTGAAGATACGAACAGGACGCTTGAAGATATCCGTAAGAATTTTGGCGATGAAGTTGCGGGACTCGTCGATGGGGTAACCAAACTCGGCAAAATTTCGTACAAGAGCAAGGTTGAAGTTCAGGTTGAGAACTTAAGGAAAATGTTTCTGGCAATGGCCAAGGATATTCGGGTTATTTTAATCAAGCTGGCCGACCGCCTGCACAATATGCGGACCCTGAAATATCAGTCTGAATCTAAACAAAAGGAAATTGCGCAGGAGACGATCGAGATCTATGCGCCCTTAGCCAATAGGCTCGGGATATTCAGGATCAAGTGGGAGCTGGAAGATCTCGCTTTTCGCTATTTGCATTCGCAGGAATACTACGATTTAGTTGAAGGTATTTCTTTAAAGAGAAAAGAAAGACAGGAACAGATCGATGAGGTGATCGAACAGCTTAAAATCAGGCTCGATGAAGTCGGAATTGAAGCCGATATTGCCGGCCGTCCGAAGCATTTCTTTAGTATCTATAAAAAGATGCTCGATCAGAACAAAGATCTGAGTGAAATATTCGATTTGACGGCAGTCCGGGTCATTGTCAAAACTGTGAATGACTGCTACGGAGCACTGGGGGTTATTCATACCCTATGGAAGCCTATTCCCGGAAGGTTTAAAGATTATATTGCGATGCCGAAACCGAATATGTACCAGTCCCTGCATACGACATTAATCGGAAACCACGGGGACCCGTTTGAAATCCAGATCCGGACCTGGGAAATGCACCGGACGGCTGAATACGGGATTGCTGCCCACTGGAAATACAAAGAAGGCAAAAAAATTGAGAGTAATTTCGAACAGAAACTATCCTGGATTCGCCAGCTCCTGGAGGTACAGCATGACTCCAAGGACGATGCCGGCGAATTTATGGAATCGCTGAAAATAGACTTGTTTGCGGATACTGTGTTTGTATTTACACCCAAAGGCGATGTCGTTGAATTGCCGGCCGATTCCTGTCCGATCGATTTTGCGTATCGGGTTCATACGGATGTCGGTCATAGCTGTATCGGTGCTAAAATCAACGGAAGAATTGTTCCACTTGACACCAAATTGAAAAACGGGGATATTGTTGAAATTCTGACAACCAAGACGCCCACCGGCCCAAGCAGGGACTGGGTCTGCCTCGTAAAGACCTCTCAGGCCAAAAATAGAATCCGCCAGTGGTTTAAGAAAGAAAAAAGAGAAGAGAATATTATCAGAGGACGTGAAGGCCTCGAGCGTGAAGCCAGGAAGCTTGGTCTTGAACCGTCAACAGCCTTAAAATCAGAAAACATGATCAAATTAGCCAAGAGCTTCAGTTTTAACAACATTGATGATCTATATGCGGCAATGGGTGATGGTGCGATTACTTTTAAAAAGGCCCTGGGCCGTTTGAAGGAAGAAATCCTGAAAGAAGAGCTGAAAACACCGCTTCTTCCGATTCAGGCAGAACACAAGCACCAGGTGAAGCATTCTCAGGGAGTATCGGTCAAGGGGGTAAACAATATCCTGATCCGGTTTTCCCGGTGCTGCAATCCGCTTCCCGGAGATTCAATCATCGGCTATATAACGAGAGGGCGCGGCGTATCAATCCACAGGGCGGACTGCTCGGAGCTCGTTGGCCTTACGGCAGAAGAGCAGGAGCGGATCGTTGAGGTTGAGTGGGAAGCCGCTGTCGAGTCAATCTATCCTGTAGACATCGAGATTATCGGTCTGGATCGCGTGGGTTTGGTCAGCGATATCATGAACGTAATTACCGAAACACGGACCCATATGCTCGGAATGAGTGCCCGGGTAGGCAAAGACCGCGTCTCCCATATCCGTCTGAGAATCGAAGTGAAAAACCTTGACCATTTAAACTTTGTTCTTAACAAGTTCCGTAAAGTCAAAGATGTTACCGTAGTCGAGAGAATTCAGGGTGGAGGAAACACTTGATGCGGGGTGTTGTACAAAGGGTCAAAAGCGCAGCCGTACGGGTTGAGAATCAGACTGTAGGCCAGATTGGGGTAGGACTCATGGTTCTGATCGGGATCGGACAGGAAGACAACAGGGACGATGTCAAGTGGCTTGCTGATAAAATCTTAAATTTAAGAGTATTTGAAGATGATCAGGCTAAAATGAATCTGTCGGTGGCCGATGTCGGCGGAGAACTACTGCTCGTGTCCCAGTTTACTTTGTTCGGTGACTGCCGGAAGGGTAGGAGGCCAAGCTTTTCTGAGGCAGCTCCCCCGGAAACGGCCAGAGCAATGTTTGAAAGCCTGACAGAGTACCTGCAAAAAACCGGGATTAAGGTTGAAACGGGCCTTTTTCAGGCCGACATGGACGTCGAACTGGTTAACCACGGACCGGTTACGCTGTTGCTGGACAGTAAGAAACAGTTTTAACTAGTAGATTGATTCGTAAATACGGTTATCAACTTAGCTTTGGCTCGGGTTAGCAGTATATTGATGAAAGTATATTATTTAGAGGTGGCGATATCGCTTGATTGAAAGAATAGTTATGCCTGTCTTGGGTGTGAACTGCTACGTGCTGGCTTGTGACAAGACTAAAAAGGCTGCAATCATCGATCCCGGATCGGGTAGTGCGATGATCAAGGATTTGCTGAGGAGGCATAACCTCGAGGTTGAACGGATCATCTTGACGCACGGACATTATGACCATATCGGGGCAGCTGAAGAATTGAGAAAAACCCTGCATGCTGAAGTCGCCGTCCACAGGGAGGATGCAGGGATGCTGACGGATCCTCAGAAAAACCTTTCCAGAATGTTCAGTAAGGACTATGTGATGTCCCCAGCTGAAATACTGCTGGAAGACGGTCAGGAATTCTTTATTGGTGAAGTTCAAATGAAAGTAATCCATACACCGGGACATACACCGGGCGGCATCTGCCTGCTGACGGACGGTGTACTGTTCAGCGGGGACACGCTCTTTGACTGTTCCATCGGCAGAGCGGATTTTCCAGGGGGGGATTTTCATAAACTACTCAGCAGCATCCATGATAAACTGATGGTTTTGGATGACCAAATCCTGGTCTATCCCGGACATGAATCCTTTACATCCATTGGCCGGGAAAGGGCCAGAAATCCATATATCAGTGGAGACCTGGCCTGATGGAGGAAAGCATTCTTCTTTGCAGTTCCACAATCGATCCGAAAATGCTGACCAGCTGCTCACAAATCATAGCAGCTTTTTTTCCGGGAAAAAAGTTTAGAACAGGCAGAAATCTCATGGCAGGAGAGTTATCTTCCGACGTACTATCGGATGACATGCCATCAGCCGCCATTCGATCCGATGCTGGAATAATGCGGTCTGCCGCTGATAATGAACGGTCTGATGCTGAAGGTTTTTGCTTGAACATAGAGTCCGTGAATACTGCCTCGGAAAAGGTTTATGAAATCTGCCTAACCGACAGAACTACCGGAAAAAAATATGCGAAGGCAGTGCAGACGGGATCAGCGGATGATTTCTACAGACTGAAGCTTCCCGGCAAAGAACCGCTGTCCCAGATCATTTTAAAGAGAGGATTATGTACATTTTTATCCGAATATACCGGAAAAAAGCTTCCATGGGGAAGTCTGACCGGGATACGGCCTGGTAAAATCATCGGCAAAATGACCGATCTCGGATATGACGAAGGACAAAAGAATAAAATCCTGCGAGAACTTTACCTCGTTGACCAGGAAAAGGTGAGCCTGCTTCACCAGATCGAACAGGTTCAGCAGCCTTTCCGTCAAACGATGAAAGAAGCCGAGCATTTTGCCGGCGTTTATCTTGCGATACCCTTTTGTCCGTCCCGCTGTTTCTACTGCTCGTTTCCGTCCAACTCCCTGGCTGGGAAGCAAAGCGAACAGCTTTGCCGGTATCTGAAAGCTCTGAAGAAGGAAGTCAAACTAACCGGGGAAATGATGCGGGGACTGGGTATGAAGGCCGATAGCCTTTATATCGGCGGTGGTACACCGACGGTGCTAAGCGCTGCCGACCTGCAGATGCTGCTGGAAACCATCCGTGACGAGATTCCACAGGCTGAGCGGTGTGAATATTCTGTTGAGGCCGGTAGACCAGATACGATTGACTATACCAAACTGACAGTCATGAAGAATTTTGGGGTGAGCCGGATAAGCGTTAACCCTCAGACCATGCAGGAGGCAACCCTGCCCGTGATTGGACGCAGGCATACGGCCGCCGATATCCGGGAATGTTTTCTTCTAGCCAGAGATGTTTCCGACTGGGTGATCAATATGGATTTGATCCTTGGACTGCCGGGTGAAGGATCTGAGGAAGTCCTGGACAGTGTGGAAAAAGTACTGGCTTTGCAACCGGATAACATTACCGTCCATGCCCTGGCGCTGAAACGAGGCTCTGCGGCCTGGGAGAACCATTCGGCTTCAAACCGTGAAGATGCTATAGACTGGCAGGATATTCAGCGCGAAGTCCATCGCAGGATTCAACAGCGCGGATATATTCCGTATTATCTGTACCGACAAAAGTATATTGCCGGTAACCTTGAGAATATCGGCTATGCCCTGCAGGGCAAAGAATGCCGCTATAATATTGCGGTGATCGAAGAACAGCAAAATATCATTGGTCTTGGCGCAGGCAGTGTCAGCAAAATACGGAAGAGGGGTTCCGGCCATGAGAATATCTATCATCCGCTGGACCTGCAGTGTTATGAGGACCAACTGATGCAGGTCCACCAAAAAATAAAGCAATCATTAACAGATTTTTTGCCTGTTTTATGAAAAAATACAGAATCCTGATGAGACTGAAGGATAATTGTGTTATAATAGATAAGCTTATTTTTTAGATTGGACACGCCGGATGATCTGGTGATCTACCGTTGTGCAGGAGGAAATGATCATGTCGATTCAACGGCCGAAAGGTACACAGGATATCATTCCGGGTACCATAGAAAAGTGGCAGTTTCTCGAAGAACAAATCCGGAAGATTTGTTCCGAGTATGGATATAAAGAAATCAGAACACCGGTCTTTGAGGCGACCGAACTTTTTCAGCGCGGCGTCGGAGAGACAACGGATATTGTCAATAAAGAAATGTATACCTTTATGGACAAAGGGCAGAGATCCATCACACTGCGTCCTGAAGGGACGGCTTCCGTCTGCAGGGCGTATACCGAGAACAAGCTTTATGCGCTGCAGCAGCCGGTCAAAATGTATTACCTCGGCCCGATGTTCCGCTATGAGAAGTCCCAGGCCGGACGCTTCCGGCAGTTCCACCAGTTCGGAGCAGAGGTGCTCGGTGGAGAGGATCCACTTGTCGATGCTGAAATCATCTGTCTGATCTGGGATTTTTTTGGCAGGATCGGCCTTAAGGGACTCGTGGTTGAGATCAATTCCGTGGGCTGTCCAACGTGCCGGGCTGAGCACAGGATTAGGCTGCAAGAGTTCCTGCAGGAACGCAAGGATGATCTTTGTCCGGATTGCCAGAACCGCTTTACCAAAAATCCGATGCGGATTTTAGACTGTAAGAACAGTTCCTGTCAAAAGCTGACGGAAAATGCTCCGACGACCCTGGATACGCTCTGCGTAGACTGTGCGGAACATTTCGCGAAGACTCAGGAATATTTAAATATCGCTGGGATTGCCTACCGGATTAATCCCAGAATGGTTCGCGGGCTGGATTATTATCAAAAAACAGCCTTTGAAGTCACAGCTGAAGGTATCGGCGCCCAGAACGCGATTTGTGGTGGCGGGCGTTATGACGGTCTTGTCCAGGAAATTGGCGGTCCGGCCACACCGGGAATTGGTTTTGCCATGGGACTGGAACGTATTCTGAGTGTCATGGAAAAGCAGAGTGTTGAAATGTTGCCTGAGGTTGAAGCGCCGGTCGTGATTGCAGCGCTGGGTGAGGCGGCCAGACAGGAAGGGTTCAGACTTTTAGGTGATCTGCGGCAGGCCGGGATGCCGGCAGTCATGGACCTTCTTGGAAAAGGGCTTAAAGGTCAGCTTAAATATGCAGACAGGGAACAAGCCCGCTATGTACTAATATTGGGTGACGATGAGCTTGCCCGGAAAATGGTGATCGTCCGCGATATGCGGTTGGGAGAACAGCAGGAAATCCCGCTGGATCAAATCAAAGCTTTTTTGTTGAATCATACGAAATGTGAAATGTAGGAGGATGTCCATGTTAGCAGAAAGAATCGGAGCGGGTACGCTGAACAGGAAAAATGCAGGCGAAAAAGTAAAGTTGTTGGGTTGGGTTCAGACCAGAAGAGACCATGGAGGCGTCATTTTCGTTGATTTGCGCGACAGGTCCGGTATCGTCCAGATTGTCTTCAATCCGGATATGCCTGCAAACGCTTTTAATCAGGCTGAAAAACTCCGCTCGGAGTATGTGATAAAGGCCGAAGGTCTCGTTCGGGTGAGACCTGAAGGTTCAGAAAATCCGAATATGGTTACCGGAGAAATTGAAGTTGTGATTGAAAACCTGGAAATACTCAATAAAGCGAAAACTCCGCCTTTCTATATCCAGGACAATGTGGATGTCGATGAAAGTGTCAGGCTGAAACACCGCTATCTTGATCTCCGCCGGACCGAAATGCAGAACATCTTTAAGATCAGACACCAGGTCACGAAAATCATGCGTGATTTTCTGGACAGTGAGGGGTTCCTGGAAATTGAAACGCCAATTCTGGCTAAGTCAACACCGGAAGGGGCCAGAGACTATCTCGTGCCCAGCCGCGTGAATCAGGGAACATTTTATGGGCTGCCCCAATCACCGCAGATCTTTAAACAGTTGTTGATGGTCGCTGGCATGGAAAAATATTTTCAGATCGCCCGCTGTTTCCGCGATGAAGACTTGCGTGCGGATCGCCAGCCGGAATTTACCCAGCTCGATTTGGAGATGTCCTTTATTGAGATTGAAGACCTTTTGCCGATGATGGAGAACCTGATTGCTAAGATATTCAGGGAAGTCAAAGGTATTGAGATTCCGCTTCCCATTCCGCGGCTGACCTATCAGGAGGCGATGGAACGCTATGGTTCGGACAAGCCGGATACCCGCTTTACCATGGAACTGATTGATGTGGCTCCGGTTGTCAAAGATTCCGGATTTAAAGTATTTGCCGACGTTGTCGCAAAGGGCGGCAGAGTTAAAGGAATCTGCGCCAAAGGCTGTGCCGGTATGCCGAGGCGGGAAATTGACGCGCTAACCAAATTTGTCAGCATTTACGGTGCAAAAGGGCTTGCCTACATCGTGATGGATCCTGAAGGAATGAAATCACCGATTCTGAAGTTCTTCACCGAACAGGAGATTAACGCACTGTTGGCTGCGATGGAAGCAGAAACCGGAGACATCCTATTTTTCGTTGCCGATAAGGAAGCCGTCGTTCATAATGCGCTTGGAAACTTAAGACTAGAGCTGGCTAAACGAATGGAGCTTATTCGGGAAGATATGATTAACTGTCTTTGGGTTACGGAATTCCCGCTCTTTGAATATGATGAAGAAGAAAAACGCTATGTGGCGATTCACCATATGTTTACCAGTCCGATGAATGAAGATATTGCCCTCCTGGATTCCGATCCGCTGAAGGTAAGAGCAAAGGCTTATGACATGGTCCTGAACGGAATGGAACTCGGCGGAGGAAGCATCCGGATTCACCAAAGGGATGTTCAGGAAAAAATCTTTGACCTGATTGGTTTGAGCAGTGAAGAGGCCAAAGAAAAATTTGGCTATCTGCTTGAAGCGTTCGAATATGGCACACCACCCCATGGGGGAATTGCGTTTGGGCTGGATAGACTTACGATGATTCTTTCCGGACGGGACAATATCCGCGATGTCATCGCATTTCCGAAGACCCAGAGTGCTTCATGTCTGCTGACCCAGGCGCCTTCACCGGTCGTGGACAGCCAACTCAAAGAGCTTCATATTAAACTGGACCTGAAAGCAAAACAGCCTTCTAATTAATCATTTATCATAATTAACTATTAATTTAATTCATCTTATCTTATTAAAAGAACTTTCGATAAGGGCTTTGCCGGTTTATTATTCATAAAAAACAGGCATAATATATTTCATATCCGGCAAAGCCTATGTAATATCTTTGAATATCCTGAAATGTCCAGAAATATCCTGCAAAGCCTCTTGACAGAATAACCAGACTGACCATATAATAATCTTAGAACATACCCCTATGGGGTATAGAGGCGAGGGGTAAGATGGAACCAAAGAAAAAAAGTGGGCCGGGAAACGATATCATGATCAGATTGAAACGGATTGAGGGACAGGTCAAAGGGTTGCAGCGTATGCTTGATGAAGAAAAATGCTGTTCTGATATTCTGGTTCAGGTTGCGGCAGTCAAAGCAGCAATTAATAAAGTTGGCATTATGATTTTTGAAGAGCACTCCAGAACCTGCTTGAAAGGTGCGCTTGAAGCGGAAAATGATAAAGCCCTGGATGATCTGATTGATATGATGAACCGGTTTGTCCATTAATCATACGGACAAACAAACGAATTTTTCTATGGTGATGTTAAGAAATGGAGGGATTTAAGATGGCAGGTGTTAATGTCAAAACGTTTACAGCCGGAAACTGGCAGAGTGACGTACTCAGTTCAAGCCAGCTGGTATTGGCCGATTTTTGGGCTGCCTGGTGCGGACCTTGCAGAATGATAGCTCCTGTAGTGGAAGAACTGGCAGATGAATATGCCGGTAAAGTAACCATCGGCAAATTAAATGTGGATGAGCAGGGAGAAATCGCCGAGAAATACGGCGTAATGAGTATCCCGACACTGCTGCTGATTAAAAACGGTGAAATCGTTGATAAGATCGTCGGCTTCAGAGGAAAACCGGATCTGGTTAAAGCCATTGAAGCGAAGATGTAAGCAAATAAAATAAGATCCGTATGATTAAAGGCGCCTCAAAAAATGAGGCGTCTTTCAATTTGGCTCACGTCGCTGTGTAAGTCAACAATATTTAAGTTTTTTATGCCAGCAGCTTGTTATTTAGCATAGCACTGAATGATTTCGCCGACATAAACACGGTGATAATCATTTTGCTTATAATTACTTTCAATCGCGGGATCAAGAAAATGACTTGGGTCTAAATCTTGATAATACAGCTTCTTGCATTCCAGAACGAGCCTTGCTTCTTCAAAATAGACGGATCCGGACATGCTTTCAACGGGTGTAATCCCGGTAGCGGAAGCTTTGTCCACATCTCTTCCGGAATTTGCTCCACAGAAAGATAAAGCCTTTCGATAGTCTTCTTCAAAAAACGAAAGCGTGAAAGTATCGTTTTCTTCCATAAACTGATAGGTATAACGCGAAGGCCGGACAAAACAGAAGCATACCTTTTTATTCCACAAGACTCCGAATCCACCCCAACTGGCCGTCATCGTATTATACTTTTCTATATTTCCCGCTGTGATCAGCATCCAGTCCTTTCCGACCAGTTTAAAGGAGTTATCCGTTAACTGCTCAGGTTCCACTAACTTAAATTCATTATTCATCACAATATCTCCTATTGATATTTATTTTTGTCTTATTATCCAAATAAGACGTTGGTAACCTACAATTAAGACATTCAATATTCTACTATATAAATGAACGGGATATTACATAACAAACGTGCTTTAAGCATGAGATCAGTCTGTGTGCCACAGTTCCGCTGCGAGCGGAGCACGATGCGAAGCGCGGACTTTTTAAGGATTGAGCCATCCATGGCACGCGGGTATTGTGGTATGCAGACTTCCCCCGGATTATTCAAAATTCCTTAATGCATCCAACCGTTTATTCCTAAAATAAAGCCCCGTATCAACTGCGATCAGGCAAAAATTCAGGATATATAGTATAATGACATAATCGAACGAATAAATCATCTTGTGCAGGATGCCGGATAAATAGCCGATAAGTAATACAACCAGGAAAAACAGGCTTTTTCCTTTTGCTGTTCCGGCTTTGTAGGACGAGTAGATCGAAAAAGGCCAGGCCGAACCAAAACATAGCAGCATAATCGTTTCAAAAATACTCAACACAATCATTCCTTTAATTCTAGACTACGATAATTTTTGTTTATCATTTTATTATGGTAGATTTTTTTGCGAGGGAGTCTCTAATGATCATAAACAATATCCAGAGCATTGGCAAGATTTCTCCTTTGATAGATTTTACACAATTGAAAACCGGACAGCTTCTTCCGGTGGAAATTATCAGCAGAAATGGGAACCAGGAAGGACTGATCTCCATTGCCGGGCAAAAAATTAAAGCCCAGCTGGAACCGCAGTTTCTGGAAGGTGAAAGATTTCTGGCGGTTGTCAAAGAGGTCAATACGGAAGGCGTTGTTTTGAGCCGGGTTAGTCAGAGCACCGGCCAGTTGAGCAGCTTGTCTGCGGAACAACTGTCTTCAATGATAACCAAAGGATTTGGCCTTTCAGCCGATGAAGCGGACTTTCTGGTCAACAGCATGGTCAATCAGAACACGGCAGCAGGCAGCAAGAGTGCTCCGCCTGAAATACTATACCAGGCCGCTGATAAGCTGTGGACGATTTTGCGGGAAGGAAAAAACCAGGGTAATTTATTAAGCAAGACAGCTTTCGGAACAGCGCCGCAGGAGACAAATGCCGGCGCAGGACAGGTATCCAGCCAGGCAGCCAGGCAAGCTCTTCGGTTGACCCCGGAGCAGATCACAACGATTCTAAACAGGGGAATTAACCTAACTCCTGAGATCTCTGTCATCTTGGCAAAATATCTGAATCAGCAAAACAGCAGTGTTCTTAAAACGATGCTATCGGATCAAAATTCTGCAAATCAGAGCTCAATAAATCAAAGTTCAACGAGTCAAAGTCCAGTAGATCAGAAATCCCCGCTCAGCACGCTTGCAGACCTGCTTTGGAAGATTATCCCGAAGTGGGAGGATACCAGCGGTGAGCAGTTTGAAAATATCCTGCATTATTTCAAAAGCCTGGGTCTCGAGCACGAGAATCAGCTGCTGTTTAAATTAAAAAATAATGCCGGTCAGGAAGCAGAACAAACGGAAAATGTAAAAACAATGCTCTTAAACGCGCTGGCTGAAGATTCTGCCTCTCCTGAAAAAAGCGCGCTGAAGGGCTTTCTGGATGAGATTACCGGACAGCAGATCTGGATCCAGACCGGGAATAAAGAAAATGCCGCATATTTTCTTATGCATATCCCGCTGCAAAATAACAATGAGATATATAATTGTTTGCTTGCCGTGGAGAGTTCCCGCAAAGGCCATAAGATGGATATTGAACACTGCCATCTGGCGCTGCAGGTCGAGACGGAACACCTTGACCAGCTCGGAGCCGACCTTACGCTTTACGACAACAAACTACATATCTGCCTCTTAAATGATCATCGCGAGGAGCTGAATCCACTCATTGAAGATATCTATGATCAAATCAAGCAGGGCTTCGCGGATATTGGCTTATCTTTAGAAAAAATATCGCTGAAGACCTACGATGAATTTCCCCAGTTTGCGCATTTCCTGGCCGGAAAGAACTTTTCAGGGGTGGATATCAAAGGATGAAAAGGGAAAGTCCAAGTAGTAAAAAACAAAATATGAAAAAAGCTGCTGCTCTGGCCTATGATCATGTTGGTGCTCCGAGGATTGTCGCCAAAGGCGAAGGGTATATGGCCAAAAAAATAATCGAATTGGCTGAAGAGCAGGGCATTCCGGTCCAAAATGACGACACCCTTGTAGAAGCCTTGATGCAGGTAGAGATGTCCAAAGAAATACCGCCTGAGCTTTATCAGGCGGTTGCTGAAGTACTGGCTTTTATTTATCGCTTGGACAAAATGAAGGGGACGAAAAAGGATACGCCTTAAACTGATTTTGGCTTAGTCCTTTTATTTAAATGCCTTTGGGCAAATATTTCGGCCACGCGTTCATTGCTGCCCAGCACAAGTCCATGCAGACGCCATTCCCGGAAAGTATGCCAGAATTTTTCTTCGGAGATACTGACCGTATACTTTTCGGATTCCTCGTCATGCGGCCAAAAAACATCGATCCAGAGCTTCCCCTTGTTGGTCAAAAATAGAATAAAGTGATGCAGTTCTGTATTCACTGAGGCAAGATCTCGGATCAGGATGTGAGAGCGGCCGTCGGGGAAATCCGTTCGCAAATAGATTGGCTTCATTCTTTTCCTCCTAAAATTTGTATGATTTGATTGATTTGGCACCAGTCAAGTTTTCTTTATGAATCTTCTCTGTATTTAGTTTATTAGGAATGTTATGATTTATTGTTAAGTGCGTATATTTTTTTTGAAGGGAGCTTGGCTGATTGAATCAGACTTGTGTCATCCTATCTCTAATACGTCCGGGAACTCCCTCAGAACGTGGATACTTGGCAGCTCTGCGCTTGGGAAAAGGGGTATTTCCAAAATATCTGTTGTTTTCGTTCCAGAGCGAAGGCGAAGCCCCAGGTAGGATGGAACAGCATAAAAAAAGTCTTGAAGATTTTACCCATGATGCCCTTATATTTGTTTATGAGCAGAAGAAAGTCCTGCCAGATTTAAAAAAATATTTTGAAATTAATCTGAACCAGAACGTGATTGAGGTTCAGGAACTTGCCGCAGTGTTTTTCCCGACAGTCAGCCAGCAAAGCTTAGAGGAAATAACCGATAAACTTAAGATAAAGAAACATCACAGGTTTATATCTGCGGCCCAAAAAAAGGTCCGGCTGACCCATGACCTGCTTCTGCAGTGCTGGAAAAAGGGGTTGAAGGCTGATTTGGGCTTCTTGAGCAAGTTGGAAGAATATACAAAGGGCCTTTCCTGTCAGCCTGTGCTAATCGAATTGAAAAAGGAAATCGTGCGAACGTATCCGGACAGGCCCATCCGTATTGCACCTTACCGGGGAGAGACGGTACAAAATCTTTTTAGCCCCGGTTCGGATGATTTGGCTAAAATTCCTGATTCGCCGGCTTGGGCTGTGCAGTGTTTTGGCCAGGACGGCTTACTCGCCAGCAATATTCCAGGGTTTGAAAACAGAGAGATTCAAACCGTCATGGCCGCTGAGATCCTAAAAGGGTTTACCGAAGCGACAGATGTTGTGATTGAAGCCGGTACAGGAACAGGGAAAACGCTTGCATATCTGATTCCGGCACTCTGGTGGTCCAAAAGGCATCAGCAGAAGGTGATTGTTGCGACCCACACCATCACTTTGCAGGAGCAGCTCTTCAGCAAAGACCTTCCGCTGCTGCAGAAAATCCTGCCTTTTCCATTTGAAACAGCACTGCTTAAGGGTAAGAGCAATTATTTATGTCTGAAATGCCTTTATCAGGAATCGCTGTTTACGGATTATACAACCCATGATGAACAACTCCGGCAGGCCGCATTCTTTTCCTGGGCTTCTGAAACGAAAACCGGGGATTTTGGAGAACTGCCGAATAATCAAAGCTTCGTTCCGACTTATCGAAAATTTGGCGCGGATAATCCGGCCTGTCAACCCGGAGAGTGTTCTTTTACTTCACGTTGTTACCTTTATAATGCCAGGAAGAGAGCCGAGGCTGCTGATGTTCTTGTGATTAATCACTCCTTGCTCCTTGCCGATATCAAAACGAATTATAAGATTCTGCCGGAATACAGCAATCTTATCATTGATGAAGCGCATAATATTTACCAGACTGCGCTCAAGCAACTTGGATTTGAAATTTGCCTCGAACAGATGCTGCGGCTGACGGACAATATCTATGGTGGGAAAGGCAATCTATTCGCTTATCTGAAAAGAAATCATGCTGTTTGGGCAGAGGTCTTCCCTGCCTTTAACTGGACCTATTTTAAAAGCAATCTTGAAGAGATTCCGGATCGCTGCAGGGCGGCTGCGGATCAGGCCCAAGAACTTTTCAGCATGCTGCAAAGCGTGCTTGGCCGACAGTTGAGTTTTCGCTTAGACCCTGAAAAGGTTGGCGAAGATATCCTGCAGATGATCCTGCTGGCCTCGGAAAATCTGATCATCAGGTTTAAAGGTATTGTGGAGGTGCTGGATAGAATTAATACCTTTCTGGCCCTTGAAAGTGAGCAGTTGGAAGAAACCAGATATGAGATTAGCAGAATAAAAAGTGATATTGCCCAAATCGTTGACGGATTTGGCAAGATCGTTAGTAAAAGTGAGGAAGAACGTGTAACCTATCTCGAAAAAAGCAACACAGTCTATTTAAAAAACACGCTGATCAATGTTGCTCCGTTATTAAATAAAAAAATATTCAGAAAAAATAATTGCACGGTTTTAACTTCTGCCACCTTAAGTGTCGGTGAGGATTTTACGTATTTGACCAGGGATATCGGAGTAGAACGCTATATCAGCCTGAAGCTGGATTCACCGTTTGATTATGAAAAACAAATGGTTTTCTGTGTCGTCAATGATTTACCTGTAAATCTACCGGAGGATAGGCTCGCAGAAAAGACTGCTTCATTTATTGGGAGAATTGCCGAAGAGATGAATGGAGGTACACTGGTATTATTTACTTCCCACCGGTATTTGCAGCGGGTATACCACTTGTTGGGGAATGAAGAATGCTGCCAGCACCTGAATGTGCTGGCCCAGGGGATTGACGGCACCAGGGAAGACCTTCTGCAGGAGTTTATGCAGAACAACAGCAGTGTCCTGCTTGGAACGAACAGCTTTTGGGAAGGCATCGATCTTCCCGGGGACATGCTGCGCTGTGTTATCATGGTCAGACTGCCGTTTTGGCCGCCGGATACGCCCATTCTGGAAGCGAAGGCCCGCCTGTTGGAAAGTCAGGGACTTGATCCGTTTTATGCGTTAAATTTGCCTGAAGCAATTATCCGCTTCAAGCAGGGCTTTGGACGTTTGATTCGAACGAGAGAGGATAAAGGCGTCGTGATTGTTCTGGATGACCGGATTATTAAAAAAAGGTATGGCCGATATTTTCTGCAGGCCCTGCCGATTACTTCTTTCTATCAGGGAAGTTCGGAGCGCGTCCTCCAAAAGGTTTCATCGGTTCAGGTACCCGTAATCGGCAATTCAAGAGCGTAAAGACGCAGAATATTCAGGAACTGATTTCACCCCTCATCTAACCAGTGCATATAGTAAGGCACAGGTTATTTTTTGAGGAGGAATGGAAATGGCTCAGCCGGTAGATTGGTCCAATGTTGGCGTCAGGATCGTCCAGGGATTTTATACCACCATTGATGCCGTACGGCAGCTCGATACGCAGGAAGCTGCACTTGTCATGAAACTGTTGGGAAAATCCTGTACGAAGATGATGAAAGACGGTGTCGGACATCAATTTGGAATTGCCATGATTGAAACAAGTGAAAAATTGGCGCTCACAGATAAACTGACATTTGAAGATGTTTTGAAAATGCTGACGTCAATCGTAGGAAAACTTTATTTCACGGCAAAAACTGCGGAGGAAATCGAACTAGTCAAACAGCTTGAAGATGCTGTTAAAAATTACCACGTCGTATAAAATCAGGCTGCCGCATAAATTATTCTCAAGACAGCAGTGCTGGAAGGAGGAAAAATCCTATGAAAATGTACTATATCAAGCTGCCTCAGTCCGTACTTAATCTTCTGAAAAAAATCTTCAACAAATAATTACCGGGTGTCATGAATTTCCAATTTCCCTCCTATATTATAGTAAAAGGTCTAGGAGGGAAATTATGTTATTGAACCGTTATTTTTTTATACTTGTCTGCAGTATTTTTTTTATTGGCGTCATTGTCTGGTGGCAGAATCCGAATACTGCAGTTTCAGCAATAGCCAATGGGCAAAGTTATGCAAATCCGAAGGCAGTGATTGAAGATTATTGGGAAAAGCTTGATTACAGGCAATTTGATCTTGCTTCGGCTCTGGCATCAGGACAGGCTGAAGCTACGAATAGCATACTGCAGCAGATGTTTCAGGATAATCCATTTTTAAGTGTTCAAAACGTGGAGATTCAAAACACTTCTGCGCAAAATAGTTATTTGGTTGAAATTACGACGGGGTCATCCATTGATCAAAGAAAAGTACTTACTTACCACATTATAGTAGAACAACAAAACGATGGTCTGAAAATCGTAGAGATGAGTCACGAATAGAAAATCTGAAAATCTGCATATCTTTAGTCACCTCGGGAACAATACAATCGACGATTGACAAAAAAAGTTTGGGGTGAACAACATGATTGCCTATGTAGAAAAAGAAGCCTGTATTGGATGCGGAGCATGTCCTGCAATCTGCCCGGACATTTTTGAAATGGATGATGACGGATTGGCTGTGACGCTTCAGGAACAGGTCCCGGAGGTTCTTGAAGAATCAGCGCAGGAAGCAGCCGACGGTTGTCCGACGGAAGCAATTATCATCAGCTGAAACATCATGCAGATACGGTAACTCGTCAGAACAAGACAAAACTTTAATATTTACACTGAAATTCTCTTGAAGTTCGGGACAATATGTAGGACGAAAAATAATTTGGCTTATTTTAACGAAAAAAAATAATTCTCAAATATCGCTTTTTGCAGATGGGACAGGCCTTTGCAATAAATGCCAAAATTAGAAAGTGTTCCTTATTTTTTAAGAATTCGACATCTCCGCTGATTTATAATGATACTACCGGAAAACGAACCGGGAAAAATATGATAAAGCGGGGAAATGTAGAGATGTCAAAAAAGGTAAAGATTATTGTAGCAGAGGATAATCGAAATCTATGTCAGATCCTTCAGGATTACATTTCAAAGGATGATAGCTTTGAGCTTGCTGGCGTAGCCTACAATGGACTTGAAGCTTGGGATTTGATTCAAAAACATGACCCGGATCTCGTTATTATGGATCTTGTTATGCCGAATCTTGATGGTTTGGAAGTCCTGGAAAGAATCAATGCCAGAACATCAGTCAGGAAACCCAAAGTCATATTATTAACGGCTTTCGGGCATGAAACACTGACGCATCAGGCCATGGTCATGGGGGTTGATTATTTTATCCTGAAACCATTTGACCTGGAAATTCTGGGAAAACGCATCAGGACGCTGACGCAGGATCTGGAAATCACAAATCCACCGCTGCTGCAGACTTGTTCCTCTGTTACGTCGGTCGGAAGAGGGGTCAATATCAACGTAGAAGTAACGACAATGATGCACCAACTCGGTATTCCAGCTCATGTCAAAGGATATCAATACATCAGGGATGCAATACTCATGGTAATCGAAGATGTTTCTTTACTCGGGGCGGTAACCAAAGAACTGTACCCGGCAATTGCTAAGAAATACAATACGGCTCCCAGCAGGGTGGAAAGAGGCATCAGACATGCCATTGAGCTGGCCTGGGAACGCGGACATATGGAAACGCTGAAGCGGATCTTCGGATATTCGATGAACATAGAACGTCAAAAACCTACTAATTCTGAATTCATTGCACTGCTCGCTGATAAGCTTCGGGTGATGAGTAAGGTTGGATAAATGAACGAACGAACGATCAAACGAACAAACGAACAAACGAACACTCAGTGTATAAAGATGTCTCAGAGAGGAGGCATCTTTTTATTTGCGCTGAAATAGATTACAATGAATCCTGAAGGAGTTGAAAAGATCGTGCAGGTGAAAGGAAAGTTCATTGTGCTCGAAGGCATCGATGGATCAGGCAAAGGAACGCAGATTGAGCGTCTGAAGGTATATCTTGAAACAGTACGCGGAGTAAAAACCATTCTAACCAGAGAACCAAGCCAGGGTCCGCTCGGGACAACGATCTGCCAGGTACTTTCAGGCCGGATCAACGGCGTGAATGACAACTGTCTGGCGTTGCTGTTTGCTGCCGACCGGCTTGATCACAACAACAATCTGGTCATTCCTGCTCTGGAGCAGGGAAACTATGTGATCTGTGACAGATATATATGGTCTTCGTTTGCGTATCAGGGAATGAAAAATGATGAGTCCTGGATTGGAGAAATCAACCAATATGCGGTAAAACCGGACCTTACACTTTTCATTAAGGTAAGCCCGGAAACATCGCTCAAGAGAATAGCGGCAGGCAGATTCCAGACTGAAATATTTGAAAACAGTGAGACGCTGCGGCACGTTGCAGATAATTACCAGAAGCTGTACAAACAGTGGCAAAAAAATGGGGAACCGGTTGTTGAAATCAATGGGGAAAAGGAGCCGGAGTTGGTTCAGCAAGACATCATTGCGGCTTTCCAATTATATTTTCCGGAGTAAGTGTTATTAAATTCTGAAAAGGACACAAAATATAAGGAATGCCAGTCTCTTTGAGGCTGGCATATTAAATGTATATGGAATACTAAAAAATGAATTTTACGTTGTTGTTAATGAACGATTTTTGCAATTTTGGGAAGCCAGTTTCTTTGGAGCATCAGCTGCTCCAGCCGGTAAGCCCAATCAAATCCCATGTTCAGCTCCTTGCGGAGACGATTCCCAATTTCCAGGTGATAGCTTTGATTAATGGCTGTCAATAAGGCCATTTGGCTGGAAGCGCTCATTTCCAGCAGCAGCAGCGCAATTTCCATATCACTGAAGTGCAAGTGGTCTGGGATGTCCTGGTATTCTTCCAGGGACCGTTCGGGAAACTGTATGGTTGGCAGCTTGACATCCTCGGATCGTAAAAAATCTTCACTCATTTTGACAGTTCTTTCTACCAGTGAATCGCGTGCATCTTTAAGCAGTACTCTGAGCTCCGGATCTTCAGCATGATTATACAGGGTGGTAATAATTGAGGCTTGAAAACGACCCATCAAGACAATCTGATACTGCAAACCCGCCTCAATATAATTAACAGGTTCGTGATCAATTATATTTTGAACAATGGAATTGCTTTTGGCGGTCGCTTTTTCTAGAATATTCATCGTTAAATCCTCCTTTTTATATAGTAGGTTTAACGATTTATCTGTTTTTATGCTTGAGAACAATAAAATGCCGTGAAAAATATATGATACTAAAAAAACACTGCAAGAACTTGCAATGTCTATTTTTTCTAATGGTGCGCCCGGTTGGATTCGAACCAACGACCTGCGGCCTCGGAAACCGTCACTCTATCCCCTGAGCTACGAGCGCAATAAAACTGCTTCATTACTTTACTAAATAGAATTCTTTTTGTCAAGAATAATGTTAAAGAGAGCTAAGAGCAAATTGTCGGAGAAAGCTTGGATGACCAGATTAATTGGATGACCAGATTAATTTGAGGTAAAACATGAATCTGAAAAAAATACCATGGCATTTTCTCAAAAGATTTTTTGGAATCATTATAGGCGCAGTGATTGTAGCTGTCAGCATTAATACATTGATCCTGCCCAACCAGATTGCTGACGGCGGAGTCACAGGAATTGTGATTCTGCTGCATTATCTGTTTCAATGGAATATAAGCATTCTGGTGGCCCTTCTGAATATTCCGTTATTCATTCTCGGCTACAAGTCAGTCGGCAGACAGCTGTTATATTGGAGTATCCTGGGCGTAGGGACATTATCTGCTGCGCTGAAGTTTACAGATGTTTTGGCTCCGATAACAACAGATACGCTGCTGGCCTCTATTTTCGGGGGTGTTATATCCGGTATCGGAATGGGCATCATCTTTCGCTGTCGCGGCTCATTAGGCGGCACCGATATCCTGGCGATCGTGTTGAATAAAAGAATACAATTCAGTGTCGGGCAGATCATCCTAATCCTCGATGCGGTTGTCTTTATCGGAGCTGCACTGATCTTTAGCCCGGAAATGGCCATGTATGCAATGATTTATATGTTTATCGCTACCAAAGTGATAGATCTCGTCCAGGTCGGGTTGGATTATTCCAAGAGCGTCATGGTCGTCACAGAAAAGCCGGACGAGATTGCTGAGGATATCATCCATCTCGTCGGCAGAGGTGTAACGTATCTTCAAGCTGAAGGGGCTTATTCGCGCTTTCAAAAGAGAGTGGTCTACAGTATCGTAAATAGAGCACAACTGACCCAGGTCAAAGAAATAGTCCACAAATATGACCCGGATGCTTTTGTGGCCATCGGCGATGTTTCAGAGGTCGTCGGCGAAGGGTTCCAAAGTTGGAAAGGGCATTAGTAAAGCGATTTGTAAATCCCGTCAACACAGAAACGTTTGTTTTGTTCGGGTTAGTCTCCCTAATGGATGGCCGCTTTCGGCTATTGTGCCATCCGTGGCACAAAAAGCCGCGCTGCGCAATCCATGCTCCGCTTGGTGCCGGCCATCCATTAAGGAGACTAGCCCTAACATACTAGTCTTGTAATATAAAGAGGATTATGTCGGCAGATTTAGCGAGTAAATTGAGAACGCGATACAAGTGCTCATTACAGGCTTGAACCGGGTGGACAGCTCTCCTGGGCATTGCTGAGCATCTTGCCGACTGTCACAATTTCATAGTTCTTCTCTTTGAGCATTTTCAAAACAGTGGGGAGCGCCTCGGGCGTATCCGGCGCGGAATCAGAAGCGTGGAAAAGGATAATGTCGCCGGGGGAGGCTCCTTTATTTTTGGAGCGCCCGTTCATCACATAATTGATGATTGCGTCGGCTCCGGGTCTTTTCCAATCCAGGGAATCAACGCTCCATTGGATGACTTTGTAGCCTCTCTCGTTTGCGATCGAGATGACCTGGTTGTCATAGGCCCCGTTCGGAGCGCGCAGCAGGTTGATTTTCTGGCCGCTTAAACGTTCCAGGACTTCTTTGGAAGTATCGAGTTCTTTCATGAGGGCATCAGCTGTCAAGGTGTTCAAATCAACATGACGCCGCCCGTGGGAGCCAATTTCGTGGCCGTCCGCGGCAATGCGCTTGACTAGCTCCGGTTTTGTTTCGGCCCACGGAGATGAAAGAAAGAAAGTGGCCTTGATATTTTCTTTTTTTAGGATATCCAAAATCGGCTGCACATTTTCTTCGCCCCAGCTGATATCAAAAGTAAGCGCAACCTGCTTTGTTTCGGTCTTGACGGAGTAAATCGGCTTTGAATTTCCGGTAACAACGGATACAACCTGTTCTTTGTTTACGGCCAAAACCGCAATCAGCATCAGGATCACGGTCCCCACCGCCAGCTTTTTTCTGTTCACCACAAAGACGCTCATTGTTTATCCCCCCTTAGAACCATGATTATTCCGGGGAGCCGTAAATCATGTTAAATATAAAAGAAGGTGTCGATAAAGACGCCTCCTTTTATATTTAAAGTTTAAATGTCCGATATTATCCACCGTGTATCGCGGTGGCATTATTTTGGCCAGCGAACCCCAAAAATGATTTCCAGCAGATCGACCTTGAAAATGATTCTGAGGAGCAGGTGTAATACCAATAAAGAAATGAAAATGGCCACGGCAACCTTGATAATCCAAAAGCCGATACTCAGGATGATGCCGAGCAGCGGTTTTAATACCAGGTAGGCCAGATAAATGCAGAGTATGAAAATCAGGACTTTGGCGATGATCCAGAGAATATTTTTTGAAGATGGGCTTTTTGTGCTCATTACAATCCCTCCTGCAGGATGATTTACTTCATTTTTTCAAGAGCAAAAACATTCATAGCACCGATTTGCTCCCTTAGATTCAGTATAGCATATTATAGACCAAATGAAGTTGCCCCAACTCATATATTGTAAAGAAAATTCAGGTATTGTGAAGAAAATTCATATATTTTGATGAAAATTCAGGAGGGATACCATGGAGACCACACTGGAAGTATGGAGGAAGTATCTGGAAAATGGAATCAAATGCTTGGGTGAAGGAAACACTGAAGAAGCTGAAAAAAGTCTGCAGATAAGCCTTCTCGAGGCTGAAGCGCTGGAAATGCCGGTGATTATCGCTTTTTCCCAGCGCTTGCTAGCAACGGTCCAGGTGAAAAATAACAAATTTAATGATGCCGAAGCTGGATTCCGAAGGGCACTGGTCTACTGCAAACAGCTGCATAACAATAAGGGGATTGCTGAAGCCAGGGCCGGACTGGCGAGTGTTTATTTCAGCCAGGGGAAGAATGCCAAAGCCATTTATTTATATAAGCAGGCTATCAGGGACTATCCGGGAGAAGCATCATCCCTGCGTTTAGCGGCCTTGTACTCCGATCTGGGCCAGGTTTATATAAAAATTAAAGAGTGGCAGGCTGCAGAAGAGAATTTTCTGCATGCCGAGAATCTCTGCCGGAAACATGGTTATCTGAGTGGGGAGGCAGAGATCAACCTCTGTTTGGGAGAAATCTATTACAGTCAGGCGCAGAGAATTGCGGCGCAGAAAAGATTTTATCATGCCGCGAAGATCTATGCCAGGTTAGGCGAACAAGTTTCTCTGGCTAATGCGCTGCAATATATCGCCTTCTTGTACTTTGAAAAAGACAGGTTGCCGGAAGCCCTGCTTTTGCAGCAGAGAGTTGTCGCGCTGTATTTGAAAAACGGCCGTGATCCTGAAGTCAGTGAAAGTTATTTCATGTTAAGTAATCTTCTTCAATGTTTGAAATTGCTGGATGAAGCAATCAGCAGCCTTGAGTTGTCCATTCAATACCATCAAGGAAGCGAATTCGGCTTTGCTGTGCGCTATTACAGTCTGGCCATCCTGTTGATTATGAAACAGGACTACTCGGAGGCGAAAAAACAGTATCTGGAAGCTCTGAAGTATTTTCAGTTCTTTGGTGACAGCTCCAAGATCGGCGAAATCAGCGAGGAATTAACATATCTTATCCGCTATGAGGATACTTTATTTCAGGAGAATCTGTACAAACTGCTCGGCAAAAGGTTTTATGACGAGCCGGAATTGCCGAAAGGAGAAGCGATGTTAAAGCTTGCCAATCTTTTGATGAAGAAAGGCAAAAATATGGAAGCGCTACGCTGCGGCTGGATCGCGCTGGTGTACGCCAGGTCGCTGCAGGATGAAACAAAAGAAATTGAGCTGCTGATTCAGGATTTGTCCCAGACTATCAGATATCACAAAAAGACCTCCCGATTTTATCGGTAAAATCGCTTAGAACTTTCAGAATGTAATTATACTTTCTGATATACCGAAAAAGGACTGTGAAAAAAATTGGGAATAGGTTAGAATAGATTATAAGCCAAAATAAGGTGGAGATGTTCACTTGAATCATCATGATCAGGTTCTGCTTGAAAGCTTTGAACGGATTTATTGTCTTTTAGAAAAAGAAACCCAAAATTTAACGGAGATCAAGTCGGCCTATGCCGAAAAAATTCGCCAGTGGGAGGATGAAATCAAAGCGTATGCGATGATGATAGAGGAAATCTCCTTGCCGGCCAGGTTTATTCTTGAGCATATCCTGTCCCTGAAATTTAAGTCCGGTCAGATGGCGGTGGAAGCTGAGAATATCACCCAGGGTTTCTCCGGAATAGGGGACATCCTCGTGGAAAAATTTGGTATTATCAAGATCTCCACAGGAAATTTACAGCTTAGCTGGCGCGATGAACTGTATAATTACTTATTTTATCCTGATAAGGTGGAATTGCGGACAAACGACGAAAGGACGACGATTAAACTGTTTTTTTCGCAGCAATTTGACGGGAAAGATATTCAAAGATTTTCTGCGGTTACGGAAAGCCGTCAGTTGTTATATATTCACCCAGCATTGAAAAAGTATTTAGAACCATGTCAACCATAAAATTTAAAATATAAGATTTATGGTTGACATGGTATTGTAGGAGTAAAAATTTTAAACAATTGAAGGGAGCGCTGAGAATTGAATTATACGAAAGAAGATGTCTTGCGAGAGGCGTATGAAAAGGGCGTAAAATTCATGAGACTTCAGTTTACCGATATTTTCGGAGTATTAAAGAATGTCTCTATTCCGGTAGAACAACTTGAGAAAGCCCTGGACGGAGAAATGATGTTTGACGGTTCTTCCATTGAAGGCTTTGTGCGTATTGAGGAGTCGGACATGTACCTGAGACCCGACCCTGACACATTTGTCGTCTTCCCGTGGAGGCCTGCTGAAGGTGGGGTAGCGAGACTCATCTGTGATGTCTATAATCCTGACGGGACGCCATTCAACGGTTGCCCCCGCAATACACTAAAAAAAGTACTGGCAGAAGCCTCAGAAATGGGTTTCAAATGTTACATAGGACCGGAGCTGGAGTTTTTCCTGTTCCATGTCGATACTGAGGGCAGACCGACCCTGATTACCCATGATAAAGCCGGTTATTTTGACATGACACCGGTTGATTTAGGGGAGAGTGCCAGAAGAGATATGGTTCTGGCGCTGGAACAGATGAATTTTGAAATTGAAGCCTCCCATCATGAAGTTGCTCCCGGACAGCATGAGATTGACTTCAAATATGCCGATGCCTTGGAAATGGCTGATAAAATGGTCACCTTCAGATTTGTCGTCCGGACGATTGCCCAGCGGCACGGACTGCATGCGACATTTATGCCGAAACCGATCTTTGGGATCAATGGTTCTGGAATGCATGTCAACCAGTCCTTATTCAAAAATGGCAAAAACGTTTTCTATGATCCGGAAGGACCGATGAACCTTTCGAGCGAAGCGTATCATTATATTGCCGGCATTATGGAGCATGCCAAGGCTTTCACAGCGATTACCAATCCTACGGTCAATTCGTATAAAAGGCTCGTTCCGGGCTATGAAGCACCCTGCTATATTGCCTGGTCGGGCCGCAACCGGAGTCCGTTGATACGTATTCCGGCCAAGAGGGGTTCTTCAACCCGTATTGAATTAAGAAGCCCGGATCCTTCCTGCAATCCTTATCTGGCTTTAGCGGTCCAGATTAAGGCCGGACTGGATGGGGTCAAACGGAAACTTAACCCGCCCGAAGCCGTTGATTTGAATATTTTTGCCATGGATGACAGGCAAAGAAAAGAGATGGGGATTGACTCGCTTCCCGGAGATCTCAAAGAGGCTTTAACGCTATTAAGCAATGATGAAGTCATCAAAGATGCCCTTGGCGAGCACATCTATTCCCGATTTGTTGCAGCAAAGACCGAAGAATATGACAGCTTCCGCATCGCCGTGCATAAATGGGAAATCGACAGATATCTCGAAATATATTAGCCAGAGCACGTGTAATGATAGATGGCTAAAATTGTCAACCTAGGCAAGGGTTAGGGATATATTCCTTAACCCTTATTCTTCCCTGGTACCGCGTTGCTGAATTATGGTAGCTATCCTGCTCCGCCTAAAGCGGAACTGTGGCCCTCCATGACACTAACATAAAAAATTGGTGAGTAAGTTTTCTCGCAGGGGGTATTCTAAACAGTGTTTATCAGCCAGTTCAACCAATTAGCTTTTCAATACATAGAGAATTATGAAGTACAAAAGGCGCCCCCGGTTACGATAATTGCCGGCCAGGAAGGACTGGGCAAGACTCAGCTACTGAATTGTATCCTGCAAAAGATGAAACCGCAAAAGGTGAAGATTGTCCTGATCGATGCGGATAAATTCTCTAAGAAATTTGCGTTTGCGGCCCAAAATGGCAGCCTTAACAGCTTTCGCCGTTCTGTGCGTTCCAATGACCTTTTCCTGCTTGATAATATTAATGTGCTGCAAGGAAAGAAGAAAACGCTTGAAGAACTGTTCCATACAGTAGATACCATTCTGGCTCAAGGCGGAAAGACGGTCATTACATATCAGGGCAGTACACCCAACTTTGACTTTTTGAACCAGCGGTTTGCATCAAGGCTTAAAAGCGGATTTTTCCTCTATTTAAAGGACCCGGCAGCCGAGGAGCTCGAGCATTTCATCGCATATCGTCTTACCGGAGATTTGTTTCAGGAGATCCGGCCCTGCCAGCCGGCGCTTCTTTCCGGTATTAAAAATATGAAGCAGGCTGTAAAGATCGCTGAACAGCTAAAAAAAGACATTCAGCCGACAAACTTTGCGGAGGAGAAAATCCATGTACCTCAGTCCGAAAAATTATTTCACCTTCCCGGCATCGGAGAACAGGCCAATCTCGTCGTTTCTATCGTTTGTGAATACTGCGGTTTGGAAAAAGACAAAGTCCTGGGAAGTACGAAAAAAGGGGAGATTGTGGAAGCAAGGCAGATGGTGTATCTCCTGCTGCATGAGATATTTCAGTACCCCTATCGCGATATTGCATCCTATTTTCGAAAAAACACCGGCAGTCTGACAAATCAGTCTGAAAAGATACGGGAGAGAAAACAGGTGTTGTTTGAAACTTTATGTAAAAAACTGTATAATGCTGAAAAGGAGAGATCTTATGGGCGCGGATAGCAAGGTTGCAGTTTTAACCAGCGGAGGGGATGCTCCCGGAATGAACACCGCGATACGGGCGATTGTTCGCAAGGGCATTTACCATGATCTCCGGGTATATGGGGTTTTCCATGGTTATGATGGGCTTCTGCGCGGTGAAATAAAAGAAATGGAGCTGGGCTCAGTTGCAGATATTGTGCATCGCGGCGGAACGATTCTGAAAACTGCCAGATGTGAAGAAATGTTTACGGCTGAAGGCCAACGTCTGGCCGCGGACCAGCTAAAGGCCAAAGGAATCGAAGCACTCGTGGTCATCGGCGGAGACGGTTCTTACCGCGGAGCAAAAAAACTTGCTGAATTGGGTATCAAAGTCATTGGCGTGCCCGGTACGATTGACAATGACATTGCCGGAACAGATTCAACAATTGGCTTTGATACGGCGGTGAACACCGTTGTCGAGGCTGTAAGCAAATTAAGAGACACCGCTTCGTCCCATGAACGGACTTTTCTTGTCGAAGTCATGGGCAGAAACTGCGGGGATATTGCCCTCCACTCAGGACTCGCGATTGGCGCCGAATCGATCCTGACGCCCGAAATCCCTTTTGATCTTCAAGAAATTAGTGAGAAACTGCTGCGGGGATATCGGAGAGGAAAAAATCACAGTATTATTATTTGTGCTGAAGGAGCAGGGGATATCCGTGAAATTGCTTCAGGCTTAAAGAATTATTCCGGATTGGAAAACCGAGTGACGATTCTCGGCCACATTCAACGCGGAGGAGCACCCTCGGCAGCCGATTCTTTGCTCGGAGCAATGATGGGCGGCAAGGCCATTGAGGCACTGATGGAGGGAAAATCTGAGGTGATGATCTCACATTTTCAAAATGAGATTGTGGACAGGCCACTGGAACTTGCTTTTAAGGAAAAGAAAATGTTTAACCGTAAACTCTATGAGCTGGCTAACGAGCTGGCTATTTAACGATATATAACTTTGCGAGGTGGGAAGAGAAGTGGAGACTGTTTTTGCCCTTGATATCGGCACCAGGGTCGTTATTGGACTTGTGGTGCAAAAGAGTGTATCGGGATATGAAGTCATAGCCAGTGCGCGAACCGAACATACGCAAAGAGCCATGTATGACGGACAGGTTCACGATGTGAACGAAGTCGCTAAAGCCGTGTCATTTGTAAAGCATGAACTTGAGCATAAACTAAACTGCAAATTGACAAAAGTGGCTGTGGCTGCAGCAGGCAGGGCGCTTTGTACCGAAACAGCGACGGTCACGAGAGAGGAAGTTCTGCCGACACACTGGGAACAGGAAGAAGTCCTGGCCATGGAAATGGAAGCTGTCCAAAAGGCCATGAAGAAAATCTCAGCTGAAGAGACAGATAATATCCTATTCTACTGTGTCGGATACAGTACGGTGAAGCAGCTGCTCGAAGACCAGCAGATTACAACGCTGGTCGGGCAGAGAGGGAAAAAAGCAGAAATTACGGTTATTTCTTCGTTTTTACCGAGAACGGTTGTCGATGGCCTTATTGCAGTTTTAGCAAGGGCGGGACTTGAGATGGCCAGTTTGACGCTGGAACCGATTGCCGCCGGACTGGCCGCAATTCCCGGAGATATGAGAAGACTTAATCTGGCCCTCGTGGATATCGGGGCAGGGACTGCAGATATTGCGTTTACCAAGGAAGGCACTTTCTTTGCTTATGGAATGGTGCCCATGGCCGGCGATGAGGTCACAGAAGCAATCTGTTCCAATTATCTGGTCGATTTTCAGGAAGGCGAAAGGATTAAAAAACAGCTGAACGGGAACGATCCAAATCCAAACAGCCTGATTGACATCGTCAATTTCTTCGGTGCCAGGTCCTCCGTCACACGTCAGGAAATACTGGATGTCATTAAACCGACCGTTCAGGTGATTGCCGAAAGGATCGGCGGAGAAATCCTGCTGCTGAATAACAGCTGTTCGCCCCAGGCTGTGATCATGGTCGGGGGAGGTAGCCTTACTCCTTTAATGGGAGATATTTTGTCAAAGGTGATTAATCTTTCCCGGGGTAGAATCGGCATTCAAGTCAGGGAAAGGTTGTCCGCGGTCTCCGGCCAGGAAGAAGATTTGTTTGGTTCGGATGTCATTACGCCGATAGGAATTGCAATTTCCGCGCTGGATAATAAAGGTCTCCATTATTATGCAGTCAATGTGAATAACACGAATATTCCGTTGTTTGAACTGCAGCTTGCTACAGTGGCGGAAGGGCTTCTCGCAGCAGGCATCCAGCCGAAAACGTTTTTTGGACGTCCGGGATCGGCGCTGATCTATAAGCTAAACGGTGAGATTCAGGTTATTAAAGGAGAGTTGGGAAGTCCAGCGGTGATTACAGTCAATGGCCAGTCGGCCAAGCTGGATCAGAGGCTTAGTCAGGGTGACATGGTCACCTTTAGGCCGGGTCATTCCGGAGAAGATGCCAAAGCGCAGGTCAAAGATGTCATTTCCCGGCCCACAGCGAAGAAGATTATCTGGGATGGCAAGGAAGAGGAATTCAATCCGTTCATCTATCTGAACAATAAACCGGCAAATGAAGAAGACTGGCTTGAGGATGGCTGCAGCCTGCTTGTAAAAATGAATGAAACGCTCTATGATTTACTGGCCATGAAAGGCATTAATATCAATAAAATCAACAAAAAGAAAATCAAAGTCAACAACCAGCCCCGGGAACTGGTATCGGATCTGGAGATTATCGTCAATGGTCACGCTGTAACCATTGATTGTGTTATTAATAACAACGACCGTATCGATATTCTTGAAAAAAAAATATTGATCAGGGATTTGGCGCTGGAAGCCGAACCGATGATTTTTACGGTTAACGGAGAAGCGTTCAGTTTACCGCCGTTTGAAGCAAAGATCTACTGCAAAGGAAGGGTCATTCAGGAAGATGAGCCTATTGAAGACGGTATGGAAATCAGAGTGGAAGGTTTTTCGCGCAAGCCCATTTTGTCGGAACTATTTCCGTATATCAATCTTGCTGAAAACTCAATTTCGGGCGGAAAACTGGAAATGCAGGTCAATGGCAGTGAAGCTCATTTTACGACCGAGCTGAATCAGGGAGACCGTATTATCGTCAACTGGATCAACAAATTTGCGCTCGCCAGATAAAAAAAAGAAAACCCCCAGCTGGGGGCGATAGGCCAAGGGCCTAGGTGGAAAGAGTCAAGGAGTATACACCCAGCAGTATAGTGGGAAACAGCCGTACTTGTCCCGTTTTTTCACCCAACAGCATGTTCTGGAGGGTGAATAGTTCAGGAGAGTGGTTTAACGCACTACATGGACCGCGTTATTTCTTCATCACGGCTCCGATACTCCCACCGATCGCACCCGCTATGGGACTAATCAGGACTTTCTCGAGCAGTATTTTCCAAGAAGGATCACCCGCATAGAAAATGTAATAAATCAATATAGTGACCACAAAAAAACCGATTCCGACAGCCAGTCCGTACAGAAGTCCTCTTGCTCCGGATTGATACGCAATGTAAAAACTGGCGATGAGTACTCCAATTCCGGCAGCGAGCAGTGAGTAAAGGAAAGATTCCTGCACCGAAGTAAAAAAGTAGACCAGACTCAGAACAACGGTCAGCAGAAATGAAATGACGATGGCCAGCGCTATACCTTTGGTAACTAACGACAGCTGAAACGATTTTGACATACGGCAGCCTCCCTTTTCTCCAATTTCTGTACACCATATGCTTGGCCCATATAACTTATGACTTAAAAGCTTAGACAAAGTTTGAAATAAAGAAGGTTTAGGGAGAAGGCGATCACGATGAAAAAAATGATTCCAGATTTTAAAAAGATGAGCGAACAGGAAAATAAGATCACGATGCTGACAGCCTATGATTTTCCAACGGCACGAATCATGGAAAAAGCCGGCGTCGATGTAATCCTTGTGGGTGATTCGCTTGGGATGGTCGTCTTAGGATATGACTCAACCGTTCCAGTGACAATGGAGGATATGCTGCATCATGCCAAAGCTGTCCGCCGGGGTGCTCCAAATACTTTCATGATTGTGGATATGCCTTATCTGACCTATGCGAGGCCTGAAGATGCGTTGCGCAATGCCGGAAGGCTGATGCAGGAGGGCGGAGCTGACGCTGTTAAACTCGAGGGCGGGGAGGAATACCGCGAGATTGTCAGCTTTCTGACCAAAGCCGGGATTCCTGTTGTCGGGCACATTGGTTTAACGCCTCAAACGGCCGGCCTGCTGGGCGGATATAAAGTCCAGGGAACAGAAATACACAGCGCTTCCAAACTTTTGCGTGATGCCGGGATGCTGGCTCAAGCCGGTGTTTTTATGCTGGTCCTGGAAGCAATACCGGCGCTACTCGCGGCAAAGATCACACAGTCGATATCCGTGCCGACCATTGGCATCGGTGCTGGGAATCAATGCGACGGCCAGGTCCTGGTTATTCATGACATGATTGGCGCTTCAGACAAGACTGTACCGACTTTCGTCAAACAATACGCAATGATTGAACCCCTGATCGTTGATGCTGTTCAAAAATATTGCGAGGAAGTCAAAGACAGAGCGTTTCCTTCCGACAAACATTCTTTTTCCATGAAGCAAGAGGTCTTAAGCAAGCTGACCTAACAGACAAATAATTTATTGATTTTTCGAAATAGTTTAGCAGGCTTAATATTATTCTTAAAAAATTAATATATTTTTACAATTTAAGTGAAAATAATCATTAATTTATGATATAATACAATAAACTATTTGGTTGTTTTATTTTTGCTTGGAAGGATGAATAACATTGAAGCTGAAAGATAAGACGTACAATAAGTTCTTGGAATTTTTCGAGAAGGTGTCCAAGAAACATGAAGAAGATCAGTTTGAGATTGCCTATTCCGAAATACAACGTGAAACAGGAGTAGCAAGTATTACCCTGAAAAAAGCGCTGAAAGTGCTGGAAGACGACAAGGTTATTGAAATTAACCAGGGCAGAAATACCCGATACGGCAAGATCAGGTACTTAAATAAATTGAATTCCAATTCAAAAGATCCCGCTAATAGAACAAGAACGCTTGCTTTAGTGGATGATGGAACGGTGAATCCAGGGACACTGCATCAAATCAAGAATATGTCCAGTCTCGTCGAACAGCTGCGGCAGAGGGTGCGTACCCAGGAGATGACGATCTCTGTGATTTTGGACAGACTTGCTGATTTAGAAGATAGAGTGCATCGCTAAAACATATTGGTTTTCCAGTTGTTTCTAGAGGATTTTTCTTCACCCCGGTGTTATAATAGCTATGATGCTGCTCTGTTTGTATGGACTATCATGGTTTTGATCCTATTTTTTTCTCGGGAACTGAGTAGTGGCAGCTTGTGTACATCATGCTTTGTAAAAAGAAGATGGAAAGATCTGTCCAGGTTCCCACCTGCATGTGCAGGGTCAGAAAACCAGATGTCTAACGGCAAAGCGGGAAGAGGATGTCCAACGGACATCCTCTTTAAAATTTATGAGGAATTCTATGGAGGAGAAAGTGTCTAATTCTAAATTTCTGGCTATAATTCCGTTAATGGTTTTAATATTGTTTGAGACGGTCTCACGCGGAAGTCTCGCCGATACGCTGGTCTGGTCCGTACACTATCCGAATCAATTCATTGCCACGTATGCCATGCTGTTTGGACTGATTAATGCTTTTTATCTTTTGCCCCGGCGTTTGTACCTGTCCATTGCAGTAGTCATTCTAACCGGCCTTTCCTTTATTGCACTGGTCAGCAGGGAAAAACTACTCCTAAGAGGAGAGCCTTTGCTGCCCTGGGATTTAAACCTTGGGAAGGAAGCCGCGAATATTTCCCAGAGCTTTCAGGATATGCCGATCGCTTTTATGTTGGGACTCGTGATTTTGCTCATCGCTGCGATCATCATGATCATTCGTTACATACCAAGAGAAGAGTACCTTTCGGCTCAAAAAGTCCCCATTGCGGTACTGTCTTTTCTCTTGCTGTTTAATCTGGTTGCCCATACTTCTATGCAAAAGACCTTCAACTGTCGGCTTGTAAACTGGAGCCAGCAGTCCAATTATGAAGAAAATGGCTTGATTATCGGCTTTATGATGAATTATAAAGCCTATTCGGATGATGCTCCGGCTTCTTACCAAAAAGAAAAAATTGAAAAGATTATTACTCAGACCAAAACTGATTACACGGTTGATCCGGATTTCACCCCAAATGTCATCTATGTGCAAAGTGAAGCTTTCTGGGATCCGACGCTGATGAAAGAAGTAAGCTTCAGCGAAGATCCAATTCCGTATTTTCATTATCTGCAAAAAAATTATTCAGGCGGAAAGATGGTTGTTCCTGTCTTTGCCGGAGGAACGGTGAATACAGAGTTTGAGGTTCTAACAGGATATTCCTGCCAGTTTCTCCCGGCAGGGATCATTCCGTATGTCCAGTACGCAACCAGGGATATGGATGCCCTGCCCGCGATTTACAAAAAGCAGGGCTATGAGGCTACGGCAATTCATACTTACCATAACTGGTTTTACCGCCGCAATATTGTTTTCGAAGAGATGGGATTTGACAAATTTATCAGCAAGGAATTTTTTACAGATCCTGAGAAGAAAGGAACTTATATCCGCGATACGGAGCTTACGAAGAAGATTCTGCAGCAGCTTGGACAGAATGATAAACCCGATTTCATCTATGCGATTTCGATGCAGGCTCATGGACCCTATGCGGAGAAACCTAATGCCGGAAATACGATTCAGGTCCAGGGTAACTTTTCGGCTAAAAGTAAAACCTTGCTGGAGAACTACGTGAATACAATTTCCGATGTCGATCAGTCCCTGAAAGCTTTGATTGAAGGTCTGAAGAAGATTGACGAACCAACGATTGTCGTTTTTTACGGAGATCATTTGCCCTTGCTTGGCAATAGCTCGGAAGTATACAAAGAGGCTGACTTTTTTCAGGACCGGAATAATTACAGTGATTATTTAAACAAATATACGGTGCCCTTTATCATCTGGGATAATTTCTCGAGCCCGAAAGATAAAGAAAATATCCGTATTTCCTCGAGCTTTTTGGGGCCTTACATTCTGGAAAAAAGCAAAAAAGAAGGAAATACCCTGACGGATTTTCTTTATTCCTTATATGAAAAAGGGTCGGACGTTATGACCGCTGCGCTTTATCAGCAGAATGAAAAAATCACCGAAACAGAATCTGCAGACTATGAAATGCTGCAATATGATTCGCTGATTGGCAATGCGTATGCCTATGAGCTGGAACCACGGGATAAACCAGTTCAGAATGCTTTGTACCTGCTTGGAGAACGTTTTCCCAAGATCGAAAAGGTCCTTCGCCTGAGTGAAGATGTGATTCAGGTTCAAGGAGAAAACTTCCTACCGGATTATCAGATTTATATTGATGATACCCCGGTTAAAACGAAGTATGTAAGTAATACTGTCTTAACAGCCACTTTGCCCAAATCAATCCAGAATGAGACTGAGCCGGTCAAGCTTCTTTTAAAGATGATCGACAGCCTCAATAATGTTATTTCAGAATCAAATACGTATTCATTCTCGCGTGCGGATGGTGCCTCCATCAATAATAAATAAGTATAAGTAGAGCGTATTTTAAATAAATGACTCAACTTTCCCACCATTAAATAATGGTTAAAGCCATGATTTTTCTGACACATCAGGTTGCAAACAACAATCGTTCTTTGAAAGACCGTGGAATAGTGCTAAGAAAAGTATCCATAATCATATTGGCTAATTCCTGGCTTATGACAGGAAAATTGCTTAGAACACGCCTGAGAGTGTCGATTAACAATACTAATGCTTGAGAAAGTTTGAGATCTTCCATTTCATCACTGTAATAGTAAAATAGTTCTCCAATTGTCCTATCATCCTGAGTATTTCTGCTTTCAACTGCTAACATAATGTATCTTAGAAATACGATGGATGTTGCGGCTACCTGAGCATCATAGTTTCGTCCTTGGTATTCTTTAGCCAGAGCCAAATACGACTTGCATACTTTGAAGAAAACTTCTATGTCCCAGCGTTTGCCGTAAA
>NZ_MCHF01000021.1:0-1026 GCF_001707455.1 Dehalobacter sp. TeCB1 | reverse complement strand
CGGAAGTATTCAGCATCGGCACCCTAGTCGAAGGCATCTACACGACCTTGGTAAGCTCAACCTTTAGCTTAGGTGAGATCAAGTCTGAAGTAGCGGCGATTGAAGGAGCGGTCTTCAGCCCGACATTTGGGTTGGCTGAGATTAAGACCGAAGTGTTCAGTATAGGCACACTGCTGGAGAGCATCTACACGAGCATCATCGGAGCAACCTTTGGGTTAGCAGAGATTAAATCCGAGGTCGCCGCGATCGAAGGAGCAGTGTTTAGTCCAACATTCGGGTTAGCCGAGATTAAAACGGAAGTATTCAGCATCGGCACCCTGGTCGAAGGAATCTACACGACCTTGGTAAGCTCAACCTTCAGCCTAGGTGAGATCAAGTCTGAAGTAGCGGCGATTGAAGGAGCGGTCTTCAGCCCGACATTTGGGTTGGCTGAGATTAAGACCGAAGTGTTCAGTATCGGCACATTGGTCGAAGGCATCTACACCACTTTAGTTAGCTCGACATTTAGCTTAGGTGAGATCAAGTCCGAAGTAGCAGCAATCGAAGGAGCAGTGTTTAGTCCAACATTCGGGTTGGCGGAGATCAAGACCGAAGTCTTTAGCATCGGCACGTTAGTCGAAGGCATCTATACGGCGTTAGTAGGTTCCACTTTCAGTCTGCAAGAGATCAAATCCGAGGTCGCAGCGATCGAGGGAGCAGTGTTTAGCCCGACATTTGGGCTAGCAGAGATCAAGACAGAAGTATTCAGTATCGGCACCCTGGTCGAAGGCATCTACACGACCTTGGTCAGCTCAACCTTCAGCCTAGGTGAGATCAAGTCTGAAGTAGCAGCGATCGAAGGAGCGGTGTTCAGCCCGACATTCGGGTTAGCCGAGATCAAGACGGAAGTCTTTAGCATTGGCACGTTAGTCGAAGGCATCTATACGGCGTTAGTAGGTTCCACTTTCAGTCTGCAAGAGATCAAATCCGAGGTCGCAGCGATTGAGGGAGCAGTGTTCAGTCCGACGTTTGGGTTGGCCGAGATTA
>NZ_MCHF01000020.1:0-86975 GCF_001707455.1 Dehalobacter sp. TeCB1 | reverse complement strand
GAGAGTGATAAACTAAGCCATTACATATAAGAATTGAAAAACCAGGAGAATGAGTCAATATATCTCATCTTCTGGTTTTTTGGTTGTGTGGTTTAAGCGAAAAACAAAGTGTTTTTCAGTGGCCTCTAAAACGGCTCCTCTTTTTGATGGCTACAGAGGGCAAGGCAGCTTAATTTAACTCTTGGATCGAAGCCTCATCTCTGTCCAGTTTCTTGATGCAGATGCTGAAGCGTTCTCTTAACGACTGGTCTGTTACGGCTTCCCGCATCTGGCGCAGTAAATCGATGGTTCGCCTTAAGACCGCGATAATGTCTCCTTCATCGAGGGTGCAGAGCTGCTGAAGCTCGATTAATGTGGCGCCTTTGCTCCAATGATACGCAAGGACGGCCGCCTTGGATTCAAAGCGCACAGCGTCAGGCCCGCAGATGCTCTGAATATAATTCAGGATTTCCCTGACAGGCTTAAAATCAATCTGGTCAAACTTTTGGAAATACTCATTACGTTTGCTTTCATAATCAATACAGGAAATCAGCGCAGTCAGCTGGTCATCATCCAGCTGTTCGATGATTCCTGAGTAAATCAACTCGGTTACCAGGATTTCCTGCACATAAATATATCTGGCGAGCTCCCCCCGCGGCAAAAGCTTGTCATTTCCGATATAGCCTATTTGCTGCAGTAGGGCTTTTTTTCTTTCAAATTCGGAATTAAATGTGTTGTAATCCGGCATTGAGAACAATTGATTCTTGAGGTCCGTGATTTCTTTTTCGAGGTTCATCCACTTTCCGGCGAAGGATTTACAGCTGTCGTTTTGTTTTCTGGTACATTTCTGGGGAACAGTCTTAAGGATCTTCTCCCATTTCATGATTTTTCGGTGCATCTGACGCCCGAAAATCTTATTGCGGCGTCGCGGGTCCAATTTATCATAGGCTTTATGAAGCCTGTCCAATTCTTTCTTTTTCGGGTAGTAATTCAGCGGACACCGATAGGTCCCGACATGCTCACAAAGGTTCTCTTTGGCTTGGGCTGATTGCTCGGACAGAAGACGAATCTCTTCTTCCGTTTTTTGTGCGGTCAAGATATAGGAATGAGCAGCAAAACTTTTTTTGAAATAGGTTTCGATTTGCTCCGGCGATAATGTTGCCAGGAGATTCAAAACTGTATTATAGGAAAGCCGAAACTGACTGGTCAGAGGTTCTAACTTGGCAATATCAAATTTTACCGGCGGTTCTTTTTCAAAGTAATTCAAATCAACAATCGCAAAGGAATAACCGATCTCGTCAATGCCGCGTCGGCCGGCCCTGCCGGACATCTGAAAAAATTCGTGGTTTGCCAGAGCCCTGAAACTGCGTCCGTCGTATTTGTTTAGGGAATCAAAGCAGACGGCCTTGACAGGATAGTTGATCCCGACACTGAAGGTCTCGGTACAGTACAGAACTGAGATCATCTTGGCCAGGAAAAGATCCTCTACGACGGATTTCTGCAAAGGCAGCAGCCCGGCATGGTGATAGGCAATACCTTTCCGGCAGACCCTGAATAACTTGCGCGTGGAAGAGGACCAAGTATCTTCAGCACCAAAATGCTCCAAAAAAATGTTTTTCACTTCTTTGCTTTGTTCCGACGACAGATAGTTTTTGATATTGGCCAGTTCATGCGCTTTATCGGCGCATTGCTTTCTGCTGAATACAAAATAGAGGGTAGGAAGATATTGTTTATCAACAGTTTTGATCAGGTCAAGATGTGACGTCGGTTTAAACAGCGGGGAATTATCGGTTCTGTCCGTGGATTTAAGCTTCTGATAATAGAACCTGATCAGGTCATCATAGCCGATGATGCCGGTGTCCTGACAAAAATAATAATATTCCAGAGGAACGATCCTTTGCTGTTCCTCGATCAACACAACGGTGTCTTTGCGGATGGCCTCGATCCAGCCCTTCAGTTCCACGGCATTGGCAATTGTGGCACTTAAGCCCAGAATCTTAATATTTGGCGGAGCGAGAATGATGGATTCTTCCCAGACTGTACCTCTGTCCTCATCATTAAGCCAGTGAATCTCATCAAAGATGATATAGGAAACGTGCTCCAGTTCCGGGTCATTGGTGATGACCTGGTTGCGGAAGATCTCTGTCGTCATGATCAGCAGCGGAGCGCCAGGATTGATCACAACATCCCCGGTCATGATCCCGACGGTCTCGCTGCCAAATTGGTGGGAAAAATCTTTGAATTTCTGGTTGCTTAACGCTTTTATCGGTGCTGTATAAATAATCCGTTTGCTTTCCCGAATTGATTTTTCGACCAGATAATCTGCTACCATTGTTTTTCCTGTCCCGGTAGGGGCTGAGACAATGACGGAATGCCCGTGATTGATTGCTTCAATCGCATCCATTTGGAATTGGTCGAGTTTTAGTCCCTGATACTCGGAAATCACGCTGATCACCTGCTTTTATTTTGAAGTCGCAATCATTGTAACAGAGTAAATAGCGATAATCAAATCCAGGATTGGAAAAAGTAAAGACGCCTCATATCATTTGAAGCGCCTTTGCAACTGTCATTAATCCCATGCGGGTTTATTCTTCTTTCTGGTCAAGCGGATGGGACGGGAAAGCAGCAACTATCTGGGCAGCACCAACGACTTCTGCCAAAACTCGGGCTTTGTCCGGAAACATTTGTGATTCAAAGTGTGTCATGACTTCGCCTTTTAAGGAAACATAATATCTTGGAGGGAAGCGGTTCAGTACAAAAGCCATTATGTCGGCCTGACACCGTTCGCATTTGCAAGGGATATTGGCGACGGGCAGATAATCTTCCAGTGTTTTCTTCACGATGACTTCACTAAAATTTTTTAGTTCATACATTAGTCTTATCCTCCCTGGGAAAAAATGCTTACCCTATTTTAACATATCGCGCCAAAGGGTAAAAGAACCCAGCGGGATTTCGAAAAAGTTTTTCAGGTATTGAAACATCTTCAAACGTTCTTTGGATATCAAGTTCCCAGCAAGTGAAACAGTTTTGTCTTCAAAGGCAATATCCCGGAAGAAAAAATCAGTTCCGGATCACGCGGCCGGGGAAACGGAACGTCGATGATCTCGACAACTTCTGCCGGGTATTTGCTGAGTACAAAAATTTTATCCGACAGCAGAATTGCTTCTTCAATATCATGGGTAATAAAGAGCACGGTATGCTTCGTTTCAATCCAGATTGACAGCAGCCAAAGCTGCATTTCTCTGCGGGTCAGGGCATCAAGCGCCCCGAAAGGCTCATCCAAAAGCAGCGTGGGCTGTCCGAATAGGATGGTTCGGAGCAGGGCGCCACGCTGTTTCATGCCGCCGGAAAGCTGATGAGGATAGTAATCGGCAAAATCGAGCAGCCCGAAATGTTCCAGACCCTTGATGGCCTCGACTGAAGAGATTTTTTTATCCTGGCGTCTGAGATCGCAGCCCAGCGTTACATTTTCCCGAAGAGTCCGCCACGGAAGAAGCAGGTCTTTTTGAAACATGTAGCCGACATGTCCTGGCATTCCGGTGATTTCTTGGTCATCGAGAAGGATTTGCCCCTGGTCGGGCTTTTCAATACCGGCGATAAGATTGCACAGCGTACTCTTGCCGGAACCGGAAGGCCCGATCAGGGAGACGAAAGAACCGCTCTCGATGGTCAGATTCAAATCCCGGAAAATCTCCATGGATTGACCGTTTTCGATATAGGTTTTCGAAAGGTTTTTTAAGGCAAGTGTCAAGGCGTCTGACCTCCGTTATCTGGTCGGAAGAAAATCATTGGTAAAAGCTTTGGATGAATCCATCATTTTGGTGACGAGCTTATTGTCATAGAGCCACTTGCTGTAGTTTTCCCAGACAGTTGCTTTCTGGACACCCCATTGTTTCGCATCGGCTTTGTACTGCGGGCTCAGCCAGGCCTGACTGCGTTTGATCATTTCCGGATCGGATTCAGGAGCGTATTTGATCAAGATTTCAGCTGATTCTTCCGGATTCCCAATTGCATATTCGTAGCCGGCACCGATTGCCTGCATCATTTTGCGGACAGTATCGGGGTTACTCTGAATCATTTCCTCGTTCGAGACAATGACCGGTGTGTAATAATCGAGGGCAGGGTCGATATCTTTCAGCCAGATCATATTAAGTTCCTGTCCTCTGATTTCAGCCTGGATACCTGTCCAACCATAGAAAATCCAGGTCAGATCAATATTGCTATTCAAAGAGGCCAACTGATCGGTTTCCCCGATATTGACCATGTTGATTTTGCTGAAGTCGGCATTTTCTTTTTGCATCAGCGCTGTAAGGATCGCGGTTTCCGAAGGCAACCCCCAGCCGCCGTATGTTTTTCCTTCAAAATCCTTGGCTGTCAGGATATTCTTGCTTCTCAGCGAGACAAAACCAGAGGTGTTGTGTTGAATGATAGTTGCCAGAGAGACAAGTGGCAAGTCACTGAGGCGGGCAGATGTAACCTGTTCCTGTGCACTGATACCAAAATCTACCTTTCCGGTTGCAACAAGCTGCTCGAGTGTTCCTTGGCTCGATGGGTTGACAATGTTGACTTCGAGTCCCTGGTCTTTGAAATAGCCTTTATCCTGAGCAACAAATAGCCCGGTATGATTCGTATTCGGTGTCCAGTCCAGCATAAGCGTTAGTTTAACCGGCTGGTTATTCTGGACGGAGTTCTGTTCAGCCTGTTTGCTGCAACCCGAAAGAGTCACAGTGAGAATCAGAAGGAGCACAATAAACGTAACCAATATCTTTTTCGTTTTCATTTCTATACCTCACTTGTATTTTTTGGGGGGCGAAGGAACGTATCTTTTCTCCTTGTTTACGGGGACGAAAGATACGTCCCTGGGTCAGCTTGTCCGTCTGTATCGGGAATACCAGGGAAGCAGTAGCCTGGTCAGAATAATAATGATTGCATAATAAAAGAAGCTGAGAGCAGTGATTGCAATGATTGCTGCAAATACTCTGTCGGTAAGGAAATTATTCGAAGAACGCAGCAGATAGACACCGAGCCCTTGGCTTGCTCCAAGCCATTCACTGATGACAGCCGTCATGACACTGTAGGCAGCAGCAATTTTCAAGCCTGAAAACAGTGCCGGCATAGCGTGAGGCCAACGGATTAGGGAGAATACCTGCCATTTGGATGCGCCCATGCTTTGCAGCAGATGCAGAAGATCTAAATCGCTTAATTCAAGGCCTTCAAGCAAACTGATCGCGATCGGAAAAAAACAGACCAGAACGACAATCAAGATTTTAGGCAGTACCCCATACCCCAGCCAGAGCAACAGCAGCGGTGCGACCGCTATCAAGGGGATCGTCTGGGAAATGATCAGAAATGGGTAAAACACCCGCCGAGACAGCGGAAACAGCGTCATTAGTGTGCTGACCGTCATGCCCAGAGCAACAGCGAGCCCTAAGCCCAACGTCGTCTCAATGATCGTTGCTTTGGTATGGCCCCAGATCACGTCCTTCGTATTCCAGAGAGCTTTCCCGATCTGAGAAGGAGAGGGAAGAAGCCAGCGGGGGATGCTGAAGTAATTTACCGTAAGCTGCCAGACTGCCAGCAGCACAACCAAAAAGAAAAGGGCAGGGGCATACCTCAGCAGTACAGCCGGTGGTCGGAATCTCCGGCTATTGTTTTTCAGCAATGGGAATCCCTTCTTTTCAGCGGTACTTGGCAATTTTCTCATTGATCGTGGAACCCTGGGGTACATAGTCAATTTTTACATTGGTCATTACCCTGGAAGCCCCGGCTTTGATACAAGCCTCCATAGCATCTTTGATGACCTGCCAGATTTCATCAGGCTCTCCTTCAAGTGCTGTTTCCATCGGACCGACTTCGTAGGGAAGGCCGCTTTGGGCGACAACTTTGATTGCTTCATCAACAACCGGATAGATTCTGGATTCCTCAACTTTTGGAATGACCTGAAAGGCCATTGTTATCTTCGCCAAAATACATTTCTCCTTCACGTATTTTATAGATTACTGTCCGTGACTTTGTAAATAATAAGACACTGCTTATCAACCATGACCGACAAACAAAAAACGCTGCAAAGGCAGCGCAGTTATTAAAGTTTTTTATTATTACTACGCTGGCATTACCCAGATCAGTTTTAAGGGTCGGATACGTGATATCCCTCTCAGCCAGCATCCCCAGCTCCCCATACTATTAAATTAGTTTTATCCTACCATAGTTGAAAATCATTAGCAATAGTGTTTTAGATTACTGTTTGCTTTTCATCAGATCATTTGCTTCTCAGGTGAGATATTCTAGATAGTTCTTAAATTGGACAATTTGGGCTAATTATCATATGATAGTACTGACCATATACTGGGCAAGATGGTACAAGGAGAGAGAAAATGGATTTTGCAGGCAAAGATAAATCAGAATACGTCAAGGAAACGTTTAACGCGATTGCCGGGAAATATGATCTAATGAATTCCCTGATGAGTATGGGGATGGATAACGCCTGGCGGGCCAAAGCAGTCAGGATTGTCGAGGCTAAACCCGGAATGAAGATGATTGACCTGTGCTGCGGAACCGGCAAGCTTACCAGAGAAATTGCCGTCGCCGTCGGGGATTCCGGCAGAGTCACCGGAGTCGATTTTTCAGAGGAAATGCTGGTTGTGGGCCGGAAAAATATTGAAAATGACCGTTACAAAGCGAGTATTGAGCTTTTGCAGGGCAATGCGATGAGCTTGCCTTTTACCGACAACAGTTTTGACGGAGCGACCGTTGGCTGGGGGCTCAGGAATCTTCCTGATCTGCGCCGCGGAATCCGGGAAATGATCCGTGTTGTCAAACCTGGTTCGATGGTTGTATCTCTGGATATGGGAAAACCGACTATACCGGTTTTCAAACAGTTTTACTGGCTGTATTTTGAGAAGATCGTCCCGTGGCTGGGAAAAATCCACGGCGGAAAACAAAAAGAATACACGTATCTTTATGATTCAGCCTGTGAGTTTGAATCTCAGCGTCAGCTCACCCTGATCTTTGCTGAATGCGGACTTCAGGATACGGGATATAAAAATCTTGTCGGCGGTGTTGTGGCGATCGTGTATGGCCGAAAACCAAAATGAATCAAACAAATAGAATAAAAATAAGGAATTCAATTATAAACAACAATAATAGCAGTAAATAACGTAATAAAATTATCCCCGGGTCAACCGAGGATAATTTTATTTTTACAGCAAAAGATAGTATAGATAATCATTTTTCTTTAATTAAAATCAACGTTTTACAAAGGGATTATTTACTGACATAATTCATTGGTTTCAGTGAAAAACTAGTGGAAATATTAAAACGGAGGTGTTTTTTATATGCGGGTCATGGATATTATGTCAACAGATGTAAGCTGGGTGGACCCAGCAGCCAAAGTTACGGATATCGCTAAAATTATGAGAGATAAAGATATTGGTGCTGTTCCGGTCGTTCAGGCCGGCAAAGTATTGGGAATTATTACAGACCGGGATATTGTTCTGAGGGTCATCGCTTCGAACAAGGATGTCAACCAGATGACGGCCGAGCAGTGCATGACGGTAGATCCAATCTGTATCGATGGCACGCAGGATATCGATACTGTTGCTGAAACCATGGCTGAATACCAGGTAAAACGTCTTCCTGTGCTGAACAAGGGGCAAATTATTGGGGTCATTGCGTTAGGTGACCTCGCGATTGAAAATATTCATATCAATGAGGCTGGAGAGGCTTTAAACGGGATATCGCGAGGCATCAGCCATTAATGCCAGATAGGAAAGATACTTCAATCATAAATGGGATATGCTTTACAATGGCATATCCCATTACATATTTTATGGAGGTTTTATGAGTGAAAACAAAATATCATTTTTAAGCGGCTCTTTTTTATGGTTTGGTGCTGCAATTTTCTCAGGCAGTTACGATGTGGTGGAAATTCAATAAATAGATACTGTCAGACAAAATCCAAAAGTATGAATTGAGATACATGTACCATAAAAGATTGTGTAATGTTACAGCTAAAGCAGTTCTAAAGATGCAATCAATGATCCGGATATATTTGAACATAAAATTTCTAAAAATCATTTCATACTAAATTTAAAAAAATGTATATTTGGTATAGTTGCTTGTATACACAAATTTTTATGGAGGATGATCTGAAGTGGTGGATTTGAAAGTCCTGACTCAAGCGATGTCCGATTTGGACGAAGACGTGCTAAACAAGGCCATTGATGAAGTACTAAGTAAAGACGACAATGCCGCAGAAGCTCAAGAAGTTGTTAAAGCTTGTCAGCAAGGTATGACACTCGTAGGTGAACGCTATGATTCGGGCGAGTACTTTATTGGAGATTTGGTCTTCGCCGGGGAAGTGTTGCAAAGTGTAATGGACAAGCTCAAACCGGCTTTAAGTGCAGGTTCCTCAGCAAAAGGCGGAAAGATTGTTTTAGCTACAGTCTTTGGAGATATTCATGACATAGGCAAAAATATTTTCAGATCCGTGGCTGAAGCCGCGAGTTTTGAGGTGATCGACCTGGGGATCAATGTTCCGGTTAACCAGATCGTGGACAAGGTAAAAGAGGTTAACCCTGATATTATAGGATTAAGCGGCGTACTGACTTTGGCGCTGGATAGTAAGAAAGAAACAGTTAATGCGCTTAATGAAGCAGGCCTTAGAAATTCAGTTAAGGTGATTATCGGCGGAGTACCCGTTAATGAGAATGTATGTAAAAGTATAGGTGCCGATGCCTTTTCGACAAACGCAGCTGAAGGTGTAAAAATATGCCAGAGATGGGTGGGTTGATCAATAAGTGAAGCTATGAACCTCTATCAAGAGCGGACCAAGGAAGAATGTATTGCCAAAGCGAAAGAATTAATCGATGGTATGGCAGGCGGAGGATACATTTTTGGCACCGATAAGGAGCTTCTTGCACCAGCGGATGGCAAGGCGGAAAACATCATCGCCGTAAATGAATTTGTCATGGAGTATGGTATTTATAAATAGGAGGTGTTTCACGATGGAAGAACAATTGTTGATTTCTTGGAGTGATATCGTTAAAGAGCTCCGGAACTCGCAGACAAGGACCCCGCGATGGGAATGAATTGGGATATTGGACAGGAAATGAGTTTTGCCTAGCCTATGTAACTTTCCTGGCACTCTTTTAAACAAATATCCGTACTGCCGGAAGTAGTTTACCAGTGCCTACTGGCAGGGAAAAATATAGAAGCAACTATCAGCCAGGAGAAAATCCTGGCTTTTTTGTGTTCGGTTATAGTGTGAAAAAGTCAAATATAAGAAGGGTTAAAGGATATAAGTTGAAATCTATGTTATATTTAGAATATAGGTACTGGCTAAAACTATAATTAAGTTAATGGTGGGGACGAAAAGTGGAAGCATTTAAAACAATCGAGAGAGAGACAGAGGCCGAACAAGTCGTTGAAAAATCAAGGTTTATCGCTTTGGTTAAATATATCGAAGGCACGGCCGAAGCCGAAAAAAATATGAAGGAAATCCGGGAAGTCCTTCCTAATGCCCGTCATTATGTATACGCTTACCGTATTCACGAAGGCAGGATTGAGAAAGCCTCGGATGACGGCGAACCGCAGGGTACAGGGGGAAGACCGGTCATGGAACTGCTCCAGCACCGGCAGCTCTGGAACATCCAGATCATTGTTGTGCGTTATTTTGGCGGTATCCTGCTTGGTACCGGTGGACTTACAAGAGCCTATGGCGGGACAGCCCGCCTTGCATTGGAGAACACAGCGATTGTCCAGCTCGTTCCGCACCGGATCTATGTACTCCGGATTCCGTACTCCTGGTTTGAACAGATCCGGTACGGCCTGAAGCAAAAGGGCATGGAAAGCGGTAATGAAAAGTTTAGTGAAGAAATTGATCTTGAAGTATACATCCGGGATGGAGATCAGGATACCTTTACTGGCTGGCTGCATGAATTCACCAACGGGCAGGTTTCCTGGAAGGATGCTGGGGCTGTATTAAAGTCGGTTAGCGTATAGAAAATAAGACCCTCAGGGGCCTTTTTTTTTACGCAAAATATGTAGGTACTGGGAACGCATGGATTAATCTACTGGTACTATTGGGAAACAAAAATAGTCCGAAAGTATCAATTTCTTGTAAAAGACATCATTTCGACAAATTTCCTCTTGAGGGTCTGAGTTTTTATAGATAGAATCCATATAAAACCAAATGTAAAATGATTGTAAACTAAACGTAAATATATTGTAAAAAATAGACAAGGCTTAACTAGTTGCATATGGCAGCGGCTGATTATATTAATGCTGGGCGGTAAAAATATGAAAATCAGAGAATTTATTAGTTTAAGAAAAATACGGGAATGCAAAAAAGGTCAGGCTATGGTGGAATTTGCACTGGTTTTGCCTATCTTACTACTATTTTTTGGTTTTATTTTGGATGCCGGACGAATTGTCGATGCACAAGTATTGGTACAGAGTGCAGCAAATGAGGGAATCCGGCAAGTTACCAGCAAGACAAATATCAAAGAACAAGTAAAAAATTCCATTAGTGATTATACAGACAGATTGGATTTTGATCAGTTAACCGTTGAGGCCAAAGCTGGAGAGACAAAACGAAGGAATTATACGTATCATGCGAACAAGGGATCTCAATTTCAAGAATTACCAAGCTATTATACATATTTTAACGCGACAGTAACCTTGGAATATGATGTACCGGTGCTCATGCCGCAGTCAAAATTGTTTTTTGGTGATGAATTTAGGGTATTGTCAACATTTACTTCGCAGGTGTTTTTAGAGGGGTACCCTGAGGATGGTTAGAGATATCGAACGGATACGTTTGAAGGGAAGGGTGTTCAATTTGATGCGCATGCTAAAAAATGAAAATGGACAGGCACTTGTTGAATTTGCCCTGGTACTTCCTTTATTTCTAACGTTAACGTTTGCTGTGATAGATTTAGGGTGGATGATGAATAAGTATCTTACTTTTGATTACGCTTATCGCAATGCGTCTTGGACAATGGGTATAAGCTATGATAGTGATTATTCCCAAACTATCAGTGGAGAATCTGCCAAAAAAGCAATAAAAGAGGCAATGGAAAAGACATCGTCGCTGGTTGATGAGGAAGATCTGTCTGTGAGTGATGCCAAGTTAAAATGTTGGACTGAAAAGAAAGACTACTACACGCCCAAAAGTGGCGGCGGTACGGATCAAAATACAAAAAAATGGAGATATGCGCAGATCACAGCCAGTTTAGTTTATACAGTTGAACCGTTGACTCCGGTAGGAAGAGTGATATTCGGAGAACAGCTGACATTTACGAAAAACCTTAAAAAAAATCGACTGATTATGACAAAAGAAGGTTAGCAAATCAAAGTGTGTTAGGTCAGAAAGTAGGTGGCAATATGCCTAGAAGCGTCTGCTTGCTGATGCGTAAACTTTTAAAAAATGAAGATGGAAATATCACAATTCTATTTGCTGCCCTGTTAATTGTATTGTTTGGGTTTACAGGACTTGTTGTAGATATTGGCGGGATGTACTTAAATCGTCTACACTTGTTTGAGGTTGGGCAAATAATCAGGGATGCGCGTTTTAATGAAACATTGGCGATCGATCATTCGGAAAATCCTGAAGCGACGCTCAATGACATTGCCGACACCTATGCAGTATTAAATGGACTGGATGAAAGCCAGGTAAGCGTAGATTATTATCAGACAAAACTGACGGAAACAGAACGAAATTACGAATTGGATATTAATCTTACAGATACCTATGACTGCATATTTATAAAAATCTTCGGTATTGATACCCAAACAATTAATGTGACCATACATGGAACCAGTACAGCTGCAAAATCACCCCGAATATGGGCTCCAGGAAGAAAGTAGTCTTCATGTTCCCGACCTGGTTATCCGTGATAAATTCCTCCTGTTCCTCTGCCGGAAGCCCATATTTTTTTCCCCTCTGAAAAGATAAAAACTGCTGACAAACGATTGCCTTGTCAGCAGCCTGGCCCCCTGTTAAATACAAGGGGCCAATTAAATGCAATTTTTTAAGGATTCTTGACAAAATGAATGATATAATAAACCAGATCAAATCATCAGGAAAAGAAAGGAACCCGACAGAGGATGAATCAAAGAGATCCGTACTTCGACAACCTGAAATTCATGCTGATTGTTTTGGTGGTTGTCGGTCATATGATTGAACCCCTGATCTATATTCCAGCTTTCAAATCCATTTATGCGTTTATTTATTCATTTCATATGCCGCTGTTTGTTTTCATTTCCGGCTATTTTGCCAAGAATATTGATGATCCGAAATATGAGATAAAAATTATCAGCAAACTAGTCATACCCTATGTTATTTTCGAAATGATCTATTCCGTTTTTGACTTTTGGATTTTCCATAAGGAAAGCCTGCATTTTACTTTTTTTACGCCGTACTGGATCATGTGGTTTTTATTCAGCATGATTATTTGGAAAGTGGCGCTGCCTTATGTGGTCAGGATCAGATATGCACTGCCTGTTACATTTCTTTTCGGCCTTATTGCCGGATATACGGGTGAGCTGGGTTACTATGCGAGCCTGTCGCGGATTGTTGTTTTCTTTCCGTTTTTCCTGGCAGGCTTTTATTTTGAGAAAAAGCATCTGGAAAAGCTGCTGACGAAAAATTGGCGCTTCGCTGCTGGCGGTGTTATGCTACTGGCTTTTCTGGCTTTCTGTTATTTTGGTCAGAATTATACCGTTACGTGGTTTTATGGGAGCGCATCTTATCAGGCGCTTGGCGCTACGGAATGGTTCGCAGGTCTATACCGTGGAGGTATTTACCTGCTGGCTGTAGTTTTAGGTCTGAGCCTGCTGCTGCTGGTGCCTGGCAGGAAGGTTCCTCTGGTTTCAGCGTTGGGGCGCAATACGATGTATACGTATCTGCTTCATGGATTGATCGTGAAGGCCCTTGTTGCATACGGGTTTTATCAGGTTTTGCAGACAGGACCGCAGCGAGCGCTGGTAATAATACTTGGGGCAGCGCTGGCAATCATCCTGGCCTTGAACGGAATTAGAACTTTATTTAAATGGATGGTTGAACCCAAGGTGTCTTTTCTTTTTAAGGAGAACAGCAAATGAAAATAAATGAAATATTTGAAGGCTACATATTGGCGAATATGAGAGAAGTCAAATAATTAATTGGTTAATAAAAATAATATATATTGAATTAGAAAATCTCCTTCGGGATACAACTATACGGTTGGTTCTTTGGTGTATTTGAAAGTATTCGTACAATCAAGGAGGGGATTAGCATAGGAATCAAGCTTGCTGTATTTGATATTGACGGTACCTTGGCACCAACGGACGATCCGATTACTGCCCAGGTAGCCTGTAAATTAAGATCGCTGGAACGTCAGGGGATCAGAATTGTTTTTATTTCCGGTCGGACGGCTTCCTACCTGGCGGGATTGGCTAGGGGAATTGGGATCTGTCAACCTTTGGTTGCAGGAGAAAACGGCGGCGTTATTTTTGAGCCGCTGCGTAAATGGGAGAAAAAGCTTGAAGCTATCCCGCACCAGATAGGTGAGGTAATGAAGCAAGATCTTCTGAAAAAATTTCCGGATCTCTGGTTTCAGCCCAATCAGACGATGCTGACTGCCGCACCTAAGGATTTTTCCACGGTTAATTTATTGTATCAGGCAGTACAAGCTCTGGAACCGGTGAAGAGAAATAAGTATAAAATCAATCGATACGATGATTGTGTAGAGGTCATGCCCAAAGAAAACAGCAAGGGTCGGGCCCTTGCTGTGGTCAAAGAGATCCTTGGTATTCGCAGTGAGGAAGTCATTGTATTTGGAAATACGATCGTGGATTTGCCAATGAAAGACGAAACAAACGATTTCCTTATGATCGGGGATGCAGCCGTTGCGGAAGGTATCAGCAACTACCCCTGTATAGAAGAAGCTCTCGACTACCTCGAAAGCAATCTATAGTTTACATAGTTTCTAGCATGCAGATTTACGGGCCAATAGCCGAAAAGCGGTATTATAGCCCGCAGATAAGCCAAAACCTATAAGCCAGCTAGACTTCAAGCTTTTTTAGTATATTGCGGGCGACATAGATGCCGCTGGCTGCGGACTGGGATAGGGAACGGGTAATGCCTGCTCCGTCGCCAATCGCATAAAAATTCGAATACTTTGTTTCCAACTGCTTGTTCAGCTGTGGCCTGGCCGAATAGAATTTCACTTCAACGCCGTAAAGCAATGTATCATAGTTCGCCGTTCCGGGTGCGATTTTATCCAGTTTATAGATCATTTCAATGATATTATCGAGATGGCGTTTCGGAAGGGCAAGTCCAAGATCGCCGGCGTTCGCGGATTGCAAAGTGGGTTTGGTGAATGATTTCATCATTCTTTTTTCATTTGTCCGCCGGCCTTTCATCAGGTCGCCGAAGCGCTGAACGATGACACCTTCGCCAAGCATGTTGGAAAGCGTGGCGATATATTTGCCATACTTTAATGGTTCGTTGAACGGAGAAGTGAATTTATTACAGACCAGCAGCGCAAAATTCGTATTGTTGCTTTTCAGTTTATCGTCGGAATAACTGTGACCGTTTACAGTAAGTACGCCGACGGTATTTTCTGTGACGACATGTCCCCGGGGATTCATGCAGAAGGTTTTGACCAGGTCATTGTATTTCCGGGTGTAGTAATGCAACTTAGCCTCGTAGACTTCATCGGTGATCTGACTGAACACTTCGTAAGGAAGTTCGACTCTGACGCCGAGATCAATTTGATTGTTCGTCATCGGAATATTCATCTTCCTGCATAATGAAGTAAACCACTCGCTTCCAACCCGGCCAACCGCGCAGACCAGACAGTCACAGGAATATTCCCCAACGGCTGCGGACAAAATATACCTGTCTTTATTCTGGGAAACATCGATGATTTCTGTCTTATGTCTGATTTCAACTTTGTCCTTTAAAAAATTGAAGATATTGGTCATGATTTTAAGATTATTCTCAGTGCCAAGGTGTTTGACTTCGGCCTGGAGAAGATGAAGATCGTTTTGGAGCGCAATTTTTCCGATTTCGCGCGCTTTGGGAGTTTGGGTACTAAAACGTTTGGTCGTTGCGCCAAAGTCAACAAGCATGGAATCCATATACTCTATCAGATCCATGACATGGTCATTGGAGACATACTCATTCAGCCAGCCACCAAATTCGGTGGTAAAATTATATTTTCCGTCAGAAAAGGAACCGCACCCTCCGAACCCCTCCATGATCGCACAGGTCGGGCAATTGGCACATTTCACGGATTTGTTTTCAGTCAGGGGGCATTTTCGGTCGCGTATGCTGTTTCCTTTTTCAAAAATGCAGATGTTAAGCTTAGGGTTGTGTTTGATCAGTTCATAGGCACACATTATACCGGAGATTCCACCGCCGACAATACCGATATCATAATGTTTCATGATCATAGTCCTCTCATTTCAAATGATTCAACCCATAAAAAAGTATAGCATTTGTCTTTTGGAAAAGGAAGTGAATATCGTTTGCCAAGTCCCGGCATGCTTGTCTACTTTGCTTTTATTCTTTTGATCATAATCGCCATTTCTTTTAAGAAAAAACCGGTAATCATTGCTGCCATTGGACTTTTGGCCGTAGGCGTGCTGGACACCGGCAGCTTCTTTGGGGGAATTCAGGCTGCCTTCCGGGGGTTTCTCCTGACAGCTGCGGATCTGCTTCCGATCATCCTGCTGATCGGATTGGTAGTCGCTATGACCGGCATGCTGAAAGAAACGAAAACGGAAACCATCCTGATCAAGCCAATTCTGAAGATTAAAAATGCCGCTTATTTGTACTGGCTCGCAGGGGTCATGCTGCTTACCTTTAGTTTATTTCTGTGGCCGACGCCTGCAGTCTCCCTGCTGGGGGCTTTGATCCTTCCACTGATTCACCGCAGCCGGATTTCTCCGCTTGGTTTGGCGGTTGGTCTATGCATTTTTGGCGAAGGAATTGCGCTGGCCGGTGATTACGTGATTCAGGGTGCGCCCAGCCTTAGCGCCAGGTCAGCCGGTGTCGCTCTGGAGCAGGTCTTACGGCAGTCTCTGCCGCTTGTATGCGGAAGCGGGATCATCGCTTCTTTGATCGGCTTTCGAATGATGATGGTTCAGCAAAAGAAAAACATTCCTGCGTACGTGGTGGCAGACAACAGGGAACGACTGGACGGGCAGAAGGGGGAGGAGCAGCAAAAAGAATTTGATGTACTTTCTCCGATAAAGCAAAACCATCAGATTCAGAAAAGAAAAAGAATGATCCTGGCACTGGCGGCAGTTGCATTTTACTTGTTGGCAGTGATCTGGCTGATCTATGGCAGATTGCGGGGAGACAGTGCCGTAGCGGTTATCGGCGGCGTAACGCTGCTTGTCCTGATTCTTGGCACGATTTTGACTGATTATAAGACATCTTTTAATACTTTTGGGCGGCATATCCAGACCGGAATGAAGTTTTCAATGGAGGTATTTGCCCCGATCGTTGTAATATCAGGTTTCTTCCTCCTCGGGACGCATTCCGGTTATGAAAATGTCCTGCTGCACCAAGGTGCGGGCTATCTGGAACAGCTGGCCTATAAGTTATCCGGTATCGTGGTGCTTAATAAGTATTCCTGTGCCTTGCTGGTAATGCTGACAGCGGTATTGGGGGCAATGAGCGGATCCGGTTTCGCTGCTCTGCCGTTAGCCGGCGGGATTGCGGCGGCTCTCGGACAGGCGGCCGGAATTTCAGCCGTTCCTTTGGCCGTTCTGGGGCAGGTTACGGCAATTTGGACAGACGCTGCAGTGATTCCATGGGGATTCCCGGCTATTGTCAGTGCGGTCACCCAAACGGAAGCCGCACAGATTGTCCGGCTGAATGTGCTGCCTTGGCTGGCTGCACTTTGTTTCAGCCTCATATGGACCTTATTCAGTTATTGAAGCAATAAGGTTGTATTTGTATTTTATTCGATAAAGAAGGAGAATTTTGTATGATTGTAGAACTACATTCAGAGTGCAATGATAGTCATTTTTAATAGGCGGGAGGATATCGGAAAATGAAGTCTTCGGCAGAAATTCGGGGTTTGAAAATTATCAGCATAAATGAAGGAAAGCAAATCAGCACTGTCAAAGACATCATCATCAATTCTGAGGATGGGAGTTTGGCTTTCTTTGTCATCGACCAGCCGTCAGATTATTTTGGTGCAAGATTAATCGCTTACGCCGATATCCTGGGGTTAGGGGATTATGCATTAATCATCAATGACAGCACCGTTGTTCAGGATGTTGCGCATAACAACCTTGCTGTGGAACTTCTAAAAAAAGATGTCAAGGTCGTTAGTTCTCAGGTTCTGACGACCCGGGGGTGCCTAATAGGTCAGGTGAAGGAAATACTGTTCGATGAAACAACCGGAATAATTGCAGCCTGTGAGGTCGTTGATCCGCAGGGGAAATGCAGCGAATTTAAATGTGATCACGTGATCACGTACGGTAAGGAGATCATTCTGATTGATGACAATCCTCCTTCTTCAGGAAAACAAGCCAAGGAACTGATCAAGCCGGAACGGAACAAGGCGTTAGAGGCATCCGAGCCATCGAGCGGTAAGGAGAGCCCGGCCTTGAGTGAAAAAGAGCTTTTGAAGAAGAAAATTGAACAGTTCGGTAAGAGTGAAAGTTTACTGAAGACAGCTGAAAATAGCGGGACAATCATATATCCGGAGGATTTTAATGTCTTTGAGCAGCGCCAGCTTCAGTTCCTGCTCGGAAAAACGCTGAATAATGACATTCAGCTTGAAAACGGTACAGTATTAAAAGCAGGAGAGCAAATTACGGGTGAGAATCTTTCCGGGGTGAAAAACCGCAGCACATTAATGCAGTTGACAGCTCATGTTGTAAAATAGGGTGAGGAAGAATTGATATTAGGAAGCACTGGTAAATACCGGACAGCAGTCTTTCAAAGGACAGACCGGGCATTCCGGCTTCCGGGCATGGCAAAGTCTGCGACCGTGAAAAATCAAACGGTGATGGGTATCAATCCATAGTTCCATAGGGATAAGAGCGGTAAGCTCTTTTTCTACTTTAGAAGGGTCTTTTTCCCGGGACAGACCGAGCCGATTGGCAACCCTCAGTACGTGGGTATCCACAGGTAAAGCAGGAATGCCATAGGCGTTTGCTAAGACTACTCCGGCTGTTTTACGGCCAACACCCGGCATTTTTACGAGGTCATCCAGATTCGAGGGGACATCTCCGTGATGTTCTTCAATGAGCAGCTCGCAGGTCTGCAGAATATTTTTGGCTTTGGTGCGGAAGAGTCCGATCGGGCGAATGATTTCTTCAAACTCGCGGGGAGTGATCTCCAACATCTTTTTGGGAGTGGGGCAGCGTTCGAAAAGTACGGCTGTTACTTTGTTGACCTTTTGGTCTGTGGTCTGGGCACTGAGAATTGTTGCAACAAGGAGTTCAAAGGGGTTGCGAAAATTCAGCTCACAGTGCGCTTCCGGATAGGTTTGTTCTAAAATACAAAGAATGCGGTTTATTTTACAATCACGCATCATAAGTCTGTTGGGTTCCATCATTTTCTCCTTGGATGATATGTTATGGCTATTCACTATAGATACTTCCTCCGATAAATTCCCGGAGAATTGAATTTAAGGGGATGTTGGATGTGTCCATGGGTTCAAAAAACGACAGAAGATTTAGCAAACGAATTGAAGTATCGTAAAACATATTTGTTTCCTGAATTTTTTCAAGAAGAGGTTCGGCAAAGGAACGCAGGGCGTTCATTTCAAAGAGCAGGCTGGAATTAAACATGATATCTGCTTCTTCCTGGTAGCGGAAAACGCTGGTATTTTCCCCGCGTCTGACACTTGGCCACTGATTCAGAGTCCGCTCCGGGCCAAAGCCCCTGAATTTATCGTCGCGTACGATTCGTCTGATCAGTCTCGCCTCAGTTGTCGGGACGCGGTTGTGGCGGTCGATATTCAGCAGGAAAAGCGCACTGATATAGACTTTAAAGAACGAATTTCTGTTAATGGTAAGTAAACCTGGGTTCAGGGCATGGATGCCTTCGACCAGCAGGATATTGTCCGAGTCAAGACGGATACAATTTCCGTCCAGATTTCTCTTTCCGGTGAAAAAGTTGAATACCGGTGTCTGGACCGTTTCTCCCATAATCAGTTTATCCAGATGTTCATTGAGCAGCGCAAGGTCCAAGGAGTATAGGGTATCAAAATCCAGCTGTCCGGAAGCATCACGCGGAATGTTTTCCCGATTCAGGTAATAGTTGTCCAGAGATAAGGAAATCGGTTTCAGGCCGTTGACGATCAGCTGAGTCGAGAGACGATGGGTAAAGGTCGTCTTCCCTGATGAGGATGGTCCTGAAATCAGCACGATTCTGACATTTTTATTTTCATTGGTTATTATATCCGCAATGTCCGCGATCTTTTTCTCCTGGAGAGCTTCAGCAATATTAATGAGATCGATGGAGTGGCCGTTTCTGATATAGGAATTCACGTCCTTGACCTCAGCCAGATCCAGGACTTCAAGCCAGCGTTGCGTTTCCGTATAGGTTGCTGAAAGCTTTTTGGGAAGAACAAAGTCTGCCAAATAACCGGACTCATCAGAAAAATCCAGAATAAATCCCGGCTGAAAAGGAATAAGCCGAAAATCCTTGATGGCAGAAGTATCCTCGAAGGCGGAATAAATTGATTTTATGATGGCTTCATCCAATTTGTAGATATGAAAATTCTCTTCTTTCCCCAAAAATTCAATGCAGTTTTTATTATAAGCCCAGCTCTTTAACGCTGTTTCAATCTGTCTGACTTCTCTGGGAGAGACCAAGGAGCCGGAAAATTCGCAATAAACGCCGTCAAGGATGGAATAAGGAATCTTCAGCATTTCTTCGGGGAACAGTTCCTGGATTACCTTGATTAAGCCGAGCAGCAAAGTCTGTCTGTATTTGCGGGTGAAATTATCTTTCATCGTATTTCGCCTTGCTTTCTGGTTGATTTGAGGAATGTCAAGCCATATGAGTCATTTTATCCAGTGCATCAGTTGCTTATCCAATATATTCTTGCTCAGGCGTAAAATACCTTGTCTTGTGTTCAAAATAATACAGGATAATCCTTGATAGTTAAGCAGGATTCTATTATAGTTATATTGTTTTTACGTGTCTTTTCATATAAAATCAAGTAAAATATCAATTATTGATGATTGAAATATTGCACAGTGATTATTGGAGGAGAAAAAATGTATCTTAGTACCCGCGGCAACATTGATGCTCAAACCTCTGCCCAGGCGATTGCTCTAGGAATGGTACCTCAGGGAGGACTATTTGTTCCTCAGGAGATCCCCTGCGTGGATTGGAAACAATATGCCAACTGCAGTTACGCCGAGCTTGCGCTGCAAATTATGAAGCTGTATTGCGGAGATCTACCGGCAGGAACGCTGGAAGAGGCAGTCAAAGTATACGGAGACGGACGTTTTGATACGTCAAACCCCGCACCGCTTGTTGAAGTCGGTGGCTGCGGGATGCTGGAACTCTGGCACGGCCCGACCGCTGCTTTTAAGGATATGGCCCTGCAGGTGCTGCCTTATCTGCTTACTGCAAGTATTAAAGAACTTGGACTTGATGTGGAAGTTCTGATTCTTACGGCGACTTCCGGAGATACCGGCAAGGCCGCCTTGGACGGATTTAAGGATGTTCCGGGTACCCGGATTGTGGTTTTTTATCCCGACGGCGGCGTCAGTGCTGTGCAGGAGCGCCAGATGGTTACGACAGGCGGAGGAAATACTTTCGTTGTGGCGGTCAACGGAAATTTTGACGAGTGCCAGACTGCAGTTAAAAAGATTTTTTCATCTGAAGAACTGCGCCAAAAATTGAATGCCAACCATATGGTTTTCTCCTCAGCGAATTCCATTAACTGGGGAAGACTGCTGCCTCAAATTGTTTATTATTTCTGGGCTTATCTCGAGGCAGTAAGACTCGGAAGAACTGCTGCGGAAGAGAAAATCAACATCGTGGTTCCCACGGGTAATTTTGGCAATATTCTGGCCGCTTATTATGCTAAGAGAATGGGACTGCCACTGGGCAAGCTGATTTGTGCATCGAATAAAAACAATGTGCTTACAGACTTCTTCACTGCCGGAACTTATGAAAGCAATCGTCCGTTTTATCTGACTTCGTCACCTTCAATGGACATCCTTATTTCCAGCAATTTTGAGCGCTTTTTGTTTGAAGTATCCGGAAGGGATGCCGGCAAGACCAGTAGCTGGTTCCAACGTCTCTCCAGCGAAGGGAAGTTCAGTGTGGATCCGGATACTTTGACTGCCTGTAGGGAGAATATGATCGCTGGCTGGACGGATGAAGAGGGTGTTTTCGAAACCATCAAAAAAGTGTATGAAGAAGACAACTATCTGCTGGACCCGCATACGGCTGTCGCGATGAAGGTTTACAACGATTATCGAGAAAACAGCGGGGACAAAACCTTTACTGTCCTGACTTCAACGGCGAGTCCTTTCAAGTTTGCTCAAAGCGTGCTGACAGCAATTGCCGGTGACAGCTACAGAGAATGTGGCCCCTGGGAAGCGTTGACCAGGCTCAGCGCTTTGACAGGCTGGGATATCCCTTCCGGGCTGCAGGGTTTAAGAGAGAAGCCTGCCCAGAAGGTATACAGGTGCCAGCCGGAGGAAATTACCGCTTATCTGGAAAGGAAATTTCTCAAGGACTAGTACCTATGTTGGACATATTTGGATTTGCACTTGCATTTGAAAATATCATCAAGTAAAATAATTAATTGGAAGGATGGGGAACCTTCCTGGGAGAAAAGGTGGACGAGGTGGCTGAAACAGGCAGTGGAACGTACGCTGCCTGTTTCACTTATTGATCTATAAGCAGGAATGAATGATCAGATGAGAAGCAAGATATTTAAAGACACATATAGATAAGATGATAAAGAAATCTGGAGATACCGGCGAAGGCCGGTATTTTGCGTTTAACCCTTAAATACGGGCAATTGGCTCCAAAGCAGACGATTTGGACAGTCGGTTGTGATATGATGAAAAAAATAAAAAATTATCGTTGGGTCGGTAAGGAGGAAAAAGAGATGTCCAAAGAGATTACCCTAAGTTCAGAAAATAAACACGTCTTTCAGAGTTCAGAGGAATTCAGGAAAGATGCTCTCATTTCCGACCCGGGCATTTATCAAAAGGCAGAAGACAGATTGGCCTTTTGGGAAGAGAGGGCTTCAACGCTTAGTTGGTTCAAAAAATGGGATACGGTTCTAGAGTGGAATCCGCCATTTGCCAAATGGTTTAACGGCGGTAAACTCAATGCGTCCTACAATTGTTTGGACCGGCATTTGGCCGGGCCCCGGGCGGATAAAAATGCCATTGTTTTTGAAGGCGAAAATGGTGATACCCAAATGCTCACCTATAAGGAATTGCATCATGAAGTCAGCAAATTTGCGGGGGTACTTCGCTCTCTGGGTGTGAAAAAGGGGGATGTTGTCACCATTTATATGCCAATGATTCCGGAAGCAGTCGTTGCCATGCTGGCCTGCTCCAGAATCGGAGCGCCCCACAGTGTGGTCTTCGGCGGATTCAGCGCTGAGGCCATTCGGGATAGAATCAATGATGCTAAATCGAAGATTGTGATTACGGCTGATGCCGGCTATCGCCGCGGAAAGGTTCTTCCGCTCAAAGAAAATGTCGATGAGGCTCTGAAAGGTGTCGCGGAAATCGATAAAGTCATCGTGGTCAGACGGGTAGGCCTAGATAATGCCGTACAAGGAGAAAGAGATGTCTGGTACCATGAGCTGATGAAGGATGCTGCAGCCGATTGTCCGGCTGAAGAAATGGATGCGGAAGATATTTTGTTCATCCTATATACGAGCGGCACCACCGGAAAGCCTAAAGGCGTTGTGCATACGACCGGTGGTTACCTGACAGGTGTTTCGACGACCCATCAGTACATCTTTGATCTGAAGGAAAACGATGTTTATTGGTGTACGGCGGATATCGGCTGGATCACAGGCCACAGCTATCTGGTATATGGACCGCTGGCCAACGGTGCGACGGTATTCCTCTTTGAAGGGACGCCTGACTATCCTGCGAAGGACAGATACTGGGAACTGATTGAAAAGTACGGGGTAACCATTTTGTATACCGCGCCTACGGCAATCAGGACCTTTATGAAATGGGGAGAGAGCTATCCCCAGAAAAGAAACTTGAACAGCCTAAGGCTCCTCGGGACGGTTGGAGAACCGATCAATCCTGAAGCCTGGTTATGGTATCACAAGCATATCGGCGGAGAAAGATGCCCGATCGTCGATACCTGGTGGCAGACGGAAACAGGAATGATTATGATTTCAGCTCTGCCGGGAGTAACCGACATGAAGCCCGGTTCCTGTTCTGTGCCTTTCCCGGGTGTCAAAGCCGAAATATTGAACAGATCCGGACAGCCGGTTCAAAACGGAGAGGTTGGATTCGTGGCGATCACCGAACCCTGGCCGGCAATGCTCAGAACGGTTTATGGTGATGACAAGCGCTATAAGGACACCTACTGGGGCACATGGCCAGACAGATACTTTGCCGGGGACGGGGCCAAAATCGATGAAGACGGTTATTTCTGGATTATTGGCAGAGTCGATGATGTCATCAATGTTTCCGGTCATCGAATCGGTACAGCTGAAGTCGAAAGCGCCCTTGTTGAGCATCCGGCTGTGGCTGAAGCTGCCTGCATCGGTAAAAGCCATGAAGTGAAAGGGCAGGCGATCGCAGCTTTCGTCACCCTCCGTGAAGGGGTTGCAGCCAGGGAAGACTTGGTGAATGAACTTAAGAATCATGTTGCCGCCAAAATCGGGGCAATCGCCAAGCCTGATGAAATTCACCTTACGGAAGAATTGCCGAAAACCCGCAGCGGAAAAATTATCCGCAGAATCTTAAGAGATATTGCTGAAGGGAGGGCAATCGGCGATACGACGACCCTTGCCGATGCCTCAGCAGTTGAAGCGCTGCAGCAGATTGGGAAGCAGTAAGAGAGCAGGTATTAAAATTAAGCATTACGAGCAGGTACAAATGTCCCGGCTAAAATAAGCAAGAGCACTGCTGCTGTCATAAACAGTCAGAAGTGCTCTTTGCTTTGTAGGCCTTATGAACATCAATTGCTTTCTTAATTGGACAATGATTGGTCATGTCATAGATTTTTGTTTCCTGATATACAACATTTTGGACTGTCATTTGCATAATAATTCCGAAAAGCAGGAATGATTAATATCAGCATTCTCTTCAGTAAAGGAGCACGTTTTATGGCTGTAAAATTTATTCCGATGGTCTATACATTTATTTTTGTATTGACTATGGTTGCCGTTGTTCCGAGAGCAGAAATTCGAAGACTATCGATCTACGGAATCATATTCGGGGCTATATTTGATGTTATTGCGGCGGGCATCGGCTATTTCACCGGATTGTTCGGGTATATCAATTACCAGGAGTTCGGGATAATGGCAGTGCATTTTTTTGCTCCGATATCCTGGGCAGTATTTTATGTTATATACTTCTATTTATTACCTAAGAAAAATATTTACCGCTATGTTTATGTCTTATCCGGGATATTTTACAGCGTGATGTTTTCTCAGGTGATCTCAAAACTGGGAATTATAAATACGGGTCCGCTGGTTTATCCCATCATCCTCTTTATTATCTGGTTCCCATTGGCGACGTGGGGTTATTTGAAACTTGTTGATTACGATAAAAAACCAGGAGCTAAAACAGAAGACACTTGATCAAAATTTCAACCTTATTATTAGATTAAAGATAGATAATAAATTAAATAGACTTATATAGACCTTGGAAAATTTAAGGTATAATGAAGCTTATAAAATAAATTTGCAATAGTACCATGTCAACCCTAAATTCATATACTGTCAGCAGATTTCTCGTAATACCGCCTTGTCTTACCAAGAAATCTGCTCGCCATTTATTGTAATTTTAGGGGTTATTATGGTACTCGTATGGGAGTTGGGGATATTGGGACTGGAGATTGAGCGCAAGTACCTTGTTCATCAGCATCTTCTGCCGGAACTGAAGAAAGGGGAACGGATGATTCAAGGTTATCTTTCGGAAAAACCATCGGTCAGGTTCAGAATCAAGGGAAATCAAATGATGTTGACAATCAAGGATTATTATACGAAAAACAGGCGGTTCGAGTTGGAGACTCCGGCCAAGGAAGTAACGGAGGATGAGGTTCGGAAGCTTATGTCCTTGGCAATAAGCCCGCCCATCATTAAGACGAGATATACAGTGAAGAGCGGTCAGGGAATAATCTGGGAGATTGATGTTTATGAAGAGGAAAATACCGGCTTGATTACGGTGGATGCAGAAATTCCGCAGGAAGATTATCCGCTGGAATTTCCGGAATGGGTTGCCGGTGACCGTGAAATAACCGGCGAGAAGCGCTACACAAATCTTAATCTTGGCAGGAAGCCTTATACAACATGGGCAGATTTAGCCGAATAAAAAGATACCAACCTGTCGTTTACACAGACTGGTATTCTTGTTATTAAGGGCAAACAATTAGTATTAATTTGCTCAACAAATTAGTAATTTTTTCTTTTACTGTGTATAATATTTCGAGAAGATCAATTATTTGGAGGGATCAGTTTGTCAGAGACGTTACGTTCAAGGGAAGAAATCCCGCAGGAATATAAATGGAGACTCGAAGATATTTTTGCCAGTGATCAGGACTGGGAGACAATGTTTAGCGAAACAGAAAAGATGATTGGGCTTTCCGCAAAATATCAGGGACAGCTTGCCGGCGGTGCGGACATTTTTGTTGAATGTATGGAATGGGCAGACCGTTTCAGCCTGAACCTGGAAGAACTGTTTACGTACGCCCGGATGAGAAGGGATGAAGATAACCGGATTTCCCGTTACCAGGGGATGACAGACCGGGCGACAATGCTTTCAGTACAGGCCGGAAGCGCCTTGTCCTTTATTGTTCCGGAAATCCTGGCTATTCCGGATGAACGCTTTAGTGAGATTCGTCAGGATGAGAGATTGCAGATTTATCATCATTACCTGGAAAATATCTTGAGACAAAAACAACATGTCTTGAGTCTGGCCGAGGAAAAAATCCTGGCTGAAACAGGCGAACTGGCTTCAGCACCAAGCACGATTTTCAGCATGGCCAACGATGCGGATCTGAAAATCGGTCCGATCAAGGATGAAGAAGGCCGGGAAATTGAACTGACCAAGGGAAATTTTATCCGGTATATGGAAAGCAAAGACCGTAGAGTCAGACAGGATGCGTTTACGACGATGTATGCGGCTTACGGCAAACAAATAAACTCCTGGGCGGCAATGCTCGGAGCGAGTGTCAAGGCCGATGTTTTTTATGCAAGGGTCAGACACTATGATTCTGCGATTCAAAGCGCTCTTGACGACGACAAAGTGCCACTTTCCGTTTACGACGCGCTGATACAGACAGTTCATGACTATTTGCCGCAGTTCCAGCGGTATATCCAGCTGCGCAAAAAAGTCCTCGGCGTTACTGAGTTGCATATGTATGATATTTATGTTCCTTTCGTCCCTGAAATGGATACGCATATTCCGTTTGAGGAAGCGAAATCCATTGCACGCGAAGGGCTGAAACCTTTGGGAGAAGAGTATCTGGACATTCTGGACGAAGGATTTCGTTCCGGCTGGATCGATATCTATGAGAATATCGGCAAAACAAGCGGAGGCTACTCCTGGGGCACGTACAGCTCCCATCCTTATGTTTTGCTGAATCATCAGAATACGCTGGATTCCCTGTTTACGCTGGCCCATGAAATGGGGCATTCCCTGCACACGTATTTATCAAATAAAAACCAGACGCATCTTTATGCAGGATATAAAATATTTGTGGCCGAGGTTGCGTCCACACTGAACGAATCCCTGGTTATGCGTCATATGATCAATGCCTCGAATGACAGTAAAATGAAGGCCTATCTGATTAATCATTATCTGGAACAATTCAGGGGAACCGTGTTCAGGCAGACCATGTTCGCAGAGTTTGAAAAGGAAATACATGCTGCAGCCGAACGGAATGAATCCCTCACGGCGGACTACCTGTCCGAAATTTACCGGGACCTGAACTTGAAATATTTTGGGTCAGACATTGTCTTGGATGAACAGATCAATATGGAATGGACACGGATTCCGCATTTTTATAATGCTTTCTATGTTTATAAGTATGCGACAGGATTTTCAGCAGCGACGGCTCTCGCTCAGCAAATCGTGCAGGAAGGGGAACCTGCTGTACAGCGGTATCTGGCGTTTTTGTCCAGCGGAGGCTCAGATTATCCGATCGAACTTCTGCGCCAAGCCGGAGTCGATATGGAAAAACCGGAACCGGTTAAGCAGGCACTGGATGTTTTTGTGGAGCTGCTCGATCAGCTGGAAAAACTTGTAAGCGAATAATGGAGGTAAAAAAGGTGAGTAGTCCATGCAGCAGTTGTTCAACAGCTTCAACCTGCTCCGGCAGCTGCTCCTCAGTTCCGGAACTTACTGAAGCTCAAAAATTAAGTAATATTAAAAATGTTGTTGCAGTCATGAGCGGCAAGGGTGGAGTCGGAAAATCCTCTGTAACGAGCATGCTTGCAGTAAGCCTGATGCGTCAGGGCTATAAAGTCGGTATTCTCGATGCGGATATCACAGGACCCAGCATTCCGAAGATTTTTGGTCTCAAAGACAAAGCAAGTGCCGCTGAAAAGGGGATTATGCCGGTCAAATCCATGAGTGGCATCAAGATTGTTTCTCTGAATCTTATGCTCGAAAATGAGGATGATCCTGTGATTTGGAGAGGTCCGGTCATTTCCCAACTGGTGAAACAGTTCTGGACGGATGTGATCTGGGGAGAACTTGATTACCTGCTGATTGACTTGCCTCCAGGAACCGGCGATGTGCCGATCTCCGTATTGCAGTCTATTCCGGTGGATGGTTTGGTCATTGTCACAAGTCCTCAGCAGCTCGCTAACATGGTTGTTCGCAAAGCCATAAAAATGGCCACCATGTATAAAGCTACTTTTTATGGACTTGTTGAAAATATGGCTTATATTGAATGCCCGGACTGCAACAAGCGCATTGAGATATTCGGCAAACCGGCCGGAGAGAAGGAAGCTGCGGCGAATGAGATTCCTTATCTCGGCCAATTGCCGATTGATCCAAGACTGACGGCGCTTTCCGATGCCGGGCAAGTTGAAGAATATCAGTCGGCGCTGTTTGATGTAATTGCTCAAAAAGTTGATGCCTGCAGCAAGGAAAAAAGTCCGAAAGAAACAGCATAAGTACGCAAGCAAGACTGTACAATCAGGTCCTGAAAAGGAGCCTGATTTTCTTCCTAAGCAGTCTGACTTTTAGAACAAATACGTGTATAATAAAGCGGAGGAGGTGCTAAGATGAACGAAGTTTCTACCATTCGAGATATTAGGCTGGCTGCTGACGGACAACGAAAAATAGACTGGGTAAAACAGTACATGCCGGTGTTGAATTCACTTCGGGATCAATATATTCAAGAGCGCCCGTTTGCAGGGAAAAAAATTGTCATCTGCCTTCATTTGGAAGCAAAAACCGCATATCTGGCCTTGACAATTCAGGCGGGAGGCGGGGAAGTTGCTGTGGTCGCCAGCAATCCGCTCTCTACGCAGGATGATGTGGTAGCGGCTCTGGTCGAAAACGGCATCAGGGCTCATGCCTGGCACGGTGCGACAGATGAGGAGTATAAAGTGCATATCAATAAGGCCCTCGATTTTGGGCCTGATTATATCATTGATGACGGTGGGGATCTCGTTTCAACAATTCATACTTGCCGGCGGGAACTGATTGGCCAGGTTAGAGGTGGAGCGGAGGAGACCACAACAGGTATTCTCAGATTAAAAGCCATGTCCAGGGAAGGAAAGCTTGAATTTCCGATGATGGCCGTCAATGATGCCAGAAGCAAGTATTTATTTGACAACCGATACGGAACGGGTCAATCCGTCTGGGATGCAATTCTGCGGACAACCAATCTGGTCGTTGCAGGAAAAACGGTTTGTATCGTTGGTTATGGATGGTGCGGAAAAGGTGTGGCATTAAGAGCCAGAGGGCTTGGGGCGAAAATCATTATCTGTGAAGTTGACCCGGTTAAAGCCAATGAGGCCTGGATGGATGGATACGAGGTCATGCCGATGAAGGAAGCCGCTTCTATGGCAGATTACTTTATTACCGTGACTGGCAATAAAAATGTCATTACAAAAGATCATTTTGCACGGATGAAGAATGGTGCAATCCTGGCGAACGCCGGTCATTTTGATGTGGAAATCTCTAAGCAGGACCTGAGTCTTCTGGCTGTTTCCAAAAGAAAGGTCCGCCCCAACACTGAAGAATTTACCCTTGAAGACGGGAGAAAAATCTTCTTGCTTGCTGAAGGCAGACTGGTGAATTTAGCTGCAGGAGACGGTCACCCGGTGGAAGTAATGGATATGTCTTTTGCGTTGCAGGCTTTGGCCCTCGAATATCTGGTAAAAAACCAGGGGCTTGAGAACAAAGTTTTTAATGTTCCGGAACAACTGGATAACAGGGTTGCGCTGATGAAGCTTCATTCACTTGGACTGCAAATTGACAGCCTGACATCGGATCAGGCGGAATACCTAGCAGGATGGGTAAATGAATAAAGAGGAATGGATCAACATTACCTGTACTATCCAGACTTCGAAAGGGGAACTGCTGATATCCGGGGTGACATCTCCGGATATCTTGGAAAAGCTTGAAATTGACCAGCAATTAAAAGCTTTCCGTCCGGCTGCCAAACAAAAAAAAGCCATTGTTGAGATCAGCTGTCTTCCACAGGGAAAAGTCGTCTCAGCCCAAATCAATGGGGAGCTGGTCGGCTATATTACGTTTCATCCGCCGGATGAATTTGAACGGTGGTCATCCGGACAAGACAAGGTTCTGGAGCTCGGAGCGATTGAAGTGTCTCCTCGCTACCGCAATTATGGAGTAGCCCGCAGGATGCTGGAAGCTGCTTTCGGTGACGAAAAAATGGAAGACTATATTGTGATTGCAACAGAATATTACTGGCACTGGGATTTGGATGGAACAAACCTGCCGATTTGGGAATACAGGGAAATGATGCGCCGTCTGATGACGCATACGGATCTGCTTATTAAAGATACGGACGATGAGGAAATCACATCTCATCCAGCCAATATGCTGATGGTTCGCTATGGGAAAAATATCACAAAAAAAATGATACATAATTTTGATCGACTTTTATTTTTAAACGGCAAATAATGGTGTGGTTTTTGGTCGGCAATATAGACTGTTTTGGCCGAATTTAGCCGAAAATAATCAACTGACGGAAATAGACGATTCTTTAATCAACGAACGTTCAGTTATCTGCGGTATGAATTCGCTTTATAGTACATCCGGCTTTTGCAAAAAATACGGATTATGTATAAAATGATATGGAAGCTATATGTATAAAATGATGTGGAAGCTAATAAAAATGAACTAGTGAAAACTAATTATATCTTAGTTTCAGATGTGTAAGGTTCCTTTGGATCATGGAGCGTTATTCTAGTGCATGAAACGGTCATTCGAGGGCGGGCCTAAGAATCCGCTAAGGGCATACCGATGAAGTTCCTGGTGGTGGCTTGGGACGCCCAGTCGTGGGCTGCTGCTGGGAGTTAAGGACAGAGGGGGATCCGCAATGGCATGTGGGCGCTACCCTTTATCCGTGGAGGCCCAGGTACGTGGTTTGAAACATAGCTACGGCTTGGGGATGAACCTGCATTAGGAAGGAACTTAGTGCAGTGTAGCCTGCCTTGAGGTGGAAAAGTTGGAAAGGCGATGATTGGTTAACTGGTGTTGGCAAACATCCGTTATACCTGCCGGAAATTCTTTTCTGCAAAAGAGGCTAGGGTGACCGGGAGTGTTAAGGAAAACTTCTAGAGCGTTTTATTGAGAAGGATTGAAGTGCGGACTAAGTGGCGATCAAGTTCTGAGAAATGGCAACATTTCAGACCAGGAGGAAGGGGAAACCGCCCTTGCAGGAAACCAAAGGGATCCTGGTGGGAAAACCTACTTGACCTAAGCCGCAACATTTACTTCTCGATATCCTACAATCCAAGGGACTACCATCAAAAGTGGTATGTAAGATAAGGTTCTGTATTGTAGGGATAACCCCCTAAATAAGAGTAACTCCAAACCTATAAGATGCTGTTAATAGTTTTATACTGTTGGCAGTATCTTTTTGTAAATTTAGGGGTTTATATCGTGTCCCCAACCGCTTTTCGGCTATTGACCATTCATGGAGCTTTAAATAAATATTTAGTAATAAAAATATTTTGAAAAACAAAATTTTTCTTGAGTAAAATGTTTTATAATAGTATAATTAAGAACAAATAAGAATTTTTTAAATTTAAAATGACGATCATTTGGTAGCCGATTTACACTTCTTCTAAAATTATAAAACTTCTTTTAGAAAGTGAGTAAGCATTTTTGCATACACATTTGGCTGTTGAAAAAAGGAATTTAATAAATTCATTAAAAAACAGACTCATATATGAACAATTGCTAAATAAAGTTTCTCTTATTACTCTTGAAGATAGTGATATAGACGATTGCATAAATAAAAGTCTTCAAGTTCTTGGAGAAACTCTATTAGTTAGTCGAGCCTATTTATTAGAACCTTATCAAGAAACAAATATAAATAATAATTTTGTATGGGTTTCGCCCGGTATCGTGCACGAAAAAAATAATCTTCATGATATGTCGGAATGTTTTACACCTTGGTTACTAAATCAAGTGGAAAATAATAAAATAATATGTTTTTCAGACATTGAAGATATTCCCGATGAGATGACAAAAAAAATAATACTTAACCAAAGGATAAAATCTCTTTTTATTATCCCGTTATTTGTTAAAAATATATACTACGGTTGTTTAGGTTTTGATGTATGGGGAAATTATCGTGAATGGCTGGAAGTTGATGTTAACTTTCTCCAGTCTATTGCTAGAATTCTTTGTTCAACTATTGCAAATGATATGGCGAAAAAAAGCATGAATTTCGAACGTATTCAATACTGTACTATGTTTGATAGCATCAATGCGGGAATTTACGTTTCGGATATAGAAAACTACAAAATACTTTATGCAAATAAATTTATTAAAGATATTTATGGTAGAGAACCGATAGGAGAGTTATGCTATAAGGTCTTGCATAATAAAGATTATCCATGTATTTTTTGTACAAATCAAATTATAAAAGAAACCAAGGACAAACCATATATCTGGGAACATTATAATACTTTTGTAAATAAATATTTTGAAATTACCAATAAGATAATCCGTTGGAGGGACGGCAGGGATGTTCGCTTTGAATATATGTGTGAAATGTCAAAGTATAAGCAAGTGCAAACGGAATTATTAATGGAAAAGGAAGCAATTAAGTCATTGGAAGCAAAACTAAAAAAAACCAATGAGAAATTACAAATCCTTTCACAATCTACAATTACAGCATTGAGTGAACTGTTAGAACAAAAGGACTCATATACGGCTTCTCATCAAACAAATGTTGCTAATTTGTCTTGTGCTATAGCCAAAGAAATGAAATTACCGGAGGAACAAATTAAAGGAATAAAAGTAGCTGCACTACTACATGATATTGGAAAGATAGCTATACCTTTAGATATACTTAATAAACCTCGTAATTTAACAGATAATGAATTCAATTTAATCAAAGAGCATGTTCAGAATGGTTTTGAAGTTATTAAGACCTTAGACTTTTCCTGGCCAATTGCTAAAATAATTTTACAGCATCATGAAAGAATGAATGGCTCTGGGTACCCAAATGGTTTACGAAATAATGAAATACTTATAGAAGCAAAGATATTAGCTGTTGCGGATACGATAGATGCGATGTCTTCTCATAGACCTTATAGACCTGCCCGTGGTTTAGGAGAAGCAATGGCTGAAGTATTAAAACATAGTAATGTTTTATATGATAGTGAGGTAGTCAAAGCTTGTTTGTCAGTACTTATGAAAGAAAATAAAAAAAATAAAGTTATAACTCAAAAAAATTTTCAATATGCCTCTAACCATAGCGAAATTAATAAAATAAATAAAAATATCGTATGTTATAATATCTAAGAACTTAGACCTCAAGAAGATATGTTATTGGACGAAAAAATTCCTCATATTTGACACAGAGCTAAAAAAGGAGTTTTGCTGGGCTGCTGTTACAGCATTCCTGCAAAACTCCGAATCCGAATATGCATTGTTTCTTAGGACTTTTTTTCAGGGGAAGCATCATCGCGATGATCTATACTGTCAGAGACGATCGAACTTGTACCGACAAAGATGGCGCCCTGGTCGATTTTAAGCTGTTTGGCGGTGATGTCCCCGTAGAGGCGGGAGGTAGGACTTAATTCCAACAGGTCTTCGACCTTAATGTTCCCGCAGACAACACCCGTAATCGTTGCTGTAGCAGAAGAAATATTGGCTTTTACTGAGGCAGACTGACCGATGATTAAGTCGCCACCGACTTCAACAGTGCCTTCGAGCTTGCCGTCTATCCGAATATTGCCGCTCGATACCAAAGACCCCTTGAGTTCACAGTCTTCGGCAATGTATGTAATATTTGTGTTCGTGCTGATATTGCGGATAACCGGTTTTGTGTCGTTTTCTTTTTTACTAAACATGCTTAGCCGCTCCTTTGTTTATTGCGCTTCGGTATAGGTAGTAAAGACTGTCGGGTCAACGAGTTCGCCGTCAACATAGGCCTGGTAGTGAAGGTGGCTGCCGGTGCTCCGGCCGGAATTTCCGCTGTACGCGACAATCTCGCCTTTCTGAACCGTGTCTCCGACTTTGACTGTCAGTTTGGAATTATGGGCATAAAACGTTACAACGCCATAGCCGTGGTCAATCTGCACCCTTCGTCCCCAATAACCGTCATAGCCTGCATAAGTGACGGTCCCGGCAGCAACCGCCTGGACAGGTGTGCCATAATCGCAGGCAATATCAATACCGGAATGAAATTCACTGCTCCAGCCGCCAAAAGGATTGCGGCGATAGCCAAAAGGTGAGGAGATTGGGCCATTGACCGGAAGAATATTCGGTGTCCGGTTCAGCTTGTCTTTGTATTCTACGGAAGCATCATAATACTCCTGCAGGGTTTCCACATGAGAATTGAGCAGATTTGAAGCCTGATCAAGGCTTTCCGGCTCGGAATATGACTGTACGGAGTAACTGCCCCGGCTGACTTCCGTCGTACTTTTCTGCTGGATTTTAAGAATGCCAGCAATTTTAGATTCCAGTGAGGAGATGGTTAACAAGTTCTGATTGATTTCGGATGTCTTTTCATTTAATCTCGCGATTTCCAGATCCTTGGCCTGCAACTGATCTTCAAGCTTATCGACATAGGCAATTTTTTGCTGATAAACATTGATGTAATGAGCCTGGTAAATGTCATAAGCAAAAAGTCCCGTGAAAAAGATACCCAGTGCAGCTGAGCTGGTAACAATCATTTTTTTCGTTTTGACTGAAAACTGAATCTGCCGGGGTGCTTTGTCGTGGTCAGGGTGGATAATAATAATTGAGTATTTGTGCTTCAAAATATCACTCCTGAATAAGACACAAAAAACGAAAATATATTATATTTTCGCGTTTTTGTGAGTCATTAATCCATTTTCTAGGATATACGTGTTTGACTGTCTTGTCAAGGCAGGAAGAAAAATCAAACAAACATCAAAGAAATTTTTAACAAGATATAAAATAATATCTTACCTGTTTTTACGTGTGGTGAAAGTGGTTATAGACTTCTTGGGCGGCCACTGCCGACAAACCGGACTTAATAAATTCTTCAGGTGCAGCATTTTTGATCGCATCCAAAGAATCAAAAGTTCTGAGGAGCATTCTTTTTCGTTTTGGCCCGATTCCGGGGATACCATCCAGCTCCGATGCGGTCATGTTTTTAATCCGCTGCTGCCTGTGGAAAGTGATCGCAAAACGGTGCACTTCGTCCTGGATTCGCTGGATCAGATAAAACACCTCCACTCTGGTGTCAATAGAAAGCTCACGGCCTGCTTGATTGATCAGACTGCGCGTTTCGTGCCGGTCGTTTTTAACCATACCGGCAACCGGAATGGTCAAGCGGAGCTCCTTCAGAGCATCAAGTGCGGCTTTGACTTGTCCTTTTCCGCCATCAACCAGAATCAGATCCGGCATTGCGGATTCTTCTCTCTGCAGACGGGAATAACGGCGCCCGATAATATGCTTGAGGTAGGCAGTATCATCATTGTTGTTCGTGAGCGGAGCAATATTAAATTTGCGGTAGTTTGCCCGAAAGGGTTTTCCGGCTTTAAACTGAACCATACCCCCGACAATATTGCTGCCGAACAGTCCTGAAATATCGAAGGCTTCGATCGTATCGGCCTGAGCGATTCCGAGAAGTTCACATAATCCTGCCATCGTTTTCTGAATCTCTTCATTTTTGTCTTTTTCCAGGTCCATTTTTTCTTTCAGAACAGTCTCAGCATTCGAGGCGGCCATTGCCAGAAGTTGTTTGGTTTTACCTTTTTTGGGTATGGTCAGAGGAAGGATGTCCATGACTGCGGTCAATTGGATTTCAGGAATACAAATCTCATCCGGAATGACCATATCGTCCGTATAGTACTGGATCAGAAATGAAAGAAATGATTCTTCCGGTTCATCGTAGTAGGCAAAGAAGAAACTGTCCCGGGTAACCAGTTTACCCTGACGAAAACAGAAGACCTGAATATTCATTAGCTCCTCATTAAACGCGTAGGCCACGATATCGCGGTTTCGCAAATCACTTAGCGTAATATTTTGTTTTTCACCGATGGTTTTCAGGTCTTGAATCAGATCCCGGTATTCTCTGGCTGCCTCAAACTGCAGCGCTTCGGCGGCTTTGGTCATTTTTCCTTCCAGCCAGTTGATGATGCTTTTTTGATTGCCGCGGAGGAACATGATGGCTTTATCGAGGACCTCCTGATATTGTTCAGGCTCAATAGGATGGATACATGGACCGAGACATTGTCCAATATGATAATAAAGACAGGATTTGGTAGGGATCTGACTGCATTTGCGGAAAGGAAGCAGCCGGTTCAGCAGGCGGGCAGTTTCTCTGGCCGCTGTTGCATTGGGATAGGGACCAAAATATTTGCCGGCTTTTTTGGAAACTTTACGGGTGACAATAATCCGGGGGTGTTTTTCTGATGTTATTAATATATACGGATAAGATTTATCATCCTTCAGCATAATGTTATAGTACGGGTCGTGTTTTTTGATGAGGTTGCATTCGAGCAGGAGAGCCTCAACCTCAGAAGATGTCAGGATATATTCAAAGTCGGTAATTTCACTGACAAGTTTTTGGGTCTTCTGATCATGGGACCCTGTAAAATAAGACCTTACCCGGTTTTTCAGCACCTTGGCTTTGCCAACGTAAATAATCTTACCAGTAGCATTTTTCATCAAATAAACGCCAGGATTATCCGGCAGCAATTTCAGTTTCTTTTGCAGCAAATCCATCAAAATTTTTCACCTCAGTTAAATTGTAGGGGGAATATTTAAAAGATGCAACGTCATATTCTCCAATAAATGGACGTATATTTTCTTGGGGTGGTATTATGCGCAGCAACGCCTGGGGACGTCCTCCTCAAAATGATATCTGGGGCGATATTAAAGTGCTTGCATTATGGATATTCATCGTCGGTATTGTCGGATATTTGCTATTCCCGGATTTTTTTCATAATGTTTACGATCAGCTAACCTCCGCAACTGCAAATACTGAAGAAATAGGCGAAATTACGCTGCCAACCTCAAGTGAGGTTAAGGATACCACAACAGGGGATGGGACGGATACAACTAGTGTCTATAATTCCATCTACACTGGGGATAGTGAAATCTCAGACGGATACTGGGCGTTGTTTGTCGGCGACAACGAGTTTCAGCAACTTTCTTTGTCGACAGAGAGCTATGCGTATATTATAAGGCTGATCGATGGAGATCGGAAAGGGGAAGCAACAAAAATATTGCTGCTTTCCGCTAATGGCAATATTCACAAATACGTGGTCACGGAAGAAGTTTATAATATCCTCTTGAATTTAAATATGATCAATAACCGTTCCGGAACAATCTAGTATTTATTTAAACAGCAGCTTTGCCCCACCGATAAAAAGTGCAAGACCCAGCAACTGCCACGGATTCCAACTTATTCTTTGGACCCCGAAAAGCCCAAAGTGATCAATAATGACCGCAAGGCCGACTTGTCCAAGGATAATGGCTGTCGTGGCATTGCATACGCCGATTCTGGATATCGTTATGGCGACTAAGGCAACGATTCCGACACTTAACGCTCCTCCCAAATAGAGATACCAGGGGATTTGCAGCCATTTATGCCCAAACATAGGTACTTTCCAAGCCAATACGGCCAAAAGGGCAATCAAACTGCCAATGATGTGTACGATCAGCGTCGAAGAAAGCAAAGAAGTTTTTTGCGTCAGCTGTGAATTCAGCGTTCCCTGCACGGCCATTGCAGCTCCGGAGATTGCTGCTAGAACAGCAGGCAGCGAAAAAAATTTTAACATACTCTAACCTCCACTAAATTAGCACATATATTAAAATAAAGATTTGATGTTGGGCAAGAACACCAAGTCAGTAAAAAATATAGTAGTATTTGTTCCGTCTTACAGGGAAAAATGTTGATAAGCAGCTAATGAAAAGAGGTGGCAGAATGAATATAGATCCTGAAATGGTCAGAAGGGCGCAGATATTGCTTACTTTAGATCATTCTTTGCCTCAGGTTAAAGAGATTCTTTTACGGGAAGGTTATTCGGATGATCAAGTGGCTGATCTGATAGATGCGACAGAAGAAGTACTCAATTATTTTGTTCCGCCTGTGTTTGACGACAATAAAATCGCGATAGATATCCGCCATTCCAATAAAGACCTTGACGGTGATCCGAGCCCCGATCTGCTTGTAGACCGATTCAGCGGCAAGATAGAGCTGCTTACTCCTCATTTGCAGGAAACCTGGAGGGTTGCCAACGAAATTCGCAAAACCTTAAAATGTCAATGCCAGTATTTATAACGTTCTATAACAATGAAGAGAACAGAGATGAATATCTCTGTTTATTTTTACATATTGTCTGTTAAATTATGTAGACAGCTATTGGCAAATCAGCAATTATTCATTACTATTATATAAATACGAAATTAACCAAATAATCCGAAAAGTATTAAATGTGGAACATGTATCCAAAGCAGTCTGACAGAACGGGAGGAAAGAAATGAAAATTGCCATTCTTTCTGATACACATATTCGCTATGGACGGAAACTCCCTTCATTTGTCTGGAATGTTTTAAGTGAGGTTGATACAATTATTCATGCAGGAGATGTTGTGACGAAGAGTCTGATTGAGGAACTGGATTTGATTGCACCGGTCATTGCAGTCAGAGGAAACTGTGACTGGTTAATGGAAGAGCTGCCGGAGAAAATCATAGCCAAACTAGGTTCTCTAAGGATTGGTGTTACGCATGGTTATCTTGGATCCGGAAAGAATACCCCGGAAAGGGCTTACAATTTCTTTTCGGGAGAAGATGTAGATATGATTATCTTTGGACACAGCCATATACCTTATAAAAATGTCTATGAAGGGGTATTACTGTTCAATCCTGGATCTCCAACAGAAAGAAGAGGACAGCCACAGTTTTCGATGGGCTTATTAAACTTAAGTGAAAAAGGAAATTTTGATATCCAGCATCTGTTTTTTTAATTATTTTTGTCCTGTCCATCGCACAGTTTGAGGTTATCATATGAAATTTCGCCGCAATAAAATTAAAAGGGAACACAGCATCATAACCGGCGCCCTGGACTGGCTGGAGGATTTGAGTAAGCGCCGCGAAATCACAGACATTATTCCCGGGGTGATTGATGTAACCAATACCAGGGAACGCGGTGCGACCTATCAATACGAGACACCGACCGGATGTAAGATCCTACTGAAAAATGGCGGATCTGTTCAGGAGGCCTTTATCGTTACCCGGAGCCCTGAGGTAGTTAAGGAATGGGCGGCAAAGCTCATGGAAGAAATCAATTATTTTCAAGCTGCTCTCGAAGAGACCAGGGATGCCCTCCCACACAAAGATCACCAGAAAACGGAAACTCGGGCTGCCAAACAAAAAGCTCCGGTCCGGACAAAGTCGGCAAAAGAATTAGTCCGGGAAACTTCAGAAACCTTTCTCAGCAGCAGGGACACTCTGCTTGCCGGGATTAAAGAAGATTATCAGCTCGTGGAAATCAATCGGGGTCTTCGGGATTCCTATGTGGAAAGCCTTGCCAGCATGGGAGATCTGGAAGATCCTAAATTGGAAGACGCTTTGCAGCCGGAGATACGCCAGGCGCTGGAGAAACTGCAGGAAAAGCTCCAGGGAAAGGGAAAAATTCGGCAAAAGCAGCCAAAGCGAAGATGATTGTTTTGGTTGGAAATGGCAGTCATAGCTTTATCAAAAATGACTAAAACTATTTGAAGATTGTCAATGATTATGGAGGATAAAAATTATGGCTAAAGTACTGTATATTAAAGCAAATCCCAAGCCGGATGAGCAGTCGAGGACGTTTCGCCTTTCAGGGAGTTTTATCACCGCCTACAGGCAAAACAATCCTGGTGATGAGATTATTACCCACGATCTCTACCAGGAAGGTGTCAAGCCGCTGTCTGCTGAGGATCTACAATCTGTTTTTGGTCCAAAGGACGCGGATTCCATCAATCATCCCGTTTTAAAGTATGCTTATGAGTTCAAGGCCAGTGATAAAATCATTATCGCTGCTCCAATGTGGAATCTCAGTTTTCCATCCATTCTCAAATGTTATCTGGATAATATTACGGTCACCGGGATTACCTTTCATTACACCGAACAAGGCCCCGTGGGCTTATGCCAGGGAAAAAAAGCTGTTCATATCGTAACCCGGGGCGGCGCTTATTCGGAAGGAGCAGGCGGTGCTTATGAAATGGGTGACAGGTATTTAAGAACAATTTTCGGTTTTCTGGGCATCACCGACTTTACAACAATCGCTGCGGAACAACTTGATGTTATCGGATTTGATGCGCAGGGAGAACTCTCCCAAAAAATGCAGGAAGCCGAAGAAAAAGCCAGAACATTTTAAGCTAGATACTGGTATTAATAAAAATAATAAATATACGAATGACCCGGCTCTTCCGGGGTATTGTTCTGTCTTGATGCTCAGATTAAAGATTACAGGTAAAAATATACATCTATATGAATCATTTTGAAAAATACTTCCAAAATTATGATTGTTATCCAAAAAATATCATGTTATGATTTTCAATATGACTGGTATTAATTTAAAAAAAGAATAGAGATGGGGTTAGTGAAGGAAACGAATCTTAAGCAGGGGTTTTATCTAGTCCTGTTAAAGGCCATGATACTGCTATCAGCGTTTTCAATTATTGGAAATCTTGCCGTAGGCTACCCATTAAGCCTCAATATTAAATGGATTTTTTTACTCGTTTTAGCAGTATGCAGTATATTGTATGAAAGACATAGAGGTTTTTCCGACCGCAGCAAATTTTTGTTCTTTTTGGTTCTGACAGGGATTGTTCTGCCTTTTGGTTTTATCGATGCCGGAGGAAGTAACAGCTTTACGATTGCGTATGTATTTTTTCTCTTGATTGTCGCCAGTTACATTCTTGACGGCTGGTACCGCAATACAATTATCGCTGTGATTATTCTGGCTTTTATCGGTGTCCACACTTACGCCCATTATTTCCCGGAAAGAATACCCATACTGGATCCCGGCAGTTTTTTCGTGGACCAGCTGATTCAGATTCCAATTGTCCTGTTTTTGAGTTTCTTAGTTGTACGCTATTTTGCTGATGCTTACTACCAGACGAATCGAAGGCTCATGCAACTCGCTCACTTTGATGAGCTGACGGGGCTGCTGAACCGAAGAAATTTTAATGAGATCCTACAGCAGCAGTTTGAATCCGGAAATCATAACGGTCATTTGATCATGCTTGATGTTGATAATTTTAAGATGATTAATGATAAAGAAGGACATCTAGCCGGAGACGATGGACTTAAACGTTTGGGGGCTATTTTAAGGCGGTATTTTGATAATGGGAAAAATATGATCAGCCGCTGGGGCGGCGATGAATTTATTATTATTTATTTTGGTGAAAGCGGACACGTGGAGACAGTTTTGGAACAAGTCAAAGCAGAATTTAAAGACTATGTGAAAAATATTGAACCGAAGGTCGACCTTAGTTTCGGGATTGCCCCGTTGCAGGGATGCCAGACCCCGAATGATGTACTGGCAAAAGCGGATGAGGTCATGTATGAAAAGAAAAGAGAAAAGAAGAACAGTTAGCCTGATTTTCTTTTCTTAGAGATTATCGATGTACACTTGTGCTAAAAGACAGCGAGGTGTGCGTTTTTTTTGCTCGGATTTTTAATTGTTGCCAACTATTTGTCATTGACATGAAAGAAAAATTATTTTTCTCACAGATTAGGTAAGTTTATTAAGTCGGTTTTCCTCTGTTCTTGTCTATCCCGCGACCGGTCGGATCAAAGAATTTTGCTCCCTTGGCTTCTTCGGGCAGGTAGTCCTGTTCGACCCAGTTGCCCGGATAAGCATGCGGGTAAAGATAGTCTAAACCATGGCCAAACTTCTTGGCGCCGGGATAAGAGGCATCTTTCAGATGCAGCGGCACTTGGCCGGCTTTGTTTGCTTTGACGTATTCCTGAGCCTGATTGATCGCCGCAACAACAGAATTGCTTTTCGGAGCAGTCGCAATAGCCAGGACAGCTTGTGCCATCGGTATTCTGGCTTCAGGCAGGCCAACCCACTCCAAGGCATTGGCTGCGGCATGGGCCTGGAGCATGACTGACGGATCAGCAAGGCCGACGTCCTCGGAAGCATGCACGATGATCCTGCGCATGATGAACCGAGGGTCCTCGCCGGATTCCAGCAGAACAGCAAACCAATACAGGGCTGCATCAGGATCGGACCCGCGCATACTTTTGATCATCGCCGAAATCATGTCGTAATGGTTGTCACCATTTTTGTCAAAACGGAAGTGTCTTTCCTGAACGGACTCTATGGCGGTTTCCAGATCAATCCTGCGGATCCCGTCTTCAGGAGCTGTGGTCAGAACTGCGAGTTCGAGCGCATTTAACGCCCGGCGCAAATCTCCGCCGGCGAAATCAACCCAATGCTGAAAGGCTTCTGCTGTAATCTCCGTATGGTAATTACCAAGACCCCGCTCATTGTCCTTCAAGGCATTCTCAAGCCCCAGACGGAGTTCATGTTCTGAAAGAAGATTCAGTCTGAAAATCGTGGAACGGCTTAAAAGAGCGGAGTTGATTTCAAAATAAGGGTTTTCAGTGGTTGCTCCGATAAAGGTGATCATACCGCGTTCAATAGCCGGGAGTAGAACATCTTGCTGGCCTTTGTTGAAACGGTGGACTTCATCGCAGAACACAAGCGTCTTCTGCTGATAAAGATGCAGCCTTTCCTCGGCTTTTTCCAGAATATCTCTGAGCTCTTTGACGCCGGAAGAAACAGCATTGATCCGGATAAAGTTTGAGGTTGTTTTATTGGCGATGACCTGGGCCAGGGATGTCTTACCTGTTCCAGGCGGACCGTATAAAATGATCGATGTCACCCGGTCTGCTTCAATGGCGCGGCGCAGAAGTTTGCCGGGCCCAAGAATTTCCTGTTGGCCGATTAATTCTTCGAGGGTACGGGGACGCATTCTGTCGGCCAGGGGAGCAACTTTGCCGGAGTCAAAAGCAGCCGAAAAAAGATTCATTTTCTTTTTCCTCCAAAATTATTCTTGCAGATATACTTGATCATTGATAAACCAATAATAAAAAGGAAATGTTATGAAAGATGAATCCATTATATCAAATAAAATTGCAAAAGAATAACCAGAATGCTTATTGACAAATTCCGATTGGTTTAGTAGGATATAAGCGTACTGACGAAGGGTAACATTTTGCATGGCATGAGGTGAATTGCGTGAGATTTTCTACCAGGGGCAGATATGGCGTACAAATCATGGTTGATTTAGCCCAGCACGCGGCTGATGGTCCGGTTTCCCTGAAGTCTGTCGCTGACAGGCAGAAACTATCTGAGCATTATCTGGAACAGCTCGTTCCTGAGCTGCGTAAGGCAGGGCTGGTCAGAAGCATCCGGGGGCCCCAGGGCGGGTATGAACTGGCCAAGCGCCCTGAACAAATCAATATCGGCGATGTGATCAGGGTACTGGAAGGGCCGATCGCACCAGTCGAGTGCGTTACCCAGTCGGAAGAAGACTGCTGCCAGAAAACAGATTTCTGCGTAACGCGGGAAGTATGGATGAAGGTTAGGGATTCCATCAACGGTGTCGTTGATTCTATTTCTCTGGCTGATTTACTAAAAGAAGCAGGTAGCGGCGGAGAAAACTTGGGATTTCTTCAATAGGTGTCTGAGATGATGATTTTGCTACGATCTGTCAGATAATTGTCGACAGATAAGAGCTGCTTAATGGGGGATAAGATGAAACGAATATATTTGGATCATAGTGCCACAACGCCGGTTGACCCGCAGGTGGCAGAGTTAATGATGGTGTACTTTACAGAGTACTACGGAAATCCATCCAGCGTACATTCCTTTGGAAGACAAGTTCATAAGGCCATCGACGAAGCCAGAGAAAAGGTTGCATCTCTGATTGGAGCAAATCCTTCGGAGATTACCTTTACCAGCGGCGGAACGGAAGCTGATAACCTGGCCATTCAGGGTGCCGCCAGAATAAGAGCAAAAAAAGGCACGCACCTGATTACTTCGGCGATTGAGCATCATGCTGTTCTGGATACTTTTAAATACCTGGCTAAAAACGGCTACGAAATAACCATTGTGCCGGTCGATGAGGAAGGCTTGGTAAGTGTTCAGGATATAGAAAAAGCAATCCGTCCGGACACGATTTTAATCAGTATTATGCACGCCAACAACGAGGTCGGGTCGATTCAGCCTGTCGCTGAAATAGGCCGGATTGCCAGGGAAAAAGGGATCCTGTTCCATGTCGATGCCGTCCAGTCTCTTGGAAAACTGCCAATCGATGTAAATCAGATGAATGTTGACCTGTTAACGATATCGAGCCATAAAATCTATGGCCCGAAAGGGGTCGGGGCTTTATACATTCGCAAAGGCGTCAGGATTTCTCCGCTTGTTTTTGGCGGTTCGCAGGAGAGAAAAGTCCGTTCCGGTACGGAAAACGCTCCGGGGATCATTGGTTTTGGCAAAGCCTGTGAGCTGGCCGGACAAAGGATGGCAGACGAAAATATTGAACTGGTCAGACTCCGTGATAAATTATTCGACGGAATCCTCGCCAGCATTGATCGTGTCAAGGTGAACGGCCCGCGTGGCGCCAAGCGTCTTCCGAACAATGTCAATATCAGCATTAATTTTATTGAAGGAGAATCACTGCTCTTAAGTCTCGATTTGGTTGGAATAGCCGGTTCCAGCGGTTCGGCCTGTACTTCGGGATCTTTGGATCCTTCGCATGTTTTACTGGCCATGGGTTTAAGCCACGAGGTTGCCCATGGTTCTCTGAGGCTCTCGCTTGGCAGACAGAATACGGATGAAGAGATCGATTATGTGTTACAGGAGCTTCCGAAGATCGTGCAGCGCTTAAGAGAAATGTCTCCCTTATATCATAAAGCAATTTGAACTAGCTTAAAGCAAATAGATAGTTCCTCAAAGCAAGTTGAAAGACAGGAATAAGACAGGAGTGAATCAGATGTATTCAGAAAAAGTAATCGATCATTTTACGAATCCCCGCAACGTAGGTGAAATTGAAAATGCAAATGGCGTTGGGCAAGTCGGCAACGCCAAGTGCGGCGACATTATGCGGATTTCAATGGTTGTTGAAAACGATGTTATCAAAGATATCAAGTTTAAGACATTTGGCTGCGGGGCTGCGGTAGCGACCAGTAGTATGGTTACGGAAATGGTCAAAGGCAAAAGCGTGAATGAAGCCCTGGATATTTCGAACGCTGCTGTTGCCGAAGCCCTTGGAGGTTTGCCTGAAGCCAAGCTGCACTGTTCCAATCTTGCCGCAGATGCTGTTCATGAAGCTATCAAAGACTACATCCAGAAAAAGACCAAGGTCTGAGGAAGGATGAAGGTTAAACGTATGAAAGTTGCTGTTGGAATGAGTGGCGGCGTGGATAGTTCCACCGCCGCTGCTTTACTTCAAGAAAATGGTCATGAGGTGATCGGAGTCACCATTGTGACCCATGAAGGCGGACTTGCTGAAACCGCTGCGCTGGAAGCAGCTGAGCAGCTCAGGATACCGCTGCATGTGCTTGATTTCCGGACGGTTTTTAAACAGGAAGTCATTGATTCGTTTGCGGAGAGCTACTACAGAGGGGAAACGCCAAATCCGTGTGTGCTGTGTAACCGGAAAATCAAATTTGGAGAATTGCTGAAACAGTCGCGCAGACTTGGTGCCGACTATCTTGCGACCGGTCATTATGTTCGGAAAATGGTTGACGAAACTTCAGGCCGCTGGCTGATCCAAACCGGGCTGGACGCGAAAAAAGACCAGAGTTATGTGTTATACTCCTTAAGCCAGGAGCAGATTGCCCATGCACTTTTCCCGCTTGGTGATTATACGAAAGAACAGGTCAGGGACTTGGCGAGGAACAGAAAATTGACAGCTGCTGACAGCAGTGAGAGTCAGGAAATCTGTTTTATTCCTGACAACAACTATGCGGAATATATTAGGACGGCAATGGGCAAAGATTCTGAACCAGGTGATTTCACGGATTTCTCCGGCCGCATTATCGGCAGACACAGGGGATTGATCCATTATACGGTCGGACAGCGCAAGGGATTAGGGGTAACATTTGGTAAACCAATGTTTGTGGCTTCGATTGACCCGGTTGGCAACAGGGTAATACTTGGAGAAGGAAATGATCTCTATACCGATGTTCTCTGGGCGACAGATCTGAACTGGATTGCTCTGGAAAGGCTGTCCGGCCCCTTGAAGGTGCAGGCCAAGATTCGTTACAAGGCGAATCCCGCAGCAGCTGTTCTTTATCCTGAAAATAATCTTGTCAGGGTTCAGTTTGAGACTCCGCAGCGGGCAGTTACTCCCGGTCAGTCGGTTGTGTTCTATGACGGGCCGACGGTGTTGGGAGGAGGGGTCATTGTATCGGATAAGTGCGGAATCCGCCAAGATCTTCTTAAGGCAGAATAAGAAGTGATTGACGGAGGGCTGACCCGTGCGAAATACTTCTTTCAGCGATATTTCAGTTTTATGTCATAATATAAAATGCGATATTGCTGAAAGGAATATTATCCTGATATTCCGGCAATAATACTGGATATAATCCTAAGGCAAATGAGGGAATTATGCGGAGGATGAGAGATATTGTCCGGCTCCCGGTGATTGATCTAACTTCCGGGGAACGTCTGGGCTGGGTAAAAGATATCATATATAATGAAAAAGACAATACGGTTTCCGGCGTCATCGTGGAAAAAGATTCTCTGCTCACGCACCCGCTCGAAGACATGAGCAGAGATGATATCGTATCTTTCGGCAAGGATTCCCTTGCTGTTAAGAACCCAGAAGGGAAAAAGATTTCAGGTGCATCCTGGTCTCAGAAAGTCGGAAACAAGGTTTTTAATGGAGAAGGCGATATCAAAGGAACGATAGGCGATATCTATGTGGACAACACAGTCCAAAAAGTACTTGGTTATGAAATATCAGACGGTCTTTTTGCGGATTTGGTGAAGGGCAGGGAGGCTGTATTTGAGGAAAACATTCTTTGCGAGAGCCAGGATGTTGTTGTGATTGAAGGAGGTTCATTGTCATGATTTGCCCGGTTTGCGGGGGACGACAGACCGGAAAGGTCGGTGTGGAACAATACTATTGCTGGGACTGTTTTATTGAATTCAACAGTCATACCGATCAGGTAGTCGTATTTGATTTGGAAGAAGATGGGACACTGGTAGCGTGGGAAGATTTCTTCCTTGAAAGCGAGCAGATCGTTCAGGCTCAGGCAGCTGCTGAATGACGCCGAATTGCCATGTCTATACCTTCATACCGTGCATGTGTAGGATAGAGTTGGCGCTTCGCTTATACCATGGATGGCAAGTAGCGGCAAGGCCAAGAAGCTAAGGCCACGGCCTGTCCATCGGGGGTTGGGATTTTCAAATTCATTTTGAAAAGACCACCCTTTATTTGTCTTAAAACATAACAGGAGGCGAGTATGGGACAGACCAAGCTGCGTTGGATTTTTGGCATCTTGTTGGTTATAGCAGGCTTCCTTCTGTTTATGAAGGTTAAAAAGATTGCTTTTTCTTTTGCAGCAGGCGCCGTTATAGCCTATCTTTTAAGTCCCATGGTCAATTGGCTCGAAAAAAAAGGCCTGCGCCGACGGTGGGCAATTGCCTTGATTTTCCTTTGGATTGTGGTTTTGCTTGCTGTGCTGTTTTTGTTGCTGCTGCCTACGTTTTACCTGGAGCTTGGAAGACTGTCCGTCGTACTGCCAGAGAGGCTGGAAGTCATTTACCATTATGTACAAACTGGGAAAAGTGTCTACCCGCAAAATATCCTGCCTGAAGAGCTCAGCAGATTAATGGATAAAAAACTGATTCAGGGGCAATCCTATCTGACCGGCTGGCTGGAAAAGGTCATGGAAAATATTCCGGCTTTGCTTTCTTCCATCGGATTAATGGTTCTTTCCCCAATTCTGGCCATCTATTTTTTGACCGACTGGAGAAAAATCGCGGATGGGGTTTTAATGCTTGTTCCTGGCAGGATGAGGGAGCAGTGGCACAAGGTATTACAGGAAATTGATTATGTGATCAAACGGTATATCCAGGGCAATATGATTGATGCGGTCATCGTCGGCCTTCTGATCGGCATAGGGATTAAGCTCATCGGTATGGAATATGCGCTGATTATCGGGATCATTTGCGGAATTACCAATCTGATCCCATATTTTGGTCCGATCTTAGGTGGCATACCGTCAATTTTACTGGGCTTAAGCAGATCCCCTCTGATGGCTGTAAAAGTCACCCTGGTAATCTTCATTGTCCAGCAGCTGGACAGCAATCTGATCAATCCGCGTCTGATGAGTAATAAAATCGGGCTTCATCCGCTCTGGGTCGTTTTTGCTCTTTTGGCCGGCGGGGAAATCGGCGGTTTGCTCGGAATGCTTTTTGCCGTTCCACTGGCAGCGGTCCTGCGTATTATCATCAGAAATATTTATTATTATCTGATTGCACCGCGAGATCTGAAGTCAACGAAGAATTAAGTAGGATTTGTGGCTATCAGGTCTGTTGACAGGCAACTTCTCTTTTGGCTATACTTATTTTAGTGTATCAGAAAGTTTATTATTTTAGAGTTGACAAGGCACGAGGAGCCTTCCATATAAGGAGGAAGTAGATGTATACCGGAAATCAACTGCGTGAAATGTTTCTGAAATATTTTGAGGGAAAAGGACATGTTATTCAGCCCAGCGCCTCCCTGATCCCGAAAGATGATCCTACTTTGCTTTTAACGGTAGCCGGAATGGTTCCGTTTAAGCCATATTTTTTAAGGCAAGTGGAACCTCCGTTTTCGAGAGCGACCACCGTTCAGAAATGTGTCCGGACCCCCGACCTGGAGAGTGTCGGCAAAACGGCCAGACACCATACTTTTTTTGAGATGCTCGGTAATTTTTCTTTTGGTGACTATTTTAAAGAGGAAGTCATTCCATGGGCCTGGGAATATATTACCGTCATACTGCAAATTCCCGTCGAAAAGCTCTGGGTGACCATCTATCCAGAGGACGAAGAGGCCAGAAGTATCTGGTCAAAGGCAGGTGTAAGTCCGGATCGGATTGTCGCCGATCCCGAGAATTTCTGGGCTGCCGGACCGGTCGGACCTTGCGGGCCTTGTTCGGAAATCTACGTAGATCTTGGAGAAAGCCGGGGCTGCGGCAAAGATGATTGTGCAATTGGCTGTGACTGTGACCGTTTCCTGGAGGTTTGGAACCTGGTCTTTATGCAGTACATAAGAAATGAAGCCGGTACACTGACTCCTCTGCCGAAGCGAAATATTGACACCGGGATGGGATTGGAAAGAATCGCATCGGTGATTCAGGGAGTTGAATCCAACTTTGATACGGATTTATTTATGCCACTCATCAATAAAACGGCAGAAATCGCCGGCTTGCAATATAAAAAAGATCCGAAGACGGATGTTGCGTTGAAGGTCGTTGCCGACCATGCCAGAGCAGTATCTTTTATGCTGGCGGACGGAATTAGGCCGAGCAGCGACGGACGTGGTTATGTTTTGCGGCGAATCTTACGCCGGGGCATTCGTTTTGCCCGGCTTTTAGGAATTGAAAAGCCGTTTTTGGAACAAATATTCCGTGTTATCCAGGAACATTATGCACACTGGTATACGGAGCTCAAGGAGAATGAAAATTTTATCCTCAATCATTTGCGGCTGGAAGAAAAGAATTTCCAGGCTACCCTCGAGCAGGGCATGCTGATCCTTCAGGATAAGGTGAAAGCGTTCAGAGAATCGGGTCAGAAGATCCTCAGTGGGGAAGACGCTTTTCACCTGTATGAGACCTATGGTTTCCCGGTAGAATTGACGGAAGAAATGTTGCTGGAAGAGGGGATCTCCGTGGATATGGAGTCGTTCGACAAAGCATCGGAAGAACACCGTCTGCTGGCGAAAGAACAATCCCGTCAGATGAAGGCTGCCGGGGAAAACAGCCTGCTCACAGAAAAAGCAAAAAGACTGGGGCCGACCCGTTTTCTCGGTTATGAACAACTGGAAAGTGACAGCATCATTGAAGCGATGTTCAATGAAGAAGGGGAAGTGGATGGGGCCGGTGAAGGAGAGGAAGTCATTTGTCTTTTGGATCAGACACCTTTTTATGCTGAGAGCGGCGGACAGATTTCAGACGAAGGAATCATCCGGACCGGCAAGGCGTATGCTGAAGTACTGGAATTGCGGAAACTTCCGAGCGGCGCGATCACGCACCGTCTGCTGATCAAGGACGGCGTGCTGAAAATAGGGGAAAAGGTCCACACCGTCGTCAATAAGGAAAAACGCAAGGCCATCGCCGGACACCATAGTTCAACGCATCTTCTGCAGACGGCGCTGCGTAAGATCTTGGGAGATCACGTCCAACAGGCAGGTTCTCTTGTTACGAGTGAACGCCTGCGGTTTGATTTTTCACATTTTTCACCGCTTACGGCTGAACAAATTACCGAAGTAGAAAACAACGTGAACAGGAAAATTATGGCGAGTCTTACGGTGCAAGCGGAGGAAATGAGCATGAACCAGGCCCGCGAAAAAGGCGCGATTGCGTTATTTGGCGAAAAATACGGAGAAATTGTGCGTTTGGTCGAAATGGGTGATTACAGCAGGGAACTCTGCGGCGGAACGCATGTCAAAAATACAGGGGAAATCGGCTTGTTTAAAATCATTTCCGAGGGCGGTATCGGCGCAGGCTTAAGAAGAATAGAGGCTGTGGCCGGTATGGAATCTTTGGCATACTTAAGAGAAATGGAGAGCCAGTTCGATGAGATCAGTACGGTGCTGAAAGTTCAACCAAAGGAAAGCGTGAAAAAGGTTCACCTTATGACTGCTCAGATCAGAGAACTCGAAAAAGAAATTCAGCAGCTGAATGCTAAGCTGTCTAAATATGAAGCGGACAGCATCATGAGCAAGGTTCAGGATATCCACGGCGTAAAAATACTTGCTTCCAGGGTTCAGGCCCCGGATATGGAGACACTCAGACAAACAGCGGACATGCTCCGGGACAAGCTGAAAGAAGGTGTCATTGTACTGGGCGCTGTTGCCGACGAAAAAGTAAATCTGGTGACTGTGGTTCATCCGTCGGGGTTAAATGGACTTCATGCCGGCAAAATTATTAAGGAAGTGGCTTCGATTACAGGCGGCGGAGGCGGGGGCCGTCCCGACATGGCCCAGGCCGGTGGCAAGGACTCTTCCAAGCTTGGCGAGGCGCTGGATAAAGTGCCTTCCATAATCCGTCATTTTTTGGGGCATAATAGTTAAAGATTACTAAAAAAGTGAAAATATTTTTAACAAACTGACAGGTAATCTTTGGATCAATGCAGAATAATGTATAACATACTGGTGAAAGAAAGGAGGTATAAACCTTGAGTAAGATGGAAGAAACCATGATGTTCAAATCCCATCCAGGTGACAATTCGCCGCGGGAAATATTGCAACAGGTTTATGCTGCACTGCAGGAGAAAGGATATGATCCGATCAATCAATTGGTGGGTTATTTGATGTCCGGAGATCCTGTCTATATTACCAGTCATAATCAGGCCAGAACCAAAATCCGTAAGCTGGAACGGTATGAATTGCTGGAGGAACTGGTAAAATTTTATTTGCGCGATCTATAAAAAAGATTTTCTTACTTTTTATTTTCACCTTTTTTCTTTAGGAATTTCTTTTGGCATCTGAATACCTTGCGTTTTTTTGAATTTTTTCAATTAACACGAATGGTTCTTATTTTTGCGTTGCGTTTGATTAGCTGCCCTCACAGTACGTGGGGGTTTCGTTTTGGAGGACAGTCATTTGCTGAAGGTCAAATTAGGGCTAAAGGGTCCGACGGTGTCGGAGATATGTTTTGGCAGCCTCGCGATTTCTTCGCTTCAGGGCAGAGTGAGCGAAGAGCAGGGAAGAGAGATCCTTCAATATGCGTTTTCAAGGGGGATAGATTGGGTCGATACGGCAGAACTCTATGAAAACTATAGTCAGTTAAAACCTGTTCTGACTAGGAACCCCGAGATGAAAGTAGTATCCAAATCTTATGCGGTGACGCATCAGGAGCTGGATGCGAGTCTGGAGAAAGCCAGAAAGGAACTGGGCAGGGACTCTATTGATATCTTTCTACTTCATGAGCAGGAAAGCCATCTGACGCTCAAAGGACATGCTGCGGCCTGGGAAGGACTGCTTGAAGCAAAGGCCAGGGGTCAGGTCGGGGCGATCGGAATCTCGACCCATGCGGTTCAAGGGGTAAGAGCAGGGGCACTTCAGCCGGGTCTTGACGTGATTCACCCGCTCATTAATTACCAGGGGCTCGGTATTATCGATGGAAGTCTTGGGGACATGCTGGAAGCTATTGCGTTTGCAGCTGAATTAGGTATCGGGATCTATGCGATGAAGGTTTTTGGCGGTGGGCACTTGGCGGCTGAACCGGAAAGGGCCGTGAATTTTATCCGGAGTATTCCAGGAATTCAGGCGATGGCTTTAGGCATGTCATCGATTCCGGAAGTAGACTATAATCTGGCACTGCTAAACGAGGAACCTATATCCGATGAATTGCGTCAAGCGGTTCTGCACCGGGAGAGAAAACTGTACATCGCCGACTGGTGCCAGGGCTGCGGAAAATGCGTCGGCGGCTGCCCGCAAAATGCGCTTTATCTTAACGATGGACAGGTTTGTCTGCAGCCGGAAAGATGTGTTCTATGCGGATACTGCGGCAGATATTGCCCGCATTTTTGTTTGAAGATTATATGAAAAAATTTAAATAATATCTTCCGTAGACTGGGATAATAATAGCGAAGAAAAATGTTAGGGTATATAATTAGGATAAGAGACGTACATCTGAAAATAACCGAATAGTGATACCAAAATATACAGACAGGGGGACGCTGTTATGAAAAAGAAAGTTCAGGAGTATTGCATTGAGTGTGGCGAAATTACTGAATTCCTGTATGATGGCGAAGAATGGTTGTGTAAGAATTGCGGAAGTCACAATTCGCAGGGTGTAATGAACGACTCTATTCCATTAAACAACGATGACGAGCAGGACCGGGCATAGACCTTGCGTGGTCAGGCAGTTGCTGAGGTGCATGAATGAGGATAATGGGGCTGGATCTTGGTGAAAAGACGATTGGCGTCGCGATGAGCGATCCGCTGGGTATTACCGCCCAGGGAGTGGAAGTCATAAGAAGAACTAAAAAAGAGAAAGAGCGGGAAGAATTAGCCCGCCTGATTCGGGAATACGAAGTGGATGAAATTGTTCTGGGATATCCGAAGAATATGAATGGGACACTCGGTGAAAGGGCGAAGCTGACGGAGGTTTTTGCCGAAGAACTTCGCGAAGGCTATTTACTGCCGGTGAAGTTGTGGGATGAACGGCTGAGCACCATCGGAGCCCAAAGGGCCTTGCTGGAGGCAGATCTATCCAGAGCAAAGAGAAAAAAAGTCATTGATAAAATGGCGGCAGTATTCATTCTCCAGGGATATCTCAATAGCAAGTGAATGGAAATTGAGATACCATTTGACTTTCTTTTCCTGCCAAGGTAGAATTACAATATCTGATTTGAAGAGGTGATACATATGTCCGATGAAATTAATAAGCAAGATGATCTTGATGATGAAGAGGTTTTTGATGTCATTGTCTTAAATGATGACGAAGGAAATGAAAACGAATTCATGCATCTTGCCACCCTCGAAGTTGAAGGCAGTACGTATTTCGTGCTTCTTCCTGTTGAAGAAACAGAAGAAGACGAAGAGGAAGCCGAAGCCATTATTCTGAAGCTTGGCAAAGATGAAAACGGTGAAGACATGCTCATGGATATTGAAGACGATGAGGAATGGGAAAAAGTTGCCGATGCTTGGGAAGAAATGGAAGACGAGTTTGACGAAGAATAAGCAGAAAATTTGTTCTTAAAGTCATAAATAATTTTAGAAACTCACGCTGAAAAGCGTGAGTTTCTTATTGACGAAAAAAAAGGTATAATAGCACATAGCAGGTTTGTCAATTGATCATTATTTTAGTCATCTAAATTCTGGGATAAGGAAAGAGAGAGGTAAAGTGAGGAGAAAACGCCGAAAGGCTCCTGTAAGAAAAAAAATCTATAGGATTGGCATTGTTTTGGTTTTGCTGCTTGTGCTGTTGGCCAGTGGATCATGGTGGTCAGGGAATTTAAAGCCGGTCTCCGATTCTTCCGATAAAGTTGCCTTTGTTCTGGAGCCTGGCATGAATGCCTCTGAAGTTGCGGCCAAGCTTGAAACTGACCATTTAATTCGCCAGGCAAGTGTGTTCCGCCAGTTATGCCGGATTAACAAAGCTGATTCCAAGTTGGTTGCGGGATTATATTATCTTTCACCTTCCATGAGCGCCAAGGAGATCCTGGATACGCTGATGAAAGGACCGGAACCGGAAGTTGTCCGGATTACGATTCCGGAAGGATATACGGTTGCCCAGATTGTCGATAAGCTCGTCGAGAATAGCTTGGGAACGAAGAATGAGTTTTATGACGCTATGAAACGATTTGATCAGGATGATTACAGCTTTTTGGCAGATATCCCTTCGGGTGAAAACCGGCTGGAAGGCTTTCTGTTTCCCGACACGTATTTCTTTGATAAAAAAGCTACGCCCTCACAAACCATTGATCGATTTTTACAGCGTTTTAAACAGGAACTGACACCTGAAATCACGAAACGGCTGGCTGAACGGAATATGTCTGTTTCTGAGTGGCTCATCAAAGCTTCTCTCGTCGAGAAAGAAGCGAAGAAAGCTGAAGAAAGACCACTGATTGCAGGTGTTTTTGAAAACCGTCTGAAAATTGACATGCCGCTGGAATCCTGCGCAACGATTCAGTATATCTTGGGTGAAGTCAAACCGGTACTGACCATTGCGGATACCCAGATCGATTCTCCGTATAATACGTACCGGAATACCGGGCTGCCTCCCGGACCGATTGCGAACCCCGGTCATGCTTCTTTACAGGCCGCCCTTTACCCGAAAGGTACCGACTATTTCTTCTTTGTCGCCAAAAATGACGGGTCACATGCTTTTGCGGTTACCTATGAGGAACATTTAAAAAATGTAAGCATCTATCAATAGAAATATTTGATAAAAACGTGATGATTAATTGTTTAAGTTTAAAAATAATGCAGCGGAGAAACTGATGAATAAACCGGAACTCCTGGCACCTGCCGGGGATTTTGAAAAGTTAAAATTTGCGTTTGCGTATGGTGCTGATGCGGTATATGCAGGGGGGGCTTCGTTTGGCTTGCGGGCTTATGCCGGGAACCTGAATGATAATGAACTTAAGTGGGGAGCCGAATATGCGCATAGGCTTGGCCGGAAAATCTATATAGCCGTTAACATTTTTGCGCATGAACAGGATTTTGCCGGACTTAAGGATTATCTGATCAGATTAACGGAGCTTGAAATTGACGGGATTATCGTCTCTGATCCCGGGATATTGTCCCTGGCCCAGAAGGAAACGCCGGGTCTGCCCGTCCATTTGAGCACGCAGGCCAATTGTACGAATGCAGCCAGTGCCAACTTCTGGTTTTCCCAGGGCGTGCGCAGAGCCGTACTTGCAAGGGAACTTACACTGGAAGAACTAAAAACCCTCTGTCCCCAAGCCCAAGGCGAATTGGAAATCTTTGTCCATGGAGCCATGTGTATGTCGTACTCGGGACGCTGCCTTCTGAGCAATTACCTCACTGGTCGTGACGCCAACCACGGAGAATGTACCCATCCCTGCCGCTGGGGCTACGCGCTGGTCGAAGAGAAGAGACCCGGACAGTATTTTCCGTTGGAGGAAGATGTCAGGGGAAGCTATATATTTAACTCCCATGATCTTTGCCTTCTGCCCCATTTGCCTTTATTAAAAGATTTAAATCTGGCAAGCTATAAAATAGAAGGTAGAATGAAAAGCGCCTATTATGTAGCGAGTACGGTCAAAGTATATCGTGAAGCTTTGGACGTCCTGTGGGAACAAGGAGAAACAAAATTTAGAGAAAAAATTCCCTCCTGGCTTGCTGAAATGGACAAGGTGAGTCACCGTGACTATTCGACCGGATTCCTTTTTGGAAAACCGGGGGCTGAAGCGCATAACATTGAGACTTCCAATTATATCCGCGAATACAGTTTTGTCGGAAGAGTGCTGGAACAAGAGGAATGCGCGGCAATCGGGAAGGAAACCGAATATGGCTGTTGGATAGAGCAGCGTAATCATTTTCGGGAAGGCGACGAGCTTGAAGTGCTTGCCCCGGAAGGAGAACCGTGGACATTTAGAGTGAACGGCCTCTGGAATTTGGACGGGGAGGAAACCGATGTGGCAAGGCATCCGCAGCAAAAACTGAAGATTGCGGCTCCCGCACCGTTGCAACCTTTCAGTATCCTGCGAAAAGTTGTGCCTGCCCGTTAGGTTCATGATCACCCAAATCATTCATACAAGCTTGATATACCCTAGGGAAGAACAACCTGAGATAACAACAAAGAATAAAAGCATCGGGCAAAGACACAGGAGAAAGACCAGATGAAAAAAGACGAGAATACGGAAAACGAAAATCTAAAAGCGAAATCAATTGCTGAAGAATCCCATATCAGCTGGGAAGATTCTGATCTGCTGGTCAAAGCAAGGATTCTTCGCTCGGATATTCAGCTTCTGGCCAAATATGTCGAAGGACTTGGTCACCTGGGTGTGATCACAACGACCGATAAAGCCAAAGGTGAAGTAATGATCCAAACGACCAGGTACTGCTGGCCTGAACTAGAAAAAATACTCTCGGCACTTCCTTTGCAAATGGAGATTTTACCCTAACTGGAATTTGATATTCCTTGAATTATAATTGGATATTCTGCCAGAATCTTGTTGTTCTGAGAAAAATCCTATACTATTATAGTGTTATGGGTGATACGAGAAGAGTAGGAGAGACTTTCCGCATGAAAAAACACTGGCTGGCTGTCATCGGTGAAAATGAATTGTCAATAGCCACAATTGCTGTCGGAAAATCTAAAGAAATTGAGATACATATGCATGCATCATACAAGGAACCGGGCGGTAAAAATATTGGCTATGCCGTGCCGGCCGGTTATGATGTTTCGGGTCTGAAGAACTGGCTTCAATACCAGCGGATACCGCTCCATAAACTAAAAATTGCCGTTTCGGGTCAAGGATTAATTACGACCATTATTACACTGCCGAATATGGCGGATCAGGAACTCGAAAAATTTATTGCCGGAGATATGGATGAATATCTTGAACGGTATACCGATCATTATATTGTGGACTATCGCATCCTGAAAAAATATCAGGAAAACGGGGTACCCATGTTAAAAGTCCTCCTGGCAGCTTTCCCGGCCGAAAAAATGAAACAGGTTCAGTCGTTTTGCCGGGATCTTGGGATTGAGCCCAAGACGGTGGATCTTACTGCGGATTGCCTGGCCAGAATTTATTCTTTTTTGGCAGAAAGAATGCCTGCACATGCTTCCCAGGGAAATACGGAACAAGGACAAAACAATAACGATTTCGCGATTGTTTCTTTAAATCCGGGGCTGATTGAGTTTGTACTGCTGGAAAATGGCAGCTTCTTTTTGTATACCGATTTAAAAGTTAATACGGACGAGAAAACCGTCCATGCAGAAGAAACTCTCAATGCGGATGAAAGAAATCAAAATGCGGGTAGAACAGGCAATACCGAAAAACATGCTTTCCCCGAAGACTTGCCCCAATCAACAGGCCAGGAACCTTCTGATCTGTTAAATGAATTAATTGGGTTGGAGACCAAAGATGACGAATATCCGCGGCTCGATTTTTATAAGGTTCAGAACCTGCGGAATAATCAAGAAGCATTATCTCTGGAGGAATTAGAAGCCGCGGAATTCTATTATTCCCAGCTGGAATCCGTCAAATCGGTCAAAGAAAAAGACGAGTTTGTCCTGGAAGATTTATTTGTGCCTTACGAGTTATTGGACGAGGAATTACCTATCTCTTCTACATATCAGGATTTAGAAAAAGAAATGGCCGCTAAAGCTGACAAAAAAGCTGATAAAAAAGCTGACCTGAGTATGTACAGTTCGCCGAGAGAACTTTCCGATATTTCCGGTAAATTAGATTTAAGCCCGATCATATCCGCATTATCCAAGCTATTGAACTTCTATTCCGACCGTCATGCCGGAAATTCGGTAGGGACAATCTATCTGACCGGAGAGTACTGCCTGTGGCCGGGACTGGAAGAATATTTTCGAAAAAGTTTGCGGATCAACACTGAAACGGGCTTTCCAAATAACTGGATGCCGCTGTTTAAGGCGGACGGGGATACAAGCCTAGCGGAAAACTGGCAGAAGTATGGCAGTCTGTATGGGCTCGCCTTACGTGAAGATATACACTAGCTGGAGGGGCAGATGAACGAAAGAACACAGTTTAATTTTGCGCTGCGCTGGGAAATTGAAGCCGGCAGCGGAAAACAGCCTGTTCGAAGAAAGCTTAGCGTCGTTGTTAGGATAATCGCTGTTGTTTTTGCTGTCATCATTCTAGCCTCCCCGTGGGTTTGGCAGCAAAAACTGGCCTTAGATTTAGGAAGGATTGAAGCCAGCATTCAGTCCTACAATGAAGTTGCTGCTGTCATGGCAGAAAACGACAGGCTCCGTTCCCTGATCACTGATCAGCGCAGCTTTCTGGAGCTTGGGACAAGGGGATCAATCAGCAATCCGGCAGTTATAAGGAGTCAAATAGGCGGACTTTTGCCGGGAGACGCGCAGGTCACTTCTTTTCTGCTTCAGGCGGATAATAGGGTCCAATTGCAGCTGATCCTGCCTGAATCAGTAAATATCCGCAGTTTGGAAAATATTTTCATTGATTCGGGTAGGTTTGAAAGTTTTGATATCCAAACGATTTCATTGAATGACAGGGGACAGACGTTAAATCTCGCTCTGAAACTGAAACCGTAGGAGAAATAGAAACCATGCGTATGAAGAAAAATGGCATTTTAATAACAGGCCTGATCATTCTGCTCGGGATAGGTTATGTCTATCTGCTGGTTGGTCAGTGTGGGGTGCTGCAGAAGAATTCAGCTCAACTCCGCGAACGCGAGGCTTATTTGGTGACGTTGCAGAACAATTACATCAATTTGTCCGGGCTGAAACAGGAACAGACGGATTTAACAGCTCAAGCTGCTGAACTGGATCTGACCGTTCCGAAAAACCTGGTCAAACCGGATATGATGGTCTTTATTTTCAATCTGGCTAAAGACAGCGGGATCAATTCTCGGGATCTGACTTTTGAAGAGATGAAAGATGAAGGCAGTTATTGTTCTCTGGCTATGAATTTCTCCTGTACGGGGTCAACCGCCAAAATCTATGCCTTTGTGGAACGGCTTCGCAAGGTAAGTCAGTATAATCTGGCGCTGGACAGCATCCAGGTAACCGAAGGCGAAAAGGATACGACTGCAGCCAGGATTAGGATCATTGCTTTCGGATACAAAGAATAAACAACTGAAGGTGATTTTAAACAAAAATGCATCCATTTTGGGGTATTGTTTTACTTGCTCAGGATGGTGTAGCCTTGCACAGATACTGCGCTCACACGTTCTCGCTGCTACAAACATAACCCCTTGCTAATATGCCAAAACCTCTGGGCTTTCTGCAAGTGAACCGTTGGCATATTTAAAAGCTGCTGGTTTATGTTTGCTAAACGCAGCTGGCACTTGCGTTCACTTCGTATCTGTGCAAGGCTGCACTGCCCAAGGGAAAAGAAAAACTGCAAATGTAACACTTTATGGCTGAGTTTTGTACAGCCATTTTTGTTTGACCAAAAAATTTCCGGCTCAGGATAAGCAGTATTCTTTTGCTCCGCGCATAGTTATTAAAAGAGCATGCGTAAGGAGTTGAAGGGTTAATGATTGCTGAAGCTTTTCTTGTCGGGCTTGCCTTATCGGTGATTAAGGGCGTTACCCTGCTGGTATCATATATTAATAATAATGCGTTCCCCCAGCCGTTAGGAGAAAGGGAGGAAGCCGAATATCTGAGTATCCTGGCGGACTACAAAAATGCCGGAAATTTTTCCAATGAACTTGTCGCGGAAAACGCGCGAAATAAACTGATTGAGCATAATCTGAGGCTGGTCGCGCATCTTGTAAAAAAATATGACGGAACCGGAGCGGACAGTGACGATCTAATTTCGATCGGGACCATCGGCTTAATCAAGGGCATCAATACGTTCAACACGGAAAAGGGAACCAGACTCGCCACCTATGCGGCACGCTGCATCGAAAATGAGATTCTGATGTATTTGCGCTCCCTGAAAAAATCCCGCGGGGAAGTGTCCATTTATGACCCGATTGGTACGGATAAAGAAGGAAACGCGATTAATCTGATTGATGTCCTGGGTACAGATCCGGATGCAATTTCGGATCAGGTGGAAAGTCAATTTGAACAAAAAGTGGTCCTGGAAAAACTCAAATATTTGACAGGAAGGGAACAAACGGTGATAAAACTTCGTTTCGGTCTGATGAACACGCCCAAAAAGACTCAGCGAGAGATAGCCAAACTGCTGGGAATCTCCAGGTCCTACGTCTCACGGATAGAGAAAAAAGCGGTGCAGAAACTGATGGAGGAAATGAAGGATCACCGGGAAAAATAACAACCTGTCAGGTACAACTTGCCTTAAACTTGCCAGAAACAGGTTGCTCTTGGATATTGAGCTGATATATAATTATTTGGTAATATTAAATGGAAAGCAGAGGAACCGGTATGCGCGGAATCTTACGACCGGATTTTCAATATGAGATGCTGCAGGATATTCAGGCAGAGGATCTGCAGGCAAATGGCATCAAGGGTTTGATCCTGGATCTGGACAACACCATAACACCTTGGAATGACAGAACTTTAACCGAAGACGTGATTGCGTGGTTTAAAAAAGTGAATGACGCAGGGATTAAAGCCTGCATCGTTTCCAATAACAGAGGACCCGAAAGGGTTTCTGCGGTTGCTGATGTGCTGGAAATACTTTATGTTTACAGGGCCAAGAAACCGCAGAAAAAAGCTTTTCTGAGAGGGATTCGGGTCCTGGATATTCCGGAGTCCGAGGTCGCAGTGATTGGGGACCAGCTGTTTACAGATGTTTTTGGCGGCAACAAGCTCGGACTTAAGACCATATTAGTTTCACCGATTGCTCAAAGGGAATTCCCGGGTACGAAAGTCCTACGTTTTATGGAACGGCTGGTAGGCAGAAAAGCCAAGTATACCCGCACCATAAAATCTTAAGAATACTTAAGGCTATTAAGGGGATATGCATGAAGTATGCAATCATCGGTTATCCTGTGGAACATTCCCTGTCTCCGAAAATGCACGAGGCAGGATTTAAGGCTGCCGGTTTGCCTGCAATCTACGACAGGATAACAGTTCAGCCGACTCAACTGGCTGAAAGTATCGGATATCTCAAAAATAACGGCTATGACGGCTGGAACGTCACGTATCCGCTGAAGGAAAAAATCATTCCTTATATGGATGTCCTGACTCCTGAAGCGCAACGTATTGGCGCAGTCAACACCGTGAAAGTCCAAAACGGAAGACTCTATGGGCATAACACGGACGGGGGCGGCTTCATTCAGGCTTTGCTGAGTAAGGGTTTCGTTTTTGAGGGCAAAGAAGTTGTCATATTAGGGGCCGGAGGAGCTGCCAAAGCCATTGCGGCAGCCCTGGCATCCTTACAGGTAAAAATGCTTATTCTTAACAGAAGTGAGGAAAAAGCTGTGATTCTCGCCGGAAAAGTCAACACGCTCGGCGGAAATGCGGCCTCGGGTATTTTGGCACCCGGGCACTGGCTGGAGGTTGTGGATTTGCTGATTCAAACAACCTCGATTGGCATGAAAGGCGAAGCGTATACGATCGATCTTCAAGGCCTTAATCCTTCGGCTTGGGCCGTTGATCTGATTTACCATCCGGCCGTTACAGATTTCATGGCACAGGCCGCTGCCTGCGGCTGCCGGTCCATGAATGGTCTGGATATGCTGCTGTTTCAGGGGATCCTTGCCTGGGAGTTCTGGCTGGAGCAGAAGGCTCCGCTGGACATTATGCGGAAAGCTTTGCAGGAGAAATTGGAAGGTAACAAAGGATAGAAATGCAGGGGATAGGAATGGTAGCAAAGCGAAGAAACGGGTACTCATTGATTGAGATCCTGCTTGTGCTTGCACTATTATCAAGTGCAGCCTTTACTTTCCTTGTGCACATTCCGCAGCAAATGGAGGAACGGAGACTGGAACTCTCAGCGGCAGTTCTGCTTCAGGACTTACGGGAAGTTCAGCAGACAGCTTTGGCTGAGAATGTTTGGTATAAAGTCAAATTTTCTGTTTATACCGGTGAATATAAGATCTTCAGACAGGGAGAATTTATCCGCAAAGTTAACCTGGAGAATGGTGTGCACTTTGCCAATAGTCCTTCTGATCTTACTTTTCGCCCGACAGGGACGCCTGACACCGGTCTGACGGTCATGCTGGCGTCAGGGGATTTAGAAAGAAATGTGATTGTTGCGCCTGTGATGGGCAGGATCAGGATGGAATAGAGAGGTGAAATTTCGTGTCCGATAGCCTGAATTCGATACCCCAAAATATTGTACTTATCGGCTTTATGGCTGCTGGAAAAAGCAGTGTCGGCAAGCTTCTGGCCAGGGAACTCCGCTGGGCATTTCTGGATACGGACAGTGAGATCGAAAGAGTGACAAGGTTGAAAATCCCGGAAATTTTTCAAAAATACGGTGAAGCAAGGTTCCGGTCGGAAGAAAATCTGCTGGTTCATAAGATTTCCGGATTTACCGATACAGTTATTGCCACTGGCGGAGGAACGGTTTTAAATCCGGAAAACTGGAATATTCTCCACGGACTTGGGAAGTTGGTTTACCTATATGTTCCATTGGAGATTGCTTTACAGAGAGCAAAAGAACATCACGATCGGCCGCTTCTTTCCAGCAGCGAGCCGGAACAAATAGAAAAGCTCTGGAGAGACCGGGAAGTGATTTACAGAAAGGCGCCTATAACGGTTGACACATCGGATAAAGATGTTCAAACCGTTGCGGCGGAGATCCTCGAACTGCTGAAAGGAGAACACATTACAGCATGATACAGAGAATAGATGTCAGTAGAGGACACGGTTACCCACTGTTACTGGGAGCAACTTTGGACGAGCTTGGCGGTCATTTGAAAACAGCATACGGCACGAGCGGGCATTATCTTCTCATCACAAATGATGTTGTGGCCGGATACCATGCAGATAAACTTTTGGACGGAATGAAGGACTTAAAGACCGATTTGATTACCGTTCCTGACGGTGAACAGGAGAAATCACTGGACAGGATCAGTAAACTGACGGAACAGGCGCTGCAATTCAAAGCGGACAGGGACACTGTGGTACTGGCCCTCGGCGGAGGGGTGATCGGGGATTTGTCCGGATTTTTTGCAAGTATTTTTATGCGTGGAATGCGTTACATCCATATTCCGACCACCTTGCTGTCCCAGATTGATTCGAGTATTGGCGGCAAGGTGGCGGTGAACCATCCTTCCGGTAAAAACCTCCTGGGGTCTTTTTATGCCCCCCAGGCCGTCTGGACGGATTTTGACACCTTGCAGACACTTCCGTGGCAAGAGATGCGGAACGGGCTTGCCGAAACCATTAAACACGCGCTTGTCGCTGATCCGGATTTGTTTGAATTCATCGAAGAACATGCTGATGCTATCAAAGGATTGGACTACAAGATCATTAAGGAAATGTCCCTGCGGTCTCTGGCTGTCAAAGTTAAGATTGTCACTGAGGATGAGAAAGAAAAGGGAAACAGGATGCTTCTAAATCTCGGACACAGTTTCGGGCATGCTCTGGAGACAGAGGAAGCCTATCAGGGTGTTATGCACGGCGAAGGGGTCAGTATCGGGATTGCCGCCGCAGCCAATCTGTCCAGAGAAAGAGGTTTGGTTAACGACAAACAGCTTGACAGAATCCTGAATCTCTTAATGAAAATGGATTTGCCCACTACGGCCAAAGCGCATGACCGGGCAGTACTTCTTGGACACATGTCTGCAGATAAGAAGAATAAAGCCGGTAATAAGGTGCTGATTTTGCCGGTCGGCATTGGGAGATCGGTCATCGCTGCAGACTGTAACGATGAAGAAATCCTTAGGGCCTGGGAAAAAGTCATCATTTAGGTCAAATAAGTACTAATAATATAAATTGCAGAATAAAAAACTGTAAGTTGAGATTTACAGCAGTACCTTTTTGTTGTTCCCCCAAAATACCAATCTTAAAGGAAATAGAATATTTGTGTAGAAAATATGTAATTAATTTACATATTTTTTCGTTTTATCAGAGACAAGAAAGGAATCGTTATGCCAAAAGCTTGCAAGAACGGTTTTACTTTATGGGAAGTATTATTGGTCATCGCTTTGTTGGGTATCCTGGCCTCTATGATTCTGCCATGTTACAGCGGCAGTATCAACAGTACAGAATCGGAAGTGCACAAAGTCAATATTCTCAAAATAGAAAGTGCTGCAAGACTATACCGTCTTGACGTGGGCAGCTATCCGGAAAGTCTGAATGATCTGATTACCTGCCCTTCTGCTGATCTAAACTGGCAAGGACCGTATCTTGAGGAAATACCGGCATGCCCGTTTGATCCAAGCAAACATTATACGCTTGATGATGGAAAAGCAGTGGTTCGTTAAGCTAAGGATACTAATCCAAGCAAAGCTTGTTTTTTTAATTTTTATAGGATTTACGAATTAATCTACTTAGGGGGGAGGCGCAGGAATGAACGATAAGAAAAAAGGTTTTGTTTTGCTTGACGTTTTAACGGGACTCTTTATTTTTAGTTTGGGATTTGCAGTCATGCTGGCATTGATCAATACGGCTTACATCAAGAATAGCCATACGGATAATATCCTGCAGGCAGTCAATCTTGCCAGCTCGACAGTAGATGAAATTACGGTGGTCCTGCTCGATGATCCTTCTGCCGTTAATCGTTATTTGAACGGAACTGAGCGCGATGAATCCGGCCGGTTTTCCAGAACTGTTTGTTGTGAATGGGACTCTCAAAATCTGCTGAAAATTTCTGTAAAAATCATCTGGACAGAGTTGAAAGATCAAAAAGAGTACAACCTGACCTATCTGCATTATATTGCAGAATAATAATTAATTTGGGAAAATAAGTAAATTATTTTATAAAACAGGCAGGAAGTTTAAGAAATATGTAGAAATATAGTAATTAAGTTAAATAATGGAAATAAGTAGATGAGAGTTTGACTATGCTGGTTGGAGTAACATATGGCTGGGTTGACAAAGAAAACGGTACAGCAAAATGACAAGGGGTTTACGCTGTTAGAAGTCCTCGTTTCACTGGTCATTACCGGAATCATTGCGGCAATGGTTCTTCAATTGTATATCAGCCAGTACCGGATGGCTAAAGGGTTAATGGCAGATGGCGACCTTTCCTTTGCAGCTGTCCGGGCAGGCCAGGTATTGACCGCCGCTGTTTCTACAGCAGAAGGTGTAGCATGGACAGGCAAAGTATTACGTATCAACTGTCTTGAGGACGGTAAGATCATTACAGACAGCTACTATCTTGCGGACAAGGACTTTAACGGAGTTTTGGACTTGTACCGTGAACATCTTGGCGTTCCGATTCCGGTAGCAAGCAGGATTTGTGAATTTCATTGTACTGGGGTTAGGGAGGGATTATGGCAAATATCTTTAACAGCAGCGCAGGCGGAAAGAGCCGTTTATTGGCAAAGAACTGTTCGCTTAAGAAGTTCTTCGGAATAAATTGGGAAAGCGGTAATGTATCTTTACTAATACTTCTTGTTACGTTTTCTTTATCCTGGATGGGAGTTCAGACCTTTATTCTGATCAGCTCACAGGAACGTATCGTTGTCTGTGAGGCCCAAAAAATTAAGACCGCTTATATGGCTGACAGTGGGCTGGAATACGCCAAAGCAGTTCTTGCTCATGATCCTTCCTGGCAGGGGAGCATTCAATACGATTCGGAAGGAATGGTTGTAGAAATTGATGTTATACGGGCCAACGATGTAACTCAAATCACATCCAGGGCAACAATGGGGAATATGAAACAGTGCAGAGTTGGGGAGCTTGTGTTGGGAGAAGATGGGAAGTACGACCTTACCGGGTACAGGTACGTTTATGATTGATCAGTCCAAACCAGGATTTTGGAAAGATTTTGTACTTAAAGAACTTTACGTGTATGCCCGTGAGAACAAGGTGCTTATTTCAAATGCCGATGAGATAGCTACTCAGCTTGCCCTGCTTGACCAGGGAGCAAAACTTGAAGAACTTCTTGCAGCGTATTTGGCAGAAGAGGAAATCCTGGAATTTAAAAGCCGGATATCAGGAATTAACATGATCAGTCTTGCAGAGAGACCTGTCAATGTTTCAGCAGCAAAGTTGGTTTCGGAAGAACTGGCCCGGAAATATACGCTGATTCCGATTGCGGCTCAGAATCAAAGAATCATCATCGCTATGGCGGATCCTACAGATAGAACCGCGTTGGATGATGTGATGCTTTTTACCGGATATCAGGTTGATCCACTCCTGGCTTCCGCTGAAGAAATCAAAATTGCGATCCGAGAATGTTTTACATTGGAAAGATCAACTGGGGAACATGCTGTTCTAAATCCAAACGAATCAGTGAGCTGGAAGATTGAAGAAAATATCAATGCCCAGGAAACGCCGGTCGTCAGCCTTGTTGATTCGCTGTTCCGACAGGCTGTTATCGAAAAAGCAAGTGATATACACTGGGAACCGATCGAAACCGGATTCAGCGTGAAATTTCGGATAGATGGGCTGCTGATGGTTAAGGAAAACTTGCCAAAGGATCTGTCCAGAAGTGTTACCGCCCGTTTGAAAGTCATGTCGGGTCTGGATATAACCCAAAGACGTCTCCCTCAGGATGGCAGAATCATGCTGGACATTTCTGATAAGAAAATTGATGTCAGAGTTTCTACTTTTCCGACTGTCTATGGAGAAAAAGTCGTGACCAGGATTCTGGATGAAAAGACCGCACGTCTCTCCCTGGAAGAACTGGGTATGCGGGAGGATGTCGAATACCAAATTCGAAAGCTTATCCGCCAGCCGCATGGGCTGATTCTCATTTCCGGCCCGACCGGGAGCGGCAAAACCACCACATTGTATGCCCTGATCCGGGAGCTGCAGTCTGAAACCATCAATATGGTATCCATCGAAGACCCTGTCGAATACCGGCTACCGGGAGTCAGTCAGGCCCAGGTCAATGCCGGTATTGGCCTGGACTTTGCAAGTGGCCTGAGATCCATTCTTCGTCAGGATCCGGATGTTATCATGGTAGGGGAAATAAGAGACAGAGAAACCGCCAAAATTGCAACAGCGGCTGCAATGACCGGGCACCTTGTTTTATCTACCGTTCATACCAATACTGCAGCAGAAGCGCTTACCCGTTTATTGGATATGGATATCGATGCCTATATGGTAGCTTCGGCGGTTTGCGGGGTACTGGCTCAGAGACTTGTCCGGAGACTATGTCTGAATTGCCGGAAATTAAAACCGGTTTTAGCTGAAGAGAAACAAATTTTTCACGGGGAAGCCTTATCAGCTATTTATGAACCGGCAGGCTGTTCCAAGTGCCATGGGACCGGATACAACGGCAGGATAGGGATTCATGAATATCTTCCCTACAATCAGGAAATTAAGGAACTAATTCTGCAAAAAGGCAGTGCCGCCAGCCTTGAAAAGGTCTCTGAAAAATCTGGAATGCTTACGTTGAAAGAAGATGCGCTTAGGAAAGTCGCTGCCGGAATAACTTCTCTGGAAGAAATCATGAGACTGTGGGCGGAAATATAGATTAGGACAATAAGAGGGTTTGCGATTGCTCTGGAAATGGAAAGCCGTTGATCAAAATAGCAATATACGGAAGGGCTACTGGGCGGAGGAAGATCAAAGCAGAGTTGTTTCCGGGCTTAGGGAACAGCATTTATATCCCGTGGAGATCACCAGGGCATTATTCACTTCGGTGTGGATCAGATACAAGACGGGAAATAGAAAACTGTTTTGGGGGAGGACAGCTCGTAAGCTGGGAACAATGCTGGAGGCAGGCATTCCTCTGCTTGCGGTATTAGATGTCATTGCGGAAAGAGAAAGAACCGGTTTAGATAAAAATCAATGGAAGCAGGTTAGCCGCTCTCTTCAAGCTGGCGTCGAACTGCATGTCAGTTTGCAGGGCATCATTCCCTCTCCGGGGCACTTGTTTGCCACGATGGTCAAAGCCGGCGAAAGAAGCGGGACCCTGCCGACTGCGTTGATCGATATCGCAGATTATCTGGAGGACGCATATTTTTTTGAGAAGAAATTCAAAAATGCTTTATTTTATCCGGTTCTGCTTCTTGTCGCATCTTTGTTTATTATCTATACCCTCAGTATTATGATTCTGCCGATGTATGAAACCCTTTTCCGCGGGTTTGAGACGGAATTGCCGCTGGCAACCAAAATAATGTTTAATGTGGGTTGTTGTATCCCGTATTTGACAGCCGTTATCCCTGTTTTGGCCATAACGGTGTGGCTGCTGAATAAAAAAGGATATTCCTTCATCATACCTGGAACCGGTAAGATCAACAGAACCAGGCAGCTCATTCAATTTTGTTCGGTCCTGGGAAGATTGCTGGACGCGGGGCTGTCTCTGCAGGAATCACTGCTCCTGGTGAAAAACCTTTTCAAGGATCATCTGATGCAGGAATTGACAACCCAATTAATTTTTGCTGTCAACGAAGGAAGAAGAATGTTCTCGGTCATCATGACGAGTAAGCTGTTTCCTCCGGAAGTTGCAAAAATGCTGGAGGTTGCGGAGGAATCCGGCAAACTAAGTGAAATGCTTGCGTATATGACTCGGATGTTCAAAAAAGAGCTGGAGGAGCGAATTGAGCAGTATACGAAGCTCTTAGAGCCTGCTCTAGTGTTTCTTATGGCGGGCCTGGTCGGTTTCGTGGCTATCGGAGTTCTCCTGCCGATCTTTGATATAAGCTCACAGATTCATTAAGCTGATATTTTGTACAATAAAAAAATTCAACATGCCATTAAATCACAGGAAAAAATTAAAATAACCGTCAAAAAATACAGGGAGGAATGTCTTAAGTGGTTAAAAACGAGAAAGGATTTACCCTTCTGGAAGTTATGCTGGTGGTCGTTATTCTGGCCATCCTAGCCGCAATTGTCATCCCGCGTTTCGTTGGGAATGCAGAAACAGCTCGGGAGAAAGCCGACATCACAACAGGACGTGAAGTCAAAGCAGCGCTGGACAGGTATCAGGTCGACAATGGAATATATCTCAGGATTGATGAACTTTCTGCTGCAAACGGAACGATCACGGGTTCAGGACTTATCCCTGATTATATTGCCAGACTTGATCCAACGGTGACGCAGCAAAAGGCCGAGACAGGGAAAACGGGCTTTGGTATTGCAGAAATTACCGGAAATACCTTTCCTGACCCCGGAAATTTGATTATGGTATATCTAAGTTCGGATGGATCTCAGGCTGAAGTTAAAGTTTTTGACGAAAGTCTTGCCAGTACTTTATGGTCGTCTATTTAGAAGGCAGGCCGAGAAAAAATGCTTTTTTTAGAGATTGATGCCCAAGAAATAAGATTTTTTTATCGCTCGAAGCGTCTTGGAAACATGGGTTCCGAGATTGTCGTCTCCAGCTTTCCACTGGAGACTTTTTCAGGGTCCGAAGGCAGTGACACCGAAGAAAATCTTAAAATGGTTCTGGATGAATATCGTCAAAAAGACTGTCAGGGACGATTTGGGCAACGAAAATGTTCGAGAAAAGTCCCTGTTTATCTGTTGCTTCCTTTTCAGAACGGGCTGATCAGGGAATTTTGTATTCCTTGGGTTGTTCCGAAGTATCGGGATAAAACAGTTCATCTCTGGCTTGAACAGGAAGTTCCGGTTCCAATCAGCGAACTTAGTTATGAATACGTGGTATTGGACGAGAAGAAGGATGAATATCTTCGGATCAGCGTCATTGGCGTAAGGAAAACTACGCTTGAGCTTTATGCCCGGTGTCTTCAGCAGACGGGATATGAACTTTGCGGTGCTGAATATACTGTTCAGGCATTTGGCGGGATCCTGGCACCTTTAAAAGAAAAAAGAATTCTTTGCCTGTTTAAACTTCATAATCAAAATATCCAGGCTGTCCAATATCGCAATGGCTTGCCGGAAGTGATAAGGGTGATCCCGGGCAGTGAACCGGAGACTCCGAAATATCAGATTTATACTGCGCTGAAAGACTGCACAATTCCTTTCAATATCGTTGTCACGGATGGAAGCGCTGAAGCCACCCGGATCGCAGATATCCTGATTGATTCAGGAGAGGCTGAGGGTGCCCGGACACTGGAATCCGTTTATCAGGAATTCGATTCCAGTGATTTTTCGGCAGATAGCCATTCTATGAATTTTCATTACCTGGCACTGCTGGCTGGTAGGCAAAGAGTGAAAGAAAAGAAAAACTGCAATTTTGGCTGCATTTTTTTGCGGCCGGCCAAAATAAAAACATGTCTGCTGGTCCTGATGATTTTTATTGGAATGATCTTCGGGATAGGTTGTTATTGCTATCCGCTAATCAATCATATTTCTGAGCACCAGATAGAAATTACGGCACTGCAGGAACAGGTCGATGAACTAAACGCGGAACGGAAAAATCAGATCTGGTCGGAATGGGAACGGAACCGCAGCGATACATTTGGGGATTTGACAATGGTTCAGAAGTCCTTAACCAGTCTTAACAGCAGTATACGTTTGAATCGCCTGAGCTATCGGCAGAATACGCTGTACCTATATGCGGACTGTTCCGATAATCTTAGTATCACAAGTTTAATCGGGGTTTTGACGGAAGAAGGCTGGAGGGAACCAGTCCTGACCGATTATGATTATCGGGATAAAACAATTTCGTTCTGCTTGCGTGTAGAAAGAAAAATTTGAAGTGAGGTAAAGATGTGTCTTTTAAATACCTTCAATTTTTAAAGCACTTTTTATCTGATAGAAACATCTCATCTCAGAGAGATTTCTTATCTGAGCCTGCTACAAGGTGGCGGTTTTTAGATAGGTTAAGTTTAAGCAGAATTGTGATCATGGGCGGGAGTATCATTCTATTGGCCGTCATCGCAGTCCAGGTCCTGGCAGTGCGACCGCTGACCCGGCAACTAGATACCGTCAGTGCAAAAGAAAACTTACTCCGGCAGGAATACCAGGACATTCTAGCAGAAGGCGCCAAGAACAATGTGCTGATACCGGATCGCGCCGATCTTCCGCATATGCTGGAACAGATCAATCATTGCCTCAAATCCGAAAATGTTTCGGTTAAGGCAATGGATATCACCCAGCCGTCAATGAAAAGAGGGGATTTCTTTCAAGCCACGATCAAAGTAAACGGAGAAGGGGAACTGAAGAAAATACTCCGGGCGGTGAATACAATTCAGCTTCAGAAGGAGGTCCCTTTTTTGATTCAGGAACTGGATTATGTAAACGGAGAAGCGGAAATTCGTCTGAGTATTCTTATTCGCTCCGAATAGAGAGGGCGACTTTGATCATTTCCTACCTAAATATTTATACTTATCCTATTCATTTTCATCTATTTTCTCGAGCGATTTCTTAATTGAAACCGCCGCAGACATTAACGCGTCAAGCTCTTCATCGGACAGTAGATCCAGCTTTGATGAAAGTCCGGTTTCTACATGCGTATAGATCTCATTAAGAGCGTTTCTTCCCTCTTCGGTCAGCCGGACATAGACAATACGAAGATTATTCTTATCAAGATAACGCTCAACGTAACCCTTTCTCAGCAATTCACCAACGATGATGGTAAGCTGCTGCTTCGAGACCAATAGGTCCCGACCGAGTTCTGACATGGTCATCTCACTGTAATTTGACAGTGCGATCAGGGCGTACTTTTGCGAAGGCTTTACATTCACTTTGCAATTTGATTCTATGGGCCGGGTTAGAATCTTGCGAAAAAGATGCCCGACATCGGTTAGTTCCTTTATTAGTTCGGATTTATTCTGCATGATCGTTACACCTTATTACATCATTTTATTACGGTAAAAAATATTTTACTTTACCGTTGACAATGGTAACATCTGGTAGTATCATTGTCAACGGTAAAGTTTTTTTTACCATAAAGTAAATATTACTTCGAGAGGTGGTCTGCCAGGCATATGAAATAGAAGGAAATATCGTATGAATAACAGGTGGTTTGTTAGGGATCGTCGGGAATTGGACTAGCGGGAACAAATATGAAGTAAGCGCTTGTCCCAAAATGAGAATTTAGGAGGGGAAGTTATGTCAATAGAAATAACCAATGTACAGATTTTTGATGGCATAAAATTAACGAATCATAAATCGGTTGTGATTGAAAATGGTTTCATATCCCACAAAACCAAAGGGGACACGGTTATTAACGGCGAGGGGGGTACACTGCTGCCCGGACTGATTGACGCGCACGTCCATATGGAAGCATTAAATGATCTGGAAAATGGTGTAAAATACGGAGTCACCTCTATGCTTGATATGGCGGCTCATTCCACGGAGTTTATAAACAGCCTGAAAAAACGCCCGGGATTTTCGGATATATTGACTTGTTACACAGCTGCGCTTTATCCTATTGACGATCCCAAAGCTTTCGTTGCCGATCAGGTTAATAAAGGCGCAGATTATATAAAAATCATCATTGAGGATCAACCGCGTATGGCGGAAAAGCCCTTATCCCCGGAAACAATTACCGCCTTGACGGAGGCAGCACACGAACATAAACTTCTGGTATTCGCTCATGCTGTATCGATGGCGACTTTCAAAACGGCCATTGATGCAGGTGTTGATGTTATTACGCACATTCCGGTTGAAGCCCCGATGTCGCAATCCCTGATCGAAGAAATGTTGAAAAAAGGGACTATTACGGTTCCTACTTCGGGCATGATGAAAAAAACGATCGCTTTTCTAAATCGTATCCCCAATGTCAACTTGGATACGCAAAATATAGATATGACACTAAAAGCCTTAATGAATGCGGGAATACCAGTCATTGCAGGTACTGATGCAAATCATGCACCCTTTGCCCCTGCCAGTATCGACCACGGCATTGGTTTACTTGATGAAATCGAAGCGTTTGTGGCTGCAGGCATGACTCCTGTGCAGGCGCTGCAAAGCGCAACCAGCCTTCCAGCCAGATTATTCGGATTCATCACTGACAGAGGGATGATTAAACCGGGTCTCAGGGCGGATTTGCTTTTGGTTGATGGTGACCCTACTACCGATATTAAAGCCCTCCATAAGGTTAAACGCGTATGGGTCAATGGGATTGAGTCATCTATTACCGCATAAAGGAAACGTGAATAAAAAATGAAGATTATTACAATTGAAGAGCATGTAAATAATAAAGAAATAACCGCAGCGTCATGGAAAAATTTGTTGCAAATGACACCGTACATTTCCGATTCCCACTCGCCGGGGTTGTCCTATTACACAACGAGTACCGATGGGAATGTTGAGGAAAAGTGGTTGGAAAGCATGGATGCAGGAAAAATAGATATGCAGGTGCTTTCTTATACCACAGCGACTCAGCTAATTCCGGCACCGGAAGCTGTTTCGATAGCGCAGGCAGCCAATAATGAAATGGCGGAGAGGGTTAAAAGATATCCTGACCGCTTTGCAGCTTTTGCAACACTACCGTGGGCAGACCCGAAGGCGGCGGCAGATGAACTGGAACGCACCGTCAAAGAACTTAATTTCAAGGGGGTTTTACTTAGCGGACGACCGTCTGCAGACGCAACCTTTCTTGATAACCCTAAATTTGAGCCTGTTCTTGAGATGGCAAACTTTTTAAAGGTGCCCATTTATATGCACCCGGGATTTCCTGCCAGAACAGTGCAGGAGGCGTATTATGCCGGATTGGATCCAGTTGTCAGTGCAAGGTTGTCAGCGTTTGGCTGGGGGTGGCACGCAGAAGTAGGCGTCCATATGCTACGAATGATATTAGCGGGTATTTTTGAAAAATATCCCGATTTACAGCTGATTGCAGGTCATTGGGGCGAGATGGTGCCGTTTTTCCTTGCACGTCTTGATGAAGCACTTTCCAAGGAAGCGACACATCTCCCGAAAACAATATCTGAAACCTTTATAAACCATGTTTATGTTACGCCAAGCGGTATGTTTACGCTGCCGCACTTCCAATTTATCTTGCAGGTATTGGGAGCAGACAGGATCATATTCTCTGTAGATTATCCTTATATCGGCAACGAGAACGCGCGAGCGTTTCTTGAAAATGCACCAATCAGCCCTTCCGATAAGGAAAAGATTGCCCATGGCAATGCAGAGCGTCTGCTCAAGCTGTAAATTTCAACTTCATATTAAAGCAGTTGCCGAGAACATTTCCCCGGCAGCTGCTTTAATTTGTTTTTACCACCCTAACTACATGATTTAATTTAATCGGTTCATCTTTCGATATATCAAATTCATCAAGAGTAAGGGTTCCGTCGTTGTGTTTAATTGCTATCAATAGAACGGCAAGTCAATCATTTCATTAACCGAAGAATTTGTAGGCGCGTACAAATTCTTTAAATTAAAAAAATTTGCCGTATCGAAGATTCACATCGAAAGACTTGACAACAAGTCATGCGGGGAAAGGGAACAACAATGGATGACTGTTAATCATTTGCACATATGCCTTTTACAGTAGCATAGTAGACGTAAAGAAAGTAAGGATGTAAAGGATAAAAACAAGAGGTAAATGAAGCTACATGTTGGAGCTTCTTTGGCCAAGAATCGCTGATACCGTGGATATTTTACCATTTCTCAGGAGTGATCGTAATTTTATCGACGACTTGATGTTTATAAATTTCGTTAAAGCTGTCAAAGACCTACTAGATAAAAAAGAACCTGACAACCTTGATCTCCATAATATGGAAATGTAGAAAGGGGTAGGGCCGTTGAAAAAGTATGCAATAAAGTCAGGAGATACATTTTTCCTTTTAGCCAGCCAAAACGGGTGCTGCTGGCAGGATATCAGCAAAGCAAACCCCGGCGTTGATCCCTGCGCTTTGGTCATAGGACAGCTCATCAATATTCCGGATCGTCAGGCTTCCGGTTATGGTGCTTCCGGATCTGCCGGTTCAGCTTACGCCAACAATCCAGGCAATTCTTTTACCGGTGCCCAAAAACGGTATGATGATGTAATCCTTGAAGTCGAAGGCGTAAAAATCCGGGTTGCCAGAATCGGCGAACCGACAGTTCCGCATGAGGTGCATTTTATCCTGCCAAGGACTGAAATCCGGAAAGTGGAATGTCCCGGAAATGGAGTTATTGAAACCAGCATCATGCTGAGCAATATTAACATTGTCAATTCTCCGCGGATCGAAGGCGAAAAATCTGCGCTTGGAGTTATTTATCGTCAGACCCAGAACAGTGAGAAGACGAACAGCGAAGCGCCAAAATAGATGTCCCTGACGCGGTTCATAACGATTTGAAAGAAATCACTAAAATGATTTTAATAATCTTCATTTTTTCGTTATAATGAGATATGCCTTATTTTAGATAGAAAAAGGCTATGTCATTATTTTGTTTTCTATAGAAAATAATAGATAAAGAAGGAGAGACCTATGAACCGTATTCATGTTTTCCATGGTGTCAATCTTCATCTTCTCGGGCAGAGAGAACCGGATATATACGGCAGAATAACCCTTGATGAAGTGAACGGCAGACTGATCGAGACGGGGCAAACACATGGCTTCACTGTCGAGTGCCGTCAGACGAACTATGAAGGAGAGCTTGTGGACTGGATTACAAAGTTAACGCCGTCTGATTTTTTAATCCTTAACCCCGGGGCCTGGACCCATACGAGCTATGCGCTTTACGATGCGATCAAAGGGGTCAGCGTACCCGCTCTCGAAGTGCATCTGTCGAATATTTACGCCCGGGAAAGTTTCCGTTCCCATTCGGTGATCGCTGGAGCTTGCGTCGGGCAAATCAGCGGACTCGGGACAGACAGTTATTTTCTGGCCTTAGCCTATGCGCTGGAATTTCAAAAGTACCGTCAGAAAGAAAGGAATAGCAACCATGAGGCTGGAAAAGATTCGCCGGAGACTGGCCGAGAATAAACTTGATGCGCTGATCGTGACCTCACCGCCCAATATTTTTTATTTGAGCGGTTTCACGGGAACCAGTGCAACCTTGCTGATTGAACCAGAACGTTCCATTCTGTTCACAGACTTCCGGTACATGGAACAGGCAGCAACGGAAGCTCCGGGTTTTGAAATTGTCAAAGTGGCCGGAGATCCCTATACAGTCATCGGGGAAATGCTTAAAGGGCTGATCGTGATAGGGATTGAGGAAGAGGCTTTGTCCCTGGGCGATTTCCAGAAACTGCAGAAGACTCTTGACGGGCGCAGATTCGAGAATGCCTCAGCACTCTTTAAGAAGCTTCGACAAATTAAGGATGAAACAGAAATTGCGCTGATTCGCCAAGCGATTGGAATCACGGACCATGCCTTCGCCCAGACGCTCAGCAAGATTTATCCAGGAATGACGGAAGAAGAGCTTTCTCTGGAACTGGAATTCTCGCAAAGAAAAATGGGTGCCAGCAGTCGTTCGTTTGACTATATTGTGGCCTCAGGGATACGCTCCTCGTTGCCGCACGGTACAGCTTCCAGCAAAAAAATGCAAAAAGGGGAATTTTTAACGCTCGATATTGGAGCGGTCTACCAAAGGTATTGTTCCGATTTCACACGGACGCTGTTTTTGGGAAAGCCTGAGAGCAAGCACCTGGAAGTTTACGATATCGTGCTCGAGGCACAACTGACCGGGCTTAAAGCTCTGAAGCCCGGCGTTAAGGCCAAAGATGTCGACGCGGCAGCCAGAGAAGTGATTACGCGTGCTGGTTACGGTGAATATTTCGGTCACAGTCTGGGACATTCCCTCGGGATCGAGATCCATGAGACACCGTTTTTAAATACCCGTGATGAAACGGTACTCGAACCGGGTATGGTACTTACCATTGAACCCGGAATTTATATCCCTGACTGGGGCGGTGTCAGAATCGAAGATGTTGCGCTTGTCACAAATTCTGGTGCGGAAGTATTGACACAAACGCCAAAGCAGTGCATTATTATTGATTAGTGGTATGACTTGTATCCGTTATTGATACATAAAAGAATCTACAATATTATGGGAGGATCAGCAAAATGATTTCTTCAAACGATTTTAAAACCGGAGTGACTATTGAACTGGATGGCGATATATTTCAGATAGTCGAATTCCAACACGTGAAACCTGGAAAAGGCGCTGCTTTTGTGCGTGCCAAAGTTAAGAATGTCAGAACGGGCGGCGTTGTCGAAAAGAAATTCAATGCTGGGGAGAAAGTTCCCAGAGCCCGTCTGGATCGCCGTGAGATGCAATATTTGTATAAAGACGGTGATCAATTCGTTGTGATGGACAATGAAAGCTATGAGCAGATTATGCTGACCGAGGCTCAAATTGGGCAGGAAGTCAAGTGGCTCAAAGAAAATATGAACCTTGGTGTCTTGCTCTATAATAGCGAAGTCATTGGGGTAGACCTTCCCAATACAGTTGTGCTTAAAGTAACGGAATGTGAGCCCGGAGTTAAGGGTGATACGGCCACAGGCGGTACGAAAGCTGCCACTGTCGAGACTGGCGCTACGGTTCAGGTTCCATTCTTTGTGAATGAAGGCGATGTCCTGATTATCGACACCAGAAGCGGAGCGTATGTTTCCCGGGCTTAGTCATCTTATCTACCGCAAGAAGAATAATTAGAATAAAAAGGGTTGTTGGGCAAGTAATTTTCTTGAGCAACAACCCTTTTTTATTTGGCTCATTTCCGGATCGTAAAATTATCTTCCAGCAAAGCCCAGTTTTGAGGGAAGGGATAGGCTAAAGCCCAATAACTAATACCTCTTAAGCCATAAGCTTTGACGGTATCAAATTTGGCCTGGGCACTGCGGGCATCCTCAAACCACACTTCGTGACCGCTTCCCTGCGTATCCGTATACCGGTAGAAAGGGGACTGGGTAACCGTGTCGTACTGGATCTCAGCATGGTATCGAAGGGCTCTGGACATTGCTTCATCCATCCCAAAGGTTTCGGCAATTTGGCCGGAGACGTGCGGCAAAAGCCAATCTCTGGCATAAATTTGAAAGCCAAAAAAGATTTTGTCTCTTGGCATGACTAAAACAGCATAATCCAAAACCCGTTTGATCTGATTCAAGGGAGAAATTGCCTGCGGTGAAGCACCACGCCAACCCCATTCATAGGTCATGAGAACAACGAAATCTACAATTCGGCCATGGGCTGGATAATCGTGCGCCTCATAGAGCAATCCCCGTTGCTCTGCGCTTAATTTTGGCGCTAAAGCCGTTGAAACGAAGAAACCCTCTGCATGAAGACGGGTTACGGCTATTTGAAGCAAAGCGTTATAAGCTTCTCTATCCTCGGGAAGTACGTTTTCAAAATCAATGTTAAGTCCCCGATAACCCTTTTCTTTCATGATATTGATGACATTTGTCATTAACCGATTAATGGCTTCAGTATTGGTTAAAACGAGATGAGCAAGATTTTCTCCACGCGTAGTGGACGTAAAGTTGGTAATAGACATCATCGGGGTCACCTTTTTTGATATGGCAGCTTGAATGAGCGGAAGATCATCAATTGTCTGCAGGCTTCCATCCTCTCTAATCAAGTAGGCAAAAGGACTTAAATATGTAAGATGTTCAGCTTCCCGATTGACAGTAGCAACCGCGTCCTGACTGAAACGATAGATATAGCCATTGACATCGATGGTCGGCCGAGGTTTACGAGGGATAATGAGTACGGTGCCCGGATAGATCAAATTGGCGTTCGTGATGTTATTGACTTTAATGAGGTTTTGTAAAGAGACTTGGTATTTTTGAGCAATAAACCATAAAGTCTCCCCAGCAAGGACGCGATGCCGCCTGGCAGGAATGGTGATCAACTGACCAGGATAAATATTGGCAGGGTTCGTAATTTGATTGTTTCCGAGAATGACTTGTACGGTCGTTCCATAAATCTGGGCAATTCTCCATAATGTTTCTCCCGGTTTCACAGTATGGAGGACATCTTCAGTCGGTATAACTAATGCTAGTCCGGTTAGCAATTGTACAGGTTCAACAAGTCCATTCACGCTTATGATTGATGCCGGCGAGACCCGATATGTAATTGCAATCTGATCCAAAGTTTGATTCGCTTTGACGACATGGATAAGCATAGAGCACCTCCCACTCCTTTTCATGTAGGATATGTAGAAAGGGGACTCAAGGTGATTTATCTTTGGCAAGGGGCCTTTCATGTTTAATTTTCCTTAAAACGGCCATTGAGGTCGTTTTTTATTTTCTCCGAACAAACTGGTAATTCTAAAAACGTTTATTAGGACATACCTTCTAATACAGAGGAGGTTAAAACATGAAGGTAAGCTTTGCTTCACCTTTAACGGAATTTCCTAGGAATAAAAATGATGTACTCTTTAATCCGGAATCAGAGGGTGAAGGGATTATCCGTTGGTTTGGGGAACGGCTGGGCGGAATGATCCGCAAGGCGGCAGGGGCTTTACCCGACACGGAAAATATTGAAGAAATTCGTCTCAGAATCAACCAGCCTGTCCTCTTCAGAACAGGGACCAGGGAATATTTCTGTACTTCGGCGGGGCAAACCGGAACAAAGAATCTAGCGTATATTGTCAAGCGTGAAGACCTGTTGGAAACGCTGGAAAAAATGACCTTCAGTTCTGTATATGCCGCTGAGGAGGAATTACGGCAGGGTTTTCTGACTTTGCCCGGTGGGCACCGCGTGGGATTAAGCGGAGAAACAGTCGTTGAACATGGCAAGATCAGGATCATGCGCCATATTTCCGCTTTGAATATTCGTTTAGCGAGACAGCCGGAAATGATCGTTCCGGAATTGCTGGGCTTACTGATCAATCAGGAAAATACAGTCTGCCATACGTTGCTTGTTTCACCTCCGAGAGCAGGGAAGACCACAATGCTGAGATTTTTAGTAAAAAATCTCAGCAACGGTGTACCTCAGCTATGCCTGAAAGGTCATAATGTCGGCGTGGTTGATGAAAGAAGTGAGATTGCCGGAATGTGGCAGGGCATTCCTTCTTTTGATCTTGGCTGCCGCACAGATGTGCTGGACAGATGTCCCAAGGCCCAGGGACTGATCATGCTGATCAGGTCTATGGCGCCTGAGGTGGTTGCTGTTGATGAACTGGGGGGGCGGGAAGATGCCGCGGCGCTTGGGGAGGCCGTTCGCTGCGGCGTAAAAATTCTGGCTACGGTCCATGCCGGTTCTCTGGACGAACTGCAAAAAAGGGCCCATCTCAGGGAATTGCTGAATAGAGAGACGTTTGAAAGGATTGTTGTGTTAAGCAGGGCAAACGGTCCAGGCACGGTGGAAGCTGTTTATGACATGGCGAGCGGCGTTAATTTGTTTAATAAGCAAGAACGTTTTACGCATTGATCGGTCCGCTTTATTAGGCCGTTGGAGGCGAAAAGTATGTTGGTTGCAGGGTATCTTGGGCTGATTATAGGGTTTGGTTGTTTGGGGATTATCAGAGCAAATCAAATTAAGAAACGTCCGCAGGAAATCAGGGAAATGATCAACGCCTTGGCGCTGCTGGATACGGAGATATACTGGGGAGCAACACCCCTGCCGGATGCTTTCCAGGTACTTAAGGAAAGAACCGGTCCTCCCTGGCAGCTGTTTTTTGCGAGTCTCGAGGAAAAGATCAGAGCCGGAGAAAATGCTTCTCAGGCCTGGAAAAAAAGCATTGAAATGCACCGCCGGAAAACCTGCCTGATAGAGGACGATTGGCTGGTGATCAGTGGAATTAGTCAGGGATTGGGCAGGTCGGACCGGAATGAACAGCATAAACAGCTCGAACTTGTTCAGCGGCATTTGGCAGGCGTAGACGAAAAGGCCAGGCAGCAGGCAGAAAGCAGGGCAAAGATGTGGTCTTACCTCGGTTTCCTGGGCGGAATTGCGGTTGTCATTATGATCATGTGAGGAGGTAGGGTTCGCGATGAGTATTGACCTCATTTTGAAGGTAGCAGGTATTGGTCTATTGGTGGGCATTTGTGCAATTATCCTGAATGAGGCCGGTAAGAAAGAGCAGGCCCAGATGGTTACCATTGCCGGGGTTGTTGTCGTGTTGTATCTGGTCATCCAGGGAATCTCCGATCTGTTTGTTCTGGTGAAAAGCGTATTTAATCTATACTAGGGGGCTCTGGCAATGGAAATAGCACAAGTGATTGGACTCGCCATCATTGTCACGGTTCTCGGAGCTGTTCTGAAACAAATTAAACCTGAGATTGCAATTCAGCTAAGCATTCTGGCAGGGGTAACCATATTTCTGCTGATCATGGACAAAATCAGACTGGTGGTTGATCTGCTGCAGAAACTGGCTGATCAGGCAGATATCAGTTCCTACTACTTGTTCATAGTTCTTAAAATCGTGGGAGTAGCCTATTTGGCGGAATTGGGAGGCCAAATCTGCCGGGATGCCGGAGAGAATGCACTGGCCACAAAAGTTGAAATTGCAGCCAAAGTATTCGTGGTCATTTTGGCTATCCCGATCATTGCAGCGATTATGGAATCCATGATGAAGCTGCTGGCGTGAGGAGCGATACGGATGACAAAAAAAGTCTTGGCTGCGCTGGGGCTTGCCATATGGATGACCCTGGTATTTGCTTTTCCAGTGGTGACCCTGGCGGCAGAAAGTCAGGAGACGAGTTACACAGGGACGGAGGCGGATAAACGATTTGCGGAAGCAGAGACTTCCGGGGAGATGGGCGTGTCCGGAAAAGTAGATTTGTCTGAAGAGATAGATTTATCTGAAGTCAGAGAATTTTTGAATCAACTGGACCGCGATGTTCAGGACTCTCTGCCTGATTTTTCTTTAACAGAGATCTTTGAAAGCATTAAAAACGGCGAGGTTAATTTTAGTCTGCAGGGCATCGGCAGCAGTATTGTCAAGGCTCTGCTAAAACAGGTAGTCACCAACGCGCCTTTGATTGCAAAGCTGCTGGTGCTCGCTGTGATCTGCGCAATCATCAATCAACTGCAGTCTGCTTTTACTGGCGAAGTAAGCAGGATAGCCCGAATGCTCGTATATCTTGTTCTGCTGGCGCTTGCGATGACATCTTTTCGTATTGCACTGGATGTTGGCAATGCGTCCATTGACAATATGGTTTCTTTTATGCAGATCATCCTCCCGGCCATGTATACTGTCCTGCTGACCATGGGCAGTCTGACCAGTGCAGCCTTGTTTAAACCAATGGTCATCGGAAGTCTGATCTTTTTGGCTACGGTAATCAAAAACATTGTGTTGCCGCTTTTTTTCCTGAGCATTATCCTGAGGCTGTTCAATAACATTTCCGAACAGTTCAAGCTCAGTAAATTAGCCTCTCTGCTGGAGTTCGGAGGTAAACTCAGTATTGGTATCGTCATGACGGTTTTTATCGGCATTATGTCGGTACAAGGCGTAACAGGGGGGGTAGCCGACGGGGTCACGCTGAGGACGGTAAAATATGCAGCAGATTTGATCCCGGTTGCCGGCAAATTTTTCAAAGACGCTGTTGAGATCGTGGCAAGCTCAGGTCTCTTGCTTAAGAACGCGCTGGGGATCGTGGCAATGATTGCAATTATCATCATTACCTTTCTGCCGGCGATTAAGATTATCGCGATGATGTTTACTTTTAAACTGGCTGCGGCGCTGGTCGAACCTTTGGGAGAAAAAGAACTTGCGGATAGTCTTCAGGACATGTCCAAAGGTTTATTATATATTTTTGTAACCGTTACATCCGTCGGTATCATGTTTTTTATGACGATTGTGATCATTGTCGGGACTGGAAATTTGGCGGTAATGCTTCGCTGATTTTGAGGTGTGGGAAAATGGAAGGATTAAAGACGCTGATTCGCAACCTGGCTTTCATTCTATTGCTGGCCTCCTTTCTCGAGATGCTTCTGCCGAATAAATCCATGCGGGGATTTGTGCAGATGGTCATGGGGCTGTTTGTGATTGCGGCAATCCTGAATCCGTTGGCAGATCTACTGAACTGGGACTTTGAAAATAGCGTGCCGGCCTGGGCCGGCAGTTCTTCCGGAGACTTGCCTGTTCTGGCACAGGAAAATAGTTCTGACGGAGAAGACAATTCTTCCACGGAAGCAAATGCTCTGGTGATCGAACAATACCGCAGGATTCTGGTTAGCCAGATCCAGGCCCTTGTATCCGGGGTGGAAGGGGTCAAAAGCTCGGATACGAATGTTGAACTGGAGGACGGTGGAGAAGGATTTGCCGACTATCCGCAAATCCAAAAAGTCGAGATCCATTTCAGTCAGCAAAGTGTCAGCATTGAGCCTGTTAAGCCGGTCATTATCGGAGGTGTCAACACAGACCAGGCCGAGGGCCAGGGAGCGGCTGAGTCAGCGAAAGCAATGGAAATAAAAAAACAGGTTGCAGCACTCATGCAGCTGCCGGAAGAAATCGTGTTTGTGCAGGAAGAAAAATAGGAGGAAGGAAGTCAGTATGGGATTTTTCAAGCAGGTGATCACAGAAAAGATTACGTTGGCCGTGATCTTGCTGGTAATCGTCGCAGCAATTCTTATTTTTACCTCACAGGAGGATCAGTCCGCTGCATCAGTCCAACTCCCGGCTGAAACGGTAACAGCCGTTCCAGAAAATGAATCGGGTTTTACTGCATTGGAAAAACAACTTGAAGAAAAACTTGCAGCCAATCTGGAAAAAATTCAGGGCGTTGGCAAAACGAAGGTCCTGGTTACCCTGACCTCCGATGTAAAGAAACAGTATGCCAGGGATGAAAGCGTTACGAAAAAAACTTCCAAGGAAACGGATAAAGACGGCGGAACCAGAGAGACGGAAGAGGTGACTCAGAATAACAAGATCGTGGTCGTCGGCGAAAATGCTTTAATCATTACGGAGGAGCGTCCACAGGTCACGGGAGTATTGGTTATCGCGCAGGGAGCAAGTGATCCCAAAATAAAGGAACAAGTATTTGAAGCGGTCAGGACGCTGTTGAATATTGAACCGGCCAAAATCAGCGTTGTTCCAATGGGGGGCGTCTGAATTGGACCTAAAAATAAAAGCATCCTTAATCTGGATCACCGTGATTCCGGCCATCGCGGTATGCTCCATTGTTTGGCTCAGCCAAGCATGTTTTGGGCAGCAAAAGGAAGAAGGCTTGCCGGTCAATATCCCGGATTCCGTTTGTTTCTCAGCAGAAATTATTGAACTGACGGAAAATCAGGGGGAAAACTACTTTGTTAATTATAGGATCAAACGGGAACAGACCAGACAGGAAACACTTAACATGCTGGAGCCTCTGCTGGCGTCCGATATCACGGAGACACGCAGTCAGGCGCAGCAGCGCTGGCTGGACTTAAGCGACAAGATCAGCAGGGAAGCCGAAATTGAGAATGTGCTGAAAATGAAAGGTTTTACAGATATTGTTTCGGAAGTCAACACGCAAAAGGCCACGGTTACAGTCCTGACAAACCAATTAAAAGTTCAGGACATGTTTATTATCCAAAACACGGCATCGGAAATTACCGGTTTTTCAGTTGATCAAATCGAAGTAGCAGTCGTCAAAGACACGTCGGAAAAAATCTGAGAATCGGGTCCGGTGGGAAATGTTCCATATTTGCGTTATTCAGGAATGAAATTTACGTTAATCAGGCAGGGGGATTTGCGGCAACGGGGGATTCTGTTATAATAAAAATAATAACAGGTTGAAGATGGAAAATGAGGTGCGATAATGGATAATAACAAAATAGATCATTCAATCGGTTCAGTCAAAATTGCTGATGAGGTCGTCGAAGTGATTGCCGGAATGGCAGCTTCGGAAGTTGAGGGAGTCGCTGAGTTAAGCGGAGGTTTCGCCCAGGATATCGCCAATATTTTAGGCCGGGGCAAAAATACATCCAAAGGTTCCAGGGGTATCAAAGTTGAAATTGACGAAAAAGAAGCTTCCGTGGATTTGTTTATTGCCGTCCAGTACGGGGTGTCAATTCCTGATGTAGCCCAGAAGGTACAGGTCGTTGTGAAAGAAGCGATTGAAGGGATGACCGGATTAACCGTCATGGTCATCAACGTTCATATTCAAGGCATCGCGTTTAAAAACACGGCTGAGATCAAGGACGTCAAAGACAGCAAAGATAAAACGAATAAAGAAAAAGATTTGAAAGAAAAATAGAACAGTGCAGCAGGGTGGAGAGATGAGCAATTTCTGGAGAAATATCGGAGATAAACTCAATATTTTTTTTCTATGGTGTCTTAATAATCATCCTGGTAAATTTTTTGGTTTTTTGATTGGTTTTTTTGTGGCTTTGATGTTTATTTTGCTGGGATTTTGGCAGACGCTGCTTTTAGCTGCCTTATCCTGCGGGGGATATTACTTGGGAAAATGCTGGGATGATGGGGTTTGGCCTACCGGACTGAGCAAAGTAATACATAGAATACCTTTTTGGGGCAAACATAAAACGTAGAATGAAATTCCGGAGGCATATTCATGAGTAAAATAATGGGCCGAAGAAAGGCCCGCGAAACGGCACTGCAAATACTTTATCAAATTGATATAACGGGAGAAACGGACAAGCGGGAACAAGTCCTGCAGCATTGGATCCAGGAATTTGCCGTCTCTGATAAGACGGCAGATTTTATTAGGGAACTGGTTGAAGGAACCCTGCAGAACAAAACGGATATTGATGCCAAGCTTGCTTCGACTTCCCACGAATGGGCCCTGGACAGGATGGGCAATGTGGACCGTAATCTGATGCGGCTTGCTGCCTATGAAATGCTGTACAGCCCCGGCACCCCCCAGCGGGTCACTTTAAATGAAGCGATTGAGATTGCCAAAAGGTTCGGCGGAGATGATTCAGCAAAATTCATTAACGGTATTTTAGACAAGCTGATGGACGAGAGTGAAAAATGATGTTCTTAGGTCTTGATACAAGCGCATACACGACATCCGTTGCCGTGGTGGATCAAGAAAAGCATCTGGTCTGCGAAAAAAGACGCCTACTCGAAGTTCCTCAGGGAGAGAAAGGCTTGGCCCAGTCGGAAGCTCTTTTTAATCATATTAAAAATCTTCCGGAACTACTGGCCCTGGTTCCGCCAACGATATGGCCGGAAATTGCCGGCATTGGCGTCAGTACGGCGCCTCGTCCGGCAGAGCAATCCTATATGCCGGTCTTTCTGGCAGGAAGGTCGGTTGCTTCATCTCTGGCCAGCGCTTTAAATGTAAAGCTTGTAACGACGAGTCATCAGGAAGGACATCTGGCTGCAGGATTGGAATCCGCCGAAGGTTTTGCTTTGACGGATTTTTTGGCTGTCCACCTTTCGGGAGGAACAACGGAAGTATTGAAAGTCCGGAAGGATTCTCCGGGAAAACTAAGTTTGCAGATTCTTGGCGGAAGCAGTGATCTGCATGCCGGTCAATTTGTAGACAGGGTCGGCGTGCGTCTGGGACTATCTTTCCCGGCGGGAAAGGAGCTCGAAAAACTGGCTTTAAAATCAGCGCCTGGATCTGCTTCCCTGCTGCCTTCCTCGGTCAAAGGATATGAGATGAGTTTTTCGGGCGTCGAGTCGGCAGTTCAGCGTCTGATCGAAGAAAAAAAACGTCCGGCCGATCTGGCCCGGGCGGTGGAAGGATGTATTGTCCGGACGATTTATAAGGTATTGACCAAAGCTGTTGACGATACCGGACTCACAGATATTCTGATTGTCGGCGGAGTAGCCTCAAATCAATATCTAAGGAATCAGCTTGAAAAGAAGCTGGAATCTCAGGCCAGATTATTTTGGGCAAAGCCGGGATGGAGTTCGGATAATTCGATTGGGGTCGCACTTCTGACGCGGGAAACGATGCTGTCGGACAATCATTAATTGTTTTTATCTTCTATAAAGAGATTTAAAAAAGAGATTTAGGGAACCACTGATTAATAACGTTTTTTATCATCCCAATAAATAATAAAGTGGGATAATCCCAAGTTAGCGGCCCTATCGCCGCCGATTTCAGCTGCCTTTTCCGAGTAATTCTCGAAAAAAGGCGTAC
>NZ_MCHF01000019.1:0-3993 GCF_001707455.1 Dehalobacter sp. TeCB1 | reverse complement strand
ACCGGAGAAATTTCCTGAAAGCCGGTGCTGCAGCGACTGCTATGGGAGTTGTTGGGGCGCTGACAGCGCCAGCCAAGGTCGCCAGTGCGGCGGGCGAGACGTTTAGGTATACTGCCGCACCCAAAGGCCAATGGTCCAAATTAAATCCTGTTCATGATATGGGCAGCGTCTCGCTCCGTTTTGTAGAACAAAACGACAAGTGGCTGGGAACTACGAAAATTGTCGGACCGATAAAGAAAACCAGCCAATACGACAGCGGATTTGATCGTTGTGCTGAGGGATTAGTCAGTCAAAGAGCACAATTAGGACTCTACAATCTCATACCCAAAGATCCCATGTCGCTGGCGATAGTTATGGGGACCGCCCTGCCGAAGCCCCTCGTGGAAGGTCCTGTTGCTCCTGTGAAAACGGAAATTCCTGATCCAGAACAAATGTCGATGCATATCAAAGACCTGGCTTATTTTTTAAGAGCCGATGATGTGGGAATCGGCAAGATGCCATCGTATGCTTACTGGTTTGAAAAAACGATATATGAACCGTTTGCCTCAAGAGAGTTGCTTGAATTACCCAGGGAACAGTGCGTTAAGCCGATAACTGAACCGGAAATGCCCTATGTTATTGTGGTCATGGTCGATCAGAATCTGAAAACAACGCTCGCTTCCACAGGTTATGACGCCATCAGCCAATCTCAATCTTTCCTGGGATATCACTCAACTGGAGTCATTTCTGTTATTATTGCGCAATATATCAGAAATCTTGGTTATAACGCCCGGGCGCAATACGCTGTTGATTATACCGCAAATATGCCTCCGACTATTATAGCGGCAGGATTGGGCGAACTGTGTCGCACAGGTGATTGTGCCATTCATCCCCGGTTGGGATTCCGTAATAAGGTGGCTGGTATTACAACAGATTTGCCGCTTGTTCCGGATAAACCCATTGATTTTGGCCTTCTTGACTTCTGCCGTATCTGTAAAAAATGTGCTGAAAATTGTCCTAACGGCGCTATTTCACTCGATGATGATATGAAAGAAGTGAACGGTTACCTGCGTTGGAAAAACGATGCAGACAAGTGTGCCGAATTCCGGGTAAGTAATGAAGAAGGTGTCTGCTGTGGAAGATGCATGAAGGTCTGCCCGTGGAATTCGAAGGAAGATTCCTGGTTCCACCAGGCGGGAACTTGGTTTGGAAGCCAGACTAAAACCTCTGCGTCGATGCTGAAATCTATTGATGATATGTTTGGATATGGAACCGAACAGATCGAGAAATATAAATGGTGGCTTGAGTGGCCGGAAAAATACAAACTGCCTCCCGTAAGTGTTCTAACAGCGCCATTGCCGAAAAGTCCGCTCTAATAGACTCCAAAATACAAAAGTATTAGAATTTTTTAGCAATGAAGTAATCAAACATGAGAAGAGCTGTTGAGGACGAATGAAAAAGTTGGGTGTCAACAGCTCTTTTATAAAATCGATGCCATAAATATGGATATTCCAGGGTGAGCTGTCAAAGTAAATGCAACTCCTTACTATTTACGCTGGTAAAGGTTGCATTTACTTTGACAGCTCACTGTATAAAAAAAGGGGCTGTATCACAACTTAGCCTCAAACGAAGACGTCAATTTCAAAATGAAGTCTTTTCTATTTGGGGGCGCAACCGAAACATATAGTTTCGTTACGCCCCCTTTCCGACATGAGCAACTTTGCTCCGTATTATTGCCAATTCCTTAAGTAAAAGGAGCGAACAAATTGCTTTTAAGTCATTCCCATACAGGTATCGATTTTTGCAAAAAAGTTAATATGGATGTACAAATGATAAAAAAAATTATCGTATGCTAATAGTGCAAATTTCAATCACCATAAAATAAGGCAATTATTACTGGGAAATGCCTGTAGCGGTAACCCAATTCAATAAGGAAAGGAGAGGAGATAAATGCAAGAGAATTTTGGAAAATGGATGGGAGGAATTCCAGATACTTTTTATGCAGTAAGTAGGTTGGAAAAATATGCACATCATGGTACTGCAAAATTTTATTCCAAAGGAAGTTATATTGGCTTCTCGGGAGAAGGAAGGAGCGAATTATTTTATGTACTTTATGGCAAGGTGCAATTAAATTACATTTTTGATGATGGAAGGGAAAGGATGGTCTATTTTGGCGGGAAGCATAGTGTATTCAATCATCTATACCATTATGCTTACAAATCTACTTTTGAGGGTTGTTTGCTGGCGTTAGAAAATAGCAAAGTATGTCATTTTTCTGAAGAACAGATTGAACATATTTTTCAGTTGGACAGAGATATTATCTTGGACTTATTAAAAAATAGCAATGCTAAAGCTTCTTATTTTATGAAGCAGGCTGTTGAAATGGATTATTTTAATTCGGCGGTTAGGGTTGTAAGGTTACTTCATGATCTTTGTATTTCTATGGGGATACCGGTGGACAGCCATATTGAAGTTAGCATAAAGTTAACACTAAAAAACATTTCTGAGATAACCGGTGCTCATTATGTGACGGTATCAAAGGTATTTACCCTTCTGAAAAGACAGGACATTTTGGTAAAAAAGACTGGAAAGATGATTATTTATAATCTTGAAAAACTAAAAGAGTTGACGCAGAGAACACAAATATTTAAGAATTTATAATTTATATTATAAGGGTTAGTCAAACAAAAAAATGCCATTCTGATAACCAAACCTGAATTATAAAAAGTTATTGTATTCTAATATCGCAAATTCTATAATTAAATTAAGATTTTCAAATATCTAGACTCATGGCATTATTTCTTCCCAAGAGTACCTATTTAAGTTATTATTCCTTTTATTTATCGTATTTTAACACAGTTTACTAACAAAAAAATTTAATGCATGCAAACAAATAAGTAGGAAAATATATAAATTAATAAGAAAGTGTATTATTGGGGGGTTAGAAAGCCATGGAATATGATTTTTTTAATGAATTGACAAGAACAATTCCTGACACATTCTATCCCGTTGAAAAATTGCAAAGATTTGTCCACTTAGGAGTTGTGAAATCCTATGCCAAAGGAAGTGCGGTTATTTTGCCAGGGGATGAGTGCATGCTAATCTATGTACTTTCGGGAAAAATCCAGCTCAACATGGTTACAGAGGAAGGTAGGCAAAGGTTGGTATATTTTTGCGGCAAAAATGGAGTCATGGATAGGATCTTTCAGCTGAATAATGATAATGCCTACGCGACTGCAATAGAAAAATGCAGAGTGTGTTTTTTTTCAAAGGAGCAGCTTATAACAATTTTTCAAACTGACTGTGATTTATATTTTGAAATTATGAAAAATCTTTTTGCCAAAGGCATTTATTTTATGAAACAGACCATTGAAATGGAATTATACAATCCTACGGTCAGAATTGTAAGACTTCTTTATGGACTATGCATATCTAACGGAATACCCGTAGGGGATTCATATGAAGTCCGTCTTGAATTGTCTCAGAAACAAATTTCTGAAATATCAGGAGTCCATTTTGTTACAGTATCCAAAGTATTAGGATATTTGGAAAAGCAAAAGATTATCGAGAAAAAGAAAGGCAAGATCATTATCCATGATTTAGATAGATTAAAAGAGCTAACATTTGAGAAACGTCTTTTTTAAAAGATAGTATCAGATAATACAAATTTTTTAAGTCATTGGAAAGCTGTCAATAAACAAACCCTCATGGATTTTTGTTCCTGAGGGTTTGTTTATTACAGAGACCAAAAAATAAAAATTTTATTTATATTTTAATTATCCGATTATAACTAATACAGAAGTGCTGATATAGAAAATTAATTAATGTTTAATTCATACTAAAATTCCTATCAAGAATATCTTTAAAATTATATTAAAAGGGAGGTGGATGTATGGGTACATTCTTAATTTTTCTTGCCGGTGTGTTATTTTTAGCGGGGATTCTTTTTATTAAACCTCGCGCCAAAAAGGACTTAATGTGGAAAACAGTACTGAACTGGGCCTTATATGTTAT
>NZ_MCHF01000018.1:0-1072 GCF_001707455.1 Dehalobacter sp. TeCB1 | reverse complement strand
GGCTTCTGGTATGATGCGAATGGGTCGCAGTAGTACAGCCGCGTCCTGCGGCGGCCCTGTGCATCATACTCCAAAGCTTTCGGGTTTGAAAACTCTGAACCGTTGTCAGTGAGGCAAACGGAAAGAAGGCGGCTGAACACCTCTCTGCTAAGAGTTTCGTCTAGGCAGTTGAAGACGTCGATAACGGACTGGGAGGTATTGCGTTCCCTGATGAAGGCCAGCATCAAGTCACAGGACTTGAACATCATCGTGAGCAGGACCTTTCCACCGACACGCCCGATAACTGAATCTATCTCAACGACCGGAGCGTCTGATGCTTCCGTAAAGGCCAGGAAGTCGGCGTAGGTGCGGCCAAGCCTGCAGGTGCTGTCGATTTTATGCTCCACCGTTTTGGTTTTTCTGGGCTTAAGGCGGCAGACCCGGGGCATGTCAATGTTTCTCGCCTTAAAGAGTCCGCCGGAAACATAGCGGTAGATGGATTTCTCACTGACGATAAGCCTGTCGGCATTGTGGACTGCGATGTGATGAACAGATTGCCCACGCTGGATGAGGGGACTGATCCATTCGTCAAGGTAGAGCAGTTCATCCTCGGTAATATTTGCACCGGAGCGGGATTCCACCAGCATCTCTCGGTATGCCTCATGAGCATTTCTGTGGAGGTAATACTTTTTCCGTAGGACACACTGGTAAGCTTCAAGACAACCGTTGCAGACATACGGTGGATCATAAAGCCTGTGGCAGCGTCGCTCCTCGAATTCCTCGCATACGGCATTGCAGTAATTACAGCGGGAACACTTTCTTGTGCAATTAGGCTTGTCGGAGCAGATCTGCATTTTTTGGCAGACATTGAGATTGGCGCAGCGGTTATGGATACGGTATGGCGCATATTTATTGCTTTCAATGGCGCGGGCGCGAATTTCACGGGAAATGGTGGATGCGCTTTTTTCAAGGGTGACGGCAATCCGCTTAAGAGATACGCCCTCTCGCAGTAGCTGCTCAATTTGTAGACGCTCCGAATCAGTGAGATGCTTGTTTTTTGCCATGGTAAATTCTCCTTTGACTCAAAGATTCC
>NZ_MCHF01000017.1:0-95307 GCF_001707455.1 Dehalobacter sp. TeCB1 | reverse complement strand
TTCAATAAGTGATTCAGCGGCGTATAGATAATAAGAAGCAATCCTGCTAGGGTCCCAATATTTACCATCCACATGACCTTATCTCTGATTAGTTTCGCAAAAGACCGAAAAGCAGAATCCGTATTGGAGCTGTTCACCTGAACCAGCACTAGGTTTGCCAGCAAAATAATCGCTAGTGCCATAGTCCTGGCCAGAGAAGCCTGATCAGGATGGTTGTTTAAAATAGTGAAATAGGTACCGAATGATGCCCCAAAGATCACGAGACCCTGTAGGACACTTTTGGTCAGTATTTTTGCAGTGAGCAGCTTTTCATTGGGATTGCGCGGAGGCTGATCCATGATATCCCGTTCGGCCGGCTGCCGCTCCAGCACAATGGAACAGGTGGGGTCAATGACAACTTCAAGCAGTACCACGTGCAGCGGCAGCAGCAAAAGACTCGCCGGACTGATTCCCAGGAAGGGTGCAAGTAAAGAGGCAAATGCGATCGGGATATGAATCGTGAAAACATAGCCCACGGCTTTTCTGATGTTATCATAGATTCTTCGGCCATCCTTAATGGTATCAACAATGGTTGAAAAGTTGTCATCCAGCAGGACCAGATCGGCAGCCTCACGAGAAACCTCAGAACCGCGCTTGCCCATCGCAATCCCAATATCGGCATATTTCAAGGCTGGCGCATCATTGACGCCGTCTCCGGTCATCGCGACAATCTCGCCGTTATCTTTAAAAGCTTTGACGATTCTCATTTTATGTTCCGGAATTACCCTGGAAAAGATACTGACATCCTTGACTTTCTCACGCAGTTCTTCCTCGCTCATTTGATTCAGCTCATCGCCGGTGATAATCTTATCGCAGTTCGGCATGTTAATCTGCCTGGCAATCGTGCTTGCCGTAATCCCGTTATCTCCGGTGATCATAACGACCCGAACCCCGGCTTTGTTGCAGATTTGAATATCCTGCTTAACAGATTCCCGCGGCGGGTCGGCAAGACCCACCATACCACAAAGCTGCAGCCGGCATTCCGGCAGGGTGTCCGGGACTTCCTCTTTGCCGGTCAGTACCATTTGGCCAACAGCAATCACCCGCAGGCCCTGCTGCGACATTTCTCTGATTTTGTGCTCGGCAACTTTTCTCTCCTGATCCGTCAGACTGCATACGTCCAGAATACGTTCAGGCGAGCCTTTGGCTGCGACCACAAGCTCATTTTCATTTTGCCAGACGTGTCCCATCATCTTGGTCTGATCCGTGAACGCATATTCTTTGATCAGCTCTCCGTCAAAAAGGAGCTCTCTGCCTACCCCTTGCGCTTCACAGTAAGCAATCATAGCCTTCTCCATCGGGTCATAGGCATCCGGCTCGCAGCCCATGCCCATAATCCGGATCAACCTTTCGCCGTCATCGTTCAGACTCCAGGTATCCCGGACCGTCATTTGGTTCATGGTAATGGTACCTGTTTTATCGACACAAAGAACGGATACAGCCCCGAGCGTTTCTACGGACGACAATCTTCTGACCAGTGACTGCTTTTTGGCCAGCCGCCAGGCACCCATCGATAGAAACACGGTCAAAATAACAGGAAACTCCTCCGGGATCATGGCCATGGCCAGGGTGATCCCAGACAAAATGCTTTCGATGACCCGTTCACTGCCAACATGGTCCGGCAGGTTGAAATAGGTTACGACTCCGACCAGCGCGAATAAGACTGCGGCAATTCCCGCGCACAGCTTGACCAGTTTTCCGGTTTGTTTTTCCAGCGGGGTCGGACGGTCAGGCGCGGCGGCTATTTCCTGCCCGATTTTTCCGTATTCGGTAGCCGGGCCGATTTGATCGACCCTGATCGCTCCGGTGCCCTGGGTAACCAGCGTCCCGGCGTAGCAATAGTCCCGTCGCCAGTATTCTTTGCTGTCGAGGGACAATTCCCCATCGGCAGCCTTCTCTCCGTTGACAACTTTCCAGACACCTGCCGATTCGCCGGTCAGCGAGGATTCATCGACACATAGTGTACTCGCTTTTAAAACCGTGCCATCCGCCGGCACTTTGACGCCTTCAGCAATAAACATGATGTCGCCGGGCACCAGGTCCGAACTGTTGATGATCTGCATCATCCCATCGCGCAGTACGGAAATCTTCGGCGTGGATAAATCCTTCAAAGCCCTAAGTGTTTGGTCGGTTTTCCATTCCTGGATGACTTCTATGCTGATAATCCCGACAACAAAAACAAGCATGATGGCGCCGTCCCGGGGTTCTCCGAGGATAAAATAGATCACAGCCGCAATGAGCAGCAGCAAAAACATGGGTTCACTAATTACCTGCAGGATCTTGCGCGGAAAGCTTTCTTTTTTTTCAGGCACCAGCTCATTCTTCCCGAACCTTTCCTGAAGCTGTCTGGCTTCGGGACTTGAAAGTCCCTGCAGTTCCCTGATTTGTTGTTCTGTCATACAGATGCCTCCATTTATTGTCTTGAAGGATATAAAAATACCTGTAGAACATTTTACTGTCCCACAGGTATATGTGTATCATCACCTGCTGCCCAACGGGCCCAGCCCCATGAACTTGTGTCCAAGTTCATCGCCTGCTCAGTTTGTACTGTAGATTGATATGCAGTGCAAAGAGATAGTTGAATTTTACCATATTGTTTTTTTTTAAGCAATATTTTATGCAGATTTTATTTAGACATTTTTATTTAGACATTTTAAGGCATCTGCTTTTTTTAATGAATAATTAATTGAATTTTAGTGGACATTTAATAAATATCGTATACGATTGAAAGAGACCAATTACTTAATATTACGCAAAGGATATAAGGATGACAACACCTAAGACAAATAAACGGAAAGATATTTTCCATATCGGCTTCGAAATCGGCTTGCTAATGAAAGGCATTGACGGTCTACTGGAAATTATCGGCAGTATCTTGCTGCTGTTTCTGACGCCGGACCGGTACAACTGGCTGATACGCCTCTTGACGCAGCATGAATTATCTGAAGACCCGCAAGACTTGTTTGCCAATTACCTGATTAATTCCAGCCCCAGCTTTTCCTCCAGCACGCAGCATTTTGTGGTATTCTACCTGCTGTCACACGGGATCATCAAATGCATTCTCGTACTTCTGTTATGGCGCCAAAAACTGTGGGCTTACCCTTTGGCCATTTTGTCCTTAATCTTGTTTGTCGTTTACCAGCTTTACCGCTATACGTTCACACATTCCGCATTTCTGATTCTGCTTACGATCTTCGATGTGCTCATGATTTTCCTGACTTACAAAGAATCGAAACAAGTAAGATCTAAGGCTATGTGATTCTGTCTGATCGGTCATTTAGTTTCATTTTTGTAAATGGTACGGTATCGTAGCCACGCACACATTTCTCCGATATAGCAAATGTGTGCGGATTAGTAAGCTCGACTGGTTATGCAGAATATGGTGCCATCCTTTTTTCGGAATAAATTCCGGGATCAGAACCATGATCTGATAATTCTGATCGGTTGCTTTGTGTTCGATCATATCGATAAATTTGGTCAGCGGATGGACAATGCTCCGGTGTAGAGAATTCAACGTTACCAAACGGACGTCGGGATTCCATTTCTCCCACTTTTCCTCGAGCTTTTTCTCTTCTTCTTTATCAAAGCAAACACTTACTGCAATGATCTGGTTTGCCGACAGCGATTTTGCATAGTTTAACGCATTTTCCACCACGCGCGTGATGCTTGCAACAGGAATAATGATAATATTTCCTTTAATCGGTACTGTTGGTTCAGCCGCTGATACCCGAAGCTGTTCTGCGACGTCCATATAATGCTTGTGGATTCTGTGGAAGAGCAGAATAATCAACGGCAGGAAGATCAAAATCGGCCAAACCTGCGTGAACTTGGTTAACAGGAACATCATGACAACGACGAAGCTGATCAGCGCCCCGAGCGAATTAATAATTAGCTTTGGCATCCAGCCTTTCGGCTTTTCGCGGAACCATTTTACGATCATTCCGGTCTGGGCCAGGGTAAACGGAATAAACACGCCAATCGCGTAAAGCGGAATCAGGCGCTCCGTTTTCCCTTTAAAAGCCACAATCAAGAGGATCGATAAAAAGCCAAGGATAAGGATTCCATTGGAGAATCCAAGACGGTCTCCGCGGATCGTGAACATCCTTGGAATAAATTTGTCTTTGGCAAGATTCACAGCCAGTAAAGGGAAAGCCGAGTATCCGGTGTTTGCGGCCAGAATCAAAATCAACGCGGTTGTGCCCTGAATAAAGTAGTAGATAAAATTACGTCCGAATATTCCCTCAGCCATTTGGGAAACAACCGTTTCCTGTGCATTCGGGGCTATTCCATAATAAAAGGCCAGAAATACAATCCCAGAAAACAATATCGCGAGCAAACTACCCATCGCCATTAATGTCTTGGCCGCATTATTCGGAGCGGGCTCTTTAAAATTCGGGATCGCGTTAGAGATAGCTTCAACACCAGTCAAAGCCGAACAGCCGGAGGCAAAGGCCTTGAGCAGAATAAACAAGCTTATCCCTGCGACAGGTGTGCCGACAGCCGCATGCAGTTCGGCCGGCACCTGACCTGTAAAGACATTGTACAGACCGGCACCAATTAAAATAAACAGGGCCGCCACAAACAAATAGACAGGATAGGCCAGGATCGTAGCGGATTCTCTTATCCCGCGCAGATTAAGGACCGTAATTAAGAGAACAAAAAACACAGCGATCGCTACTGCATGGACATGCAAGGCCGGGAAAGCTGAGGTAAGCGCATCGGTTCCTGCAGACACGCTAACCGCTACAGTCAGAATGTAGTCGACCAGCAGGGAGCCTCCGGCGATTAAGCCTGAATTCATGCCGAGGTTGTTCTTCGATACGACATACGCTCCGCCGCCGCGCGGATAAGCAAAAATGATCTGCCGGTACGACAGGATTAAAGCAATTAAGAGAACCAAAACACCGATCGCGATCGGAACAGAATACCAGAATGCTGCCGTTCCAACCGTAAAGAGAACGATCAGGATTTGTTCCGGGCCGTACGCTACCGAGGATAAAGCGTCGGAAGAAAGAATCGCAAGGGCTTTCTTCTTGGTCAGCTTCTGTTCGCCAAGCTCCGTTGATTTTAAAGGACGCCCGATTAAGAAGCGTTTAAGGGCAGATACCATGAAATGTTTCACCATCCAATTAAAATAGTTGCGTTCCTTGCCATCTATAGCCGTTGGCAGCCTTTGCTGCACTTAGATATATTATGAAGTACTTATACTTCATGATATACCAAAAAAGGTTAATTTCGTTCGCACACCTATTTATAACACCGATGGCATAAAGAAAGAATTCAGATATATGCCCTTCATATAAAGAATGTATAAAGATTATGTTAAATAAAAAAAGCCCGTTTGTACGGGCTAAATCTCCTCAACCATCCGGTATCCTACCCCAACCTCGGTTAGAATATACCTGGGTTCTGCAGGGTTGATTTCCAGCTTTCTGCGGATATTGGCCATATTGACCCTGAGCGCTTGGATCTCATTGGTGTAAGGTCCCCATATTTCCTTCATGATGAAATCGTGGGTCAGTACTTTCCCGGTGTTTTTGGAAAGCAGCACAATGATCTTGTATTCAATCGGTGTAAGGTGGATTTCTTTACCGGCCATGGCTACAAGTCTTTTCTGATAGTTTATCTCTAGATCGCCGACTGTCATCTTCTCTGATTCGGGAAAACTGACACTAACGTTCTTTTGACTGTGACGGATCCCGGTTCTTATCCTGGCCAGCAGCTCGGAAGTACCAAACGGTTTGGTCAGATAATCGTCCGCACCAAGATCCAGGGCTTCAACTTTTTCCCGCTCCTGTCCACGGGCCGACACAACGATGATCGGAATTCCGCTCCACTGCCTGATTGTACGCAGCACTTCCACGCCGTCCATATCCGGCAAACCGAGATCCAGCAGGATCAAATCGGGCGAATAGGATGCCGCCATTGAGACAGCCTCTTTCCCCCGGGCTGTCCGGATAATCTGATAATCATTGGAACTCAGGATCGCCGAAATAAAGTTGCAGATTTTTTCATCATCTTCGACAATCAGGAGCAAAGGTTTGTTACTCATAAATGTTCTCCTCCAGAGGCAGTGTGAACCGGAATACGGCACCGCCCTGCTCTTTATTGGCAGCCTCCATTTTCCCATTGTGAGCCTTGATAATCGACATGCATATTGACAGACCGATTCCCATTCCGCGGGCTGAATCCGAGCTGCGTTTGCCGCAGGGCACATAACTTTCAAATAAATACGGGAAATCCTCTTCGGCAATTCCTGGTCCGTTGTCACTGACCTCAAAGACAGCCTGAGCTCCGGCTTTTGTCACCTGCACCGCGGTCACGGTGTCATCCGGCGAATGCTTGACCGCATTTTCGAGCAGATTGATCAAAACCTGCTCAATCAGCTTTCCATCCATCGGCACCAGCAAAAGGTCTTCAGGCACCTGCACCGCTATTTTACTGTTCGGGTAACGATGACGGGTTCTACTGATCGCTTCAGCCACGATCTCCTCAGCGGCCTCAAATGTTTTGGCGACATTCATGGTCCCTTCCTTGATCCGGGTCACGGACAATAAGTTTTCGACCATGCGTATCAGCCATTGCGAATCTTCTTTGATGTTCGAGACCAATTGGCTATGGGTCTCTTTATCCAGATGATCACCATTTTCAAGGATTGCTGAGCTCGCCCCGAGAATGCCGGTCAGCGGGGTCCTCAGATCGTGCGAAATTGCGCGCAGCAGATTGCTTCGCATTTTTTCTTTTTCTGATTCGATTAATATTTGCCGTTGTTCATCAGACAGGTACTGCCGTTCCAAAGCCATGGCGACTTGGGAAATAATCATTTTTAGCAGCAGACGGTTATTACGGTTTAATCTGCCTTTGAGACATGAAATTCCAATCACGCCAAGCACATCGCCTTGGGAAATGATCGGCATATAATAAGCGCCTGCTTCTGTATGCGTATCTGTTCCTGCACCGGCCTGTTTTTGATTGGCAAATACCCATTGAGCAACCTTGCTTTCGCGCTCCGACAGCAGAAATGAAGCATCAGGTTCTGCGGAGGATTGCGTCAGAATACCTGATGAACCATGATGATTGGATGAACGATACAGGTTTGCCGGTCCATACTGATCCCGGGTGTAAAAAACCGCGGAGCATTTAAAAAGTTTCACAATGTATTCGTTCGTCAGCGTAACAATATGTTGAAGTCCTCTGGTCGTTAAAAGCCTTTTATTTATCTCATACAATAACTCGGTGCGCCCTTCTCTTTCCGCGGCGAGCCGTGCCTGGGTCTGAATGCGGACAGTCGTCGTACTTGTGATCAAAGCCACAACCAGCATAATCACAAAAGTGACCGGATAGCCTGTCTGGATGGCATAAAACGTGAAAAGCGGCGAAACAAAAAAGAAGTTAAAAACAAGTACACTTAAGACCGAGGCAGTCATGCCGTACACATACCCCATGGTGAGTCTGGAAATAAAAAACACAGACAAGATATAGACCATGATAATATTTTGATTGCCAAATTCCAGCGCCCGAAGGCCAAAGGAAAGCAGGGTTGCCCCAGTCAGAACCCCTATCGTTTTCCAGATATCCGGCCAGGATAAGAACAGGTCTTGGCTGATCCGCTTCCTTCGCGGTTCGCGATAGGATCTTTGAGGCCAGCTGCTTGGGATGATATGAATTTCAATGTTTGGCAGCAGCCCGATGAGCTTATCCTCAAGTGCCGGATCAAATAATGTTTTCAGCGTCTTTTTATTTCTGCTTTTTCCAATGACAATATTTGTGATGCCCGTAAGCTTGGCATATTCCGAAATGATGGAAGCCAGACCATGTCCGTTCAGCGTCACAATTTTGGCGCCTAAGAGCTCGGCCAGATCCAGATTCTCCTGGACGTTTTTCTTTTCTTCTTCCGTAAAATACCTGCTTTCCATATCTTCGATATACAAAGCAGTCCACGGGGCATGGAAGGCCTCTGCCGATCTGGCCGTCCAGCGGATGCATTTAGCGGCCGACGGCGAAGAACTGATACAGACTAATAGCTTAATTCCGGCTGTTTTTACGGATAAGCGCTGTTCATTTTGATTCTCGTTGACGATCCGGTCCGCAACCTTGCGCATAGCGGTCTCACGCAGGAGGCGCAGGCTTTCAAGACTTAAGGGACATTTCTTTCCCCCGCAGCGTTTCATCAGTTCGTCCGGCTCGATATCGATCAGCTCAACTTTATCGGCGCTGTCAAACATATAGTCCGGAATCGTGTCCTGCTCATTAACCTTCGTGATATCCTGCATTAGATCTCTCAGGCTTTCGATGTGCTGCACATTGACTGTGGTGTAGACGTCAATTCCGGCATTCAGCAGCTCTTCGATATCCTGGTAGCGTTTTTTGTTCCGCATGCCGTCCGCGTTACTATGGGCCAGCACATCAACCAGCAGGAGCTCGGGTTTTCTTTGCAAAGCGGCGTCCAGATCAAATTCTTTGCGGTAACGGTTTTTATGGTTAACAGTCTTCGGCGGCAATGCCGGCAGTCCGTCCAGCAGCTGAATGGTTTCAGGACTTGTATGCGGCTCCAGATAACCTAGGACAACATCTACCCCGCTTTTCAGCTGGCTGTGGGCATCATCAAGCATCGCATAGGTTTTTCCTACACCCGGGGCATAGCCAAAGAAGATTTTTAGTTTTCCGGTTTCCTTTGCAGCCCTGGCGCGAATATCCTGCACGCCGCCACCACCCTGACTCTTCATTCGTTTATCATACCCCCGATAGGGTGATTTAGCAAGAAGCGTTCGACTCACCTTGCCGCTTCATTTGAACGCATGGTATGCTGAGGAAACAGACTCCGCCAGCTTCAGGAGCATACCACATTAATCAGACGAACACCCCGGCTAACATTCGGGGTGTTGTTTATTATGTGATGCACACTTTTTTCTTCTCCAACATATTCTGTTTTAGAATCACTCGTTAAAGTTAGCTTCGGCTAACCTCCAGAGAATACCTACAGTTATTTCTCCCTTGTATGACGCAGAACAAAGTCGTCAAAATCCTGTTTCCAGGACGTATTGCTTTTCATGAACTCCACCAGCGTTTTTATCGCATCAATCGATGCAATTGAAAGGTAGTGTTCCATCGCTTCAGCCTCAGCAGCAATATTGCATTTGCTACATATCAGCGAAAGAAATTCCTGCAGCAGCTGATTCCTGGCAACCAGGTAAAACCCATACTCTTTTCCTTTATCCGTAAGCTTGATTTCGCCATACGGTTCGTACTTTATATAGTCAGAGTCTCGCAGTCTGTAGAGAGCTTTCGTTACGGAAGGCAAAGCGACCTGAAGCCTATTACTTATATCCGTGACTCGAACTTCATCAAGTGACAGCGAAAAGCGATAAATTTCCTCCAAATAATCTTCCAGGCTCGGTGAAAGCATCTTCCCCACTCCTCTCGCTTCACCTGAAGTTACTGATATTTGTTAGCATCCACCTAAATGCTTATCGCTATTTAAGAAAGAATTATTCAGCCGTATCACAGTAGATTCACATCTATGTGTACTGCTTCGTTCTATACCTATATCATTTTCTTGCCTCATATGACAGTTCATTAGAAATAAGCGGAGGGTTATAACAATGAGCAAAGAAATCAACCTTGTTCAAACTTCATTAACATTACCTTTGCCTAAAAATACCTGGCTGGAAAAGATCAAAGACACACTGAGATACCTGGGTCCGGCCTTCATCGTGAGTGTCGCCTATATTGACCCCGGCAATTTTGCCACCAACATCAGCGCAGGTTCCAATTTCAATTACAATCTTGTTTGGGTTGTCTTATGGAGCAACCTGATGGCGATTTTCTTGCAAACACTGTCGGCGAAGCTCGGCATTGTTACCGGTGTTGATCTGGCTACGCAGTGCGGACGTGTTTTCTCCAGGCCGGTAAATCTTTTACTTTGGATCATCATGCTGTTTGCCGTCATCGCAACGTATATGGCAGAGTTCCTGGGCTCGACGCTTGGCCTGTACCTACTTTTCGGCATACCGCTCGTGGCAGCAGGTCTGATAACCGTATGTCTGACCTTCGTCATTGTTTATTTGCGGCGTTTCGGCCAGCATATGGTTGAAAGAATTATCATCAGTCTGGTGGCCGTCATCGGGGCCTCGTATTGTCTCGAGCTGTTCTTGGCTAAACCGGATTGGCACGCGGTCGCTTTGCACACCTTGGTTCCTAGCCTAGGTCCCGAAAGCATTCTGGTTGCCGTCGGCATGTTGGGCGCGACCGTTATGCCGCACGTCATTTATCTCCATTCGGACTTGATGAAAGCAAGACGTACTTCCGATGATTTGGCCGAAGCAAAAAAGCATTTCCGAATGGAATGCTTGGATATCGCCTTTGCTATGAACATCGCGTTTCTGGTCAACGCTGCAATGGTTATTATCGCTGCAGCCGTTTTTTTTAACCAGGGTCCCGTCGATTCCATTGAACAGGCACACAAGTCCCTGGCGCCGCTACTTGGCAGTTTATCCAGCGGTGCTTTTGGCCTGGCGCTGCTTGCTTCAGGCCTTTCCTCATCCACCGTTGGCGCTATGGCCGGAGAATGTATGCTGAAAGGGTTCATCGGTCTGGATATTCCGGTCAATATCCGGCGGGCAATTACTATGATTCCGGCCATCATTCTCCTGTGGCTTGGCTTTAACCCGATGAAGATGCTGATTATGAGCCAGGTTACCTTAAGCTTTGCGCTGCCGGCAGCGGTCATTCCGCTGCTTCTGATCACCAAACGCCGGGACATTATGGGTGAAATGACAAACCGTAAAATCACCAATGCTGCCGGTGTGGTAATCGTAAGTCTTATTGTCTCGCTGAATGTTGTTCTGTTATATTTAACTTTCTCCGCTTAAGTTAGAACTAAACATCAGTTTTCAAGATGCCTTAACCCTTTCCGATAAAAGATAATCATGAACAGCGCAGCAATCAGAGCCATCACAGAGCCATAGTAAAATGGCACGCTGTAATTGACATGATCATAAAGCAAACCTGCTATGACACTGGCCGGAAGAAGCGTAATACCCACAAGGCTGTTATATATGCCCAGTCCTGTTCCCCGTTTGTCTTTGTCAATCAAATCAGACACCAATGCCTTCTGTACGCCGTCAGTGGCTGCGCTGTAAAGTCCGTACAACGCAAAAAGCAATACCACTACGGTTCCGCTGTTTGTTCTGCCAAACCCGAAATATAGGATTGAATACAGCAGATAGCCAAAAATAATCAGTCTTTCTCTGCCGATTTTATCTGACAGCATGCCGGCTGGTACGGAGAAGAGCGCTGACACTGCGTAAAAGATCAAATAGATCATCGGAATCAAGGAGTCTTTGATCCCAATATCACTGGCTTTGACCAAAAGAAGCGCATCGGTTGAATTTCCCATCGTAAAGATAAAGATGATTCCAAGAAAGGCATAGTACTTTTTCGGGAAGTCCTTCAATGTAATTTTCCCAAGCGGTTCCATCTTCTCCGATTTTGCTTCCTTCACAAAGCATATAATGTTTATCAGTCCCAGCAAACCTGGGATGGCTGCTATAAGAAATATCAGCCGGTAATCATTTGGAAACAACAGCAGGATTCCTGCTGCCAGAAGCGGCCCAACGATCGCCCCGCTGTTATCCATCGCTTTATGAAAGCCAAAGTTTTTGCCTTTGCTGCCGTCTTCAGAGGACGCGGCGATCAGGCTGTCTCTTGGCGCCGTCCGGATGCCCTTGCCAACCCGCTCGGTAAACCTGATAAGCAGAACCTGCAGCGGCGAGGTTACCATCGAAAACATGGGTGAAAGAACTGCCGTGAAAGCATACCCTATGACCATGAATGGCTTATTTTTTCTGATCTTGTCACTCCACCATCCGGATAACGCTTTAAGCACGGATGCCGTACTCTCCGCAATCCCTTCAATCAAAGAGAGCTCCGTTTTAGTTGCTCCCAAGGACATTAAAAATAACGGCATTACAGAATAAATCATTTTCGTCGTCGTATCCGTTAGAAAACTTGTCAGGCCTACGAAAAAGATGTTCTTCTCTATGCCCAAGATCTTCTTTTCCCGGATCTTATTGTTATTGCTCATTTTCTTTTCTCATTAAAAAGAGCGATCTCCATCGCCCTAGCTCCCTTTGTCATATCCGTTACGTCAATGCTAACACATTGTAATATCAGTTACAAGCAGAGATAACACATATCGCCGTCATCACATCCCATATTCCAGTTCGCAAATCTTACGTGCTCAGCCAATTTTTGAATCCAAAACAGTATTCATAAATAACTTCATTCCTAACGGGAGATACTACGTAAGGTTAGGTTCAAAGTGGAAGGATGAAAGCAGTATGTTCCGCTCCATTCATTCTAAACTGCGTTTTTGGCAGTTAGCAAATCATAACGGCGCTAACGCCAATCATTCAGAGAATTCTCAATCTAACCTTTTCGACAATCTGAACAAAAACCTTACCGCTTTAAAAGGTATGTTCGGAAAGAGCTATGATGTTAACATGCGTGAATTTAACTTTGGTGATCAGGGACTTACGCGTGGTGCGATCGTCTTCTTATCCGGGATGACGGATACAGCCATAATTAACGAAAGTATTATAAAACCATTGATGTACGACATCCGGTTAAGCTCCAGACAAGAAACATCATTACTGAATAATATGAGTATTATTCAGACAACGCTGCTTACAGTGGGAATGGTTCAAAAAGCTTCTAAGATCGATGAAGTCGTAGATGGCTGTTTGTCCGGAAAAACAATTCTACTGATTGATGGCTCAAAAGAAGCTTTAGTCATTGGCACCGAAGGTTGGGAAACCCGTGGTGTGGACGAACCCAAAACAGAATCCGTTGTCCGGGGTCCGAGGGAAGGCTTTACCGAGAATTTGCTTACCAATACAACCCTGTTGCGTCGTAAAATAAAAAACCCTAATTTAACTCTGGAAACAATGAAAATAGGTGAACGAACCAAGACTATTGTTTGTGTTGCCTATTTAAAAGATCTCGTTCATCCACAGCTCATCAAAGAAATTCAACGGCGTCTTAATAGAATTAAGACAGATGCAATTCTGGAATCAGGGTATATCGAACAGTTCATTGAGGATGCTCCTTTTTCTATTTTCTCCACAGTTGCTAACAGTGAAAAACCGGATCTTGTTGCAGCAAAAATCTTGGAAGGAAGGGCGGCCATTTTTGTTGACGGGACTCCCTTTGTGCTTACCGTTCCAATGGTCTTTATTGAAAGTTTTCAAAGCGCTGAAGATTACTATTCCCGGCCTTATTTTGCAAGCGTGGTTAGACTCCTCAGGCTTTTAGCTTTTCTGATTAGCATTACAGCTCCGGCAATCTATGTTGCTTTAACAACTTTTCACCAAGAATTGATTCCTACTTCCTTACTTTTTACCATGGCTGCATCCGAGGAGGGCGTCCCTTTTCCTGCGATGGCAGAAGCACTCATTATGGGAACAACATTTGAAATTCTCAGGGAGGCCGGGGTTCGCTTGCCCCGTCCTATTGGTCAAGCGGTCAGTATTGTGGGGGCTTTGGTTATTGGCGAGGCTGCTGTAGGCGCCGGAATAATCGGAGAACCTATGGTTATCGTGATAGCTTTGACAGCAATTTGCAGTTTTGTGGTTCCTTCCCAAACAGATTCCGGTAGTATCCTACGATTAATTCTTGTTCTCTTAGCCGGGGCAATGGGAGGGTTTGGGATTGCACTTGGATTAATGGGGACATTTATTCACCTGGCTTCCTTAAGATCTTTTGGCACCCCCTATTTATCACCTTTCGCTCCTCTCAGTACGCAAGACTTGAAAGATACATTCATCAGGGCGCCTATTTGGGCAATGTTTACCCGCCCTAGGACGATAGGCTGGCATGACCCTGAACGCCAGGAGTTCAGATTAAAACCCAGCCGTCCGTCAGAAGAAGACAAGAGCTAGACCGGCTTGAATAACATTGAAAACAAGAGGCAATTGATGAAAAATCGTATGGGTTTCATTATAAAAACCATGGTATGCTTCATGTTAATTCTACCTATAAGCGGATGCTGGAGCCGTCATGAGTTAAATTCTTTATCGTTCGTGGTTGGCGTAGGTTTAGATAAAGCCGAGAAACCCGGAGAAATACAATTGACGACACAAGTGGTAAAACCAGGTGAACTAAAATCTGCTTCTGCTAAAAATAAGAGTAGTGGGAGCGGCGGGAACGGGACAAATGCTTACTGGAACATAAAAAGAACGGGATATGTTGCCTCTGAAATTATCAGAGATTTTAGTCATGAATCCAGCCACAAGTTGTATTTCCCACATAATCAGGTTTTGATAATCGAGAGGAAATTGGCTGAAGAAGGAATACAAAAATATATTGATACGTTTATACGGGATAATGAGACTCGCTTTAATGTTCTGATTGCGGTCTCCGAAGACCGGGCAAGTGAGGTACTTGATGTTTCGCCTGGATTGGAGAAACTGCCGGCAATTAACATTGCCAAATTAGTTGAAACGCAAAATGTAACGTCTGAATCGCCAACAGTTAGATTAATCGATTTTATTCGTCGTTTAATGAGTAAGACCACTGCTCCTATCGCACCCTTGATTAGAGTGACCGGTGACGGAAATGAAAAAACAGTGGAAGTCTTTGGAACAGCAGTTTTTAAGCATGATAAATTGGTTGGCGAACTGAATAAACGTGAAACGCGCGGACTATTATGGGTTATCAACAAAGTAAAAGGCGGAATGATTGATGTTGCTGTCCCTAGCGGTGATGGTACAGTGAGCCTGGAGATTATGCGTGCGAAGAGTAAAATGACACCCGTCATCCAAGATGACACGATTCTGATAAAGCTGGATATCAAAGCGGAAGGGATTATCAATAGCCAAAGTGGTTCAGAAGACATAACATCACCAGTCCATGTTGCCTCTCTGGAAAAAGAACTATCTGCAGAAATCAGAAAGGAAATCATAGCTGCTTTAAAAACGGCCAGGGATCTCAATTCAGATATCTTCGGTTTTGGTGATTCAATCTATTGGAAATACCCCTCCAAGTGGAAGAAACTAAAGATGAAATGGGACGAGGTCTTTCCGGACATTGAAGTAGCGTTAAATATCGATACCACGCTGCGCAGTACAGGCAATATCAGCGCTCCTGCCGTACCTGCCAAGGAGTAATTCATGAGACTTGAAAGAGGAATCATATCAAGTTCACAATTGATGTTTTTAGTTGCAGGATATGTCCAGGGTTCTGTTATGGTAGTTGCAATTACGAATATAATTACCAAACAGTATACTTGGCTGGTTGTTTTATCCGGATTGGCTGCAAGTATCCCCCTTGCGATGGTTTATATTGCCTTAGCGAGGAAATTTCCCGGCAAGGACCTGGTACAAATCAATCGTATTGTCTATGGTCCCTATTTAGGCAAACTGGTTTCCGCCTTATATATTTGGTTCTTTTGCTCTGTTGCAGGTTTTATGTTAACCTATGTCGGCGAAATCATAAAGTATTACATGATGCCGGAAACTCCTAAGTATGCAATTTGTATTCTATTTGCTTGCATCTGCGCCTGGACAGTTCGCAACGGAATAGAGGTCCTTGCCCGGACCAGTGTTATATTTGTCATGATCATCATATTTGTAATCCTAATCACTTTTTTTCTACTGCTGAAAGACATGCAACTAACCAATTTCCTGCCATTTTTTGATCTTTCCCTGAAGGATTTTATTCAGGGTACACATGTCATGCTGACCCTTCCCTTTAGTGAAATCGTGGTGTTTCTCATGGTAATGCCCTATGTGAACAAGGGAGTAGAAGCAAAAAAATCCGTTATTTTAGGATTAATCATCGGAGGGGGCAGCATATTAATTGATACGGTTCGCAATACAGCTGTGCTGGGAGTAACATCGACGATTATGGTTTCTCCTTCGATCGAATCAGTGCGCCTGATAGACCTGGCAGAGATCATAACCAGGCTGGAAATGCTTGTTATTACTTTATTATTAATTGCAATGTTCATCAAAGTAAGCGTCATGTATTATGGCTCTGTATTAGGGATAGCCCGATTATTTAATTTACGTTCCTATAGGCCACTGGTACTTCCGATTGGAAGTATCATTGTTAGTTTATCTATTCTGTCATTTACTTATCTGGCACAAAACGTTAGTTTTGCAACTGGGACAGGGCCTTTTTTCACCCTTACGTTTGAATTTTCGCCTGTAATAACATTACTAATAGCAAAAATACGAAAGTTGCCAAAATAACAGGAAAGGAAATGGCCGTGATTTTTTTATTAACGATAGCTTTTGTGGCCATAGGATTATTTGAAATCCCTGCTCTTGTCAGAAATAAGCATTGGCGGGAACTTGCCGTCTTTTCGGTCTTTTTTGTGTTAGCGTTTATACTGGCTCTATTACAAGCAGCAGATGTCAAAATACCCAGCCCAGTCAAAGGCATGGAATATTTGTTCAAGGATATATTAAAACTGAGTTATTACTAGAATCAAAAAAACTCCACCAAATTTGCTATATATTTGAAATATTCCTTTGACATATACTTTCATTGCAGTTATACTTAAGCAGCTCGTTCATTTTGTGGATTTACTAATAACCTCTCCATTGCCTAAAGCTCTGGGAAGCTATGAATTCTTCCCATAAAGCGGGTAATATATTTTGGAGGTTTTTTTATGTTTGAAGACAAAGTTTTAACCTGTAAGGACTGTGGAAATGAGTTTTCCTTCTCCGTTTCCGAACAAGAATTCTACGCAGAAAAGGGATTTACCAATGAACCTGGCAGATGTCCGGAATGCCGCTCTGCGAGAAAGGCACAGGGTAGATCCAACAACCAATACGGTCGTCCGCAACGAGAAATGTTCCCAGCCGTCTGTGCTACTTGTGGAAAAGAAACTCAAGTCCCTTTCCAACCCTCAGGTGACAAACCGGTTTATTGTCGTGATTGTTATCAACCACGCACACGTAATAATTGGTAAGTATTTGAAAGAAGCCTTCCTAGTACACACACTAGGGAGGCTTTTTTATTTCGGGTCTTTTATTCCATAAGCAGCCCAACCTTTTACCATTTTATAAAAAATGTTTATGGCTATTAATTATGGCTTTATTTTACAAATGAAGCTTATTAATTTATTAACCATTAATTCATTGACATTAATCATTGACATACATTTTTATAAATGATAAAATAATTGATTTGCTATATATCATTTTCTATGATATGCTTAATAAGCTACTGACTCAGGGAGGTGAATATATGTTCCAAGTTGGTGATCAGATTGTCTATCCTATGCATGGAGTCGGAACTATTGAAGCTATTGAAGAAAAAGAAATCTTGGGGAAAAAAAGAATTTACTATATTGTCAATGTCCCCCAAACCAGGATGCAGATGATGATTCCCCAGGATAAAGCTGAAAGCTTTGGCATCCGGAAGCTGGTTGAATCCTCTATCTTTGAGGAAATTCTGGAAAATTTTAATGAGGGAATTACCGATCCCCTGCTTTATAAAAACCAGAAATACTGCACTGATTTAAATACGAAAAAGATGAGAAGCGGCGATATTTTCAAAGGGACAGAAATAATCCGTGATTTAACGCGGAAAAACCTCCTTGGTAAATTGGGAAAAGAAGATTCCAAAATGTTGGAGGGTGCCCGTAATATATTTATCAGTGAACTGATGCAAGTAAGATGTATGACTAAAGAGAAAGCAACAGATTTATTAGATTCAGTGTTAGCAGCCAACGTTTTAGATGTAGAATTTCAGGAGGTAAAATAATTTGAAACCATATACTTGGTATGATTTTAGTTATTTATCGAAAAAACAGAAGCTTCAGTTTCTGATCGATGTCAAACCTGCTGCTGAAAAAAATGGCAGATTTGATCTAATCTTATACAACAAATACGCAGAGCAGTTTGGTTTAGACAAGACCAAAGAAGCTTAAGAGACCTTGATTCTATAAGAGGCGGATAGTATTGGGTCTGTCATACGCGCGTCGTGATATTGTACAAGAAGATTGTCAAAATCTTCAAAACTCAGCAGAGTAGAGTTCCTACTCTGCTTTTATAATGCAGCTTGGTAGATATCGATGATATCTTCAACCGATCCCTGCCTGGGGTTCGTTAACGTGCAAATGTCTTGCATCACATTATTTGCCAGTTCTTCAATATCACCTTCCTCAAGACCCATCATAGATAGCTTTCCGGGAATACCAATTACAGAAGACAGATTCTTAATCGATTCGATAATAATATTTATCGCTTGCTCCTTATGATGTGTAACAGTCCCCATAGCTTCGCATAATTTCAAAATCCGATGTTCCGGTATCGCCGTGGAATTGAATCTAAAAACATGAGGCAGCAGCGCAGCATTATTGAATCCATGAGCACCATTATAAAAACCGCCCAGCTGATGCGCCATTGCATGCACATAGCCTAGACCTGCGCTATTAAAGGCAAGCCCTGCCATAATATTGGCATACATCATTTTTTCTCTGGCTTCCAAATCATTGCCGTTCTCATAGGCTCTCGGTAAGTACTCAAATGACAACCTCAGTGCATCCAAAGCCAAAGCATCTGTAATCGGAAACGCCTCTGTCGAAACAAACGCTTCTATCGCATGCGAGACAACATCTATTCCAGAACTGGATGTTACTTCCTTCGGCATCGTGGTCATAAAAATTGGATCGTTTACGGATATAAACGGTGTCAATAAAGCTGAAGTAATTACCATTTTTACCTTTCTTGTATTATCCGTGACGATTGCAGTATGTGTTACTTCTGCTGCAGAACCAGCCGTTGTGTTGATTGTAATAAGAGGGATCATCGGTTTGGTTATTTTGTTATATCCTTCATAGTCTATGATCGAGCCACCATTTACAGCAACTGCAGCAATTGCTTTTGCACAATCATGATTTGTACCGCCGCCGATGGATATAATTAATTTATAGTCTCGTTTAAAGACATTCCAGCCCTGCTTAAAATATCTTAATCCGTCCTCGACAAAAGATACTGTCGGATTGGGGTGTAAAATCCCGTCAAAAATATCATAGGAAATAAATAGACTCTTTAGTATTTTTTCAATATTTTCAACATACCCAAGTTTGATCATATTCTTATCCGTGACGATTAACACTTTACTTAGTTTCCAAGACAATAATTGATTAGGAAGATCCTTAATTGCCCCAACGCCGATCAGATTGGTTTTGGGGATAAAAAAATTATGGGTATTTTCCAAGGCCAATCACCCACTCTCTGCAAAATGAATTATTAATATGAAAAAGCCGCAAGCATTGCTTAATCGCAATGCTTAGTAGGGATACATTTTCTCTCTGCTTTTATCCTCGACAAAATGGCTCCATTTTAAAAATGCCCAGGTGGCAACAAAAAACCAGACCGTAAAACCGATCAGCGGCAGAATTAATCTGCTGGAAGCCTTGAAAATCCCTATATCAAGCAATAAATTATAGTATAAGATCGAAGCAAAGACTCCTGCTGCTATAGAAATATAATAAAACGGCCTTTGTCTTGGTAAATAATAAAGATAAATAATGAAAAATGCTGTCCAGGCAATATTGGCAAAAAGATGAACACCAATGAAGCCAAAAGGGCCAAAATTCGTCCAAGAAAATAGTCCGGTAAAATATCCAAAAGCGTGGACAATAGAATCCATCATCCCGCCTAAGACAACACCAAACAAGGACAATCGCTGAATATCTTTTTTTGGCACAATAACGATTAAGAGTAAAATAAAAGTCGCAGCATAGAACGGATGCAACAAAAAAATTGGCATTACTGCAATCCCCTTTATATTATATGCAAGCTTAGGATATCCATTAAGGCATTAAACTATTCGGATATTAGAAGAGCTCCGTTTAACGTTTTCATTTTTTAATAGCCCGGAGCAGTTTCCGGCAGCTCTTTGGAGCAATACTTCAGCAACTCGGCAAGTCTTCCTTCTTCGAGTTCCTGAACATCGGCCAGCCGGTATGACAGTCCCAGCAGCTTATATTTTTCAATACCCATCCTGTGATAAGGTAGCAGTTCCATTCGTTCCACAGCTACTCCGCTATCATGAATAAGGCTACACAGGCTGCCGATATCATCTTTCTTGTCGTTAATGCCCGGTATCACCACGTGCCGTATCCATATCCGACAGCCTGCCGCCGAAGCTGCCTGCAGAAAATTCATTGTCGTACTTAGACTGCCTCCGATATATTGATCATACCGCTCTTGATCCGGCATTTTGATATCCAGCAGGACCGTGTCGGTATTTGCCAGCACCTCGGCTACCTCCTCCGACGGTGTCGTACCGGCAGTATCCAGAGCCGTGTTGATACCGGCCTTTTTAAGCTGTTTAAACAGTTCTGCCGCAAAAAGGGGCTGCATAAGCGGCTCTCCGCCGGAAAGCGTGACACCGCCTTCCCGGCCAAAGTAAGTGCGGTAACGCATCGCTTTTTGCACCAAAGCTCCCGCAGTGAACTCCCTCCCCCCATTCCTGTCCCAAGTATCGGGATTATGGCAATAGATACAGCGTAATGGACATCCCTGCATGAAAATAACCATTCTCAATCCAGGTCCATCCGCTCCTCCAAGGGTCTCAATGGAGTGTATCCTTCCCGTCTTTCCTATCTCTTCCGCTTTACCGCTCATCTGCTTACTGCCTCACAGCCTTTCATGGTAGGTCCTACTGATGACCTCCTGCTGCTGCTGACGGCTTAGCTTGTTGAAGTTGACTGCATAACCCGATACGCGTATCGTCAGGTTGGGATAGTGTTCCGGATGCTCCATAGCATCAATCAGTTGTTCACGGTTCAAAACGTTAATATTGATGTGATGGGCCTTCATATCAAAATAGCCGTCTAGGACCGCTACCAGGTTGCTCTTCTGTTCCTCAGGGTTCTTGCCGATGGTGGAAGGAGTTATGGAAAAAGTACAGGATATCCCGTCCCGGCAGGCTTCATACGGAAGCTTTGAAACAGAATTCAATGATGCAAGCGCCCCGTTTGCCTCTCTGTTGTGCATCGGATTAGCACCGGGAGCAAAAGCTTCGCCCTTTTTCCTTCCGTCCGGGGTTGCACCTGTCTTTTTGCCGTAGACCACATTGGAGGTAATTGTCAGCACCGAAAGGGTGTGTACGGCGTTCCTGTAAGCAGGCGTCTTTCTCAGTTCCCCGATAAAATCCTCTGTTAGCTCTGCAGCAATCGAGTCCACACGGTCGTCATCATTGCCAAACCGCGGGTATTCTCCATCTATTTCAAAGTCCTGGATCAGGCCCTTTTCGTTTCTGGCTGCCCGGACTTTGGCATACCTGATCGCACTCAAAGAATCCGCAACCACGGAAAGTCCGGCGATTCCGAAAGCCATAAAGCGTTCGACATCCGTGTCATGCAATGCCATCTGCAGCTTTTCGTAGGCATACTGGTCATGCATATAATGGATGACATTCATGGTATTGACATACAGCCTGGCGAGCCATCCCTGATAAAAAGCGAACCGCTTCATGACATCCTCGTATTCCAGCAAACTGTCCTTAACCCCTTCGGATACAGGCCCGACCTGTTTGCCGGTGATTTCATCCCTTCCGCCGTTTAAAGCCATAAGCAACATCTTTGGCAAGTTGCAGCGTGCTCCGAAATACTGCATTTGCTTGCCTATCTTCATCGCCGATACGCAACAGGCGATCCCATAGTCGTCCCCATATAAAGGACGCATTACATCGTCGTTCTCATACTGAATAGAGTCGGTATCGATAGACACCTTGGCGCAATAACGTTTAAAAGCCTCCGGCAGCACCGCGGACCACAGCACAGTTAGGTTAGGCTCGGGTGCCAGTCCCAGATTATATAGCGTATGCAAGAAACGGTAGGACATTTTAGTAACCAGCGTCCTTCCGTCCTCGCCCATACCTCCGATAGCCTCTGTGATCCACATGGGATCCCCGGCAAAAAGCTCGTTGTATTCTGGTGTCCGAAGATGCCGGGCCATTCTCAGTTTAATGATGAAATCGTCTATGATCTCCTGGACCTGCTGTTCGGTCAATCTTTGCTGATCAATATCCCGCTGAGCATAGATATCCAGAAATGTGCTGACCCTTCCCAGGGACATGGCGGCGCCATTCTGCTCCTTAATCGCGCCAAGATAGCCAAAATATAACCACTGAACCGCCTCTTTAAAATCTGCGGCTGGTTGGGATATATCGAAACCATAAAGCTCCGCCATCTTTTTCAGCTTTTCTAAAAAATCGATCTGCTTGTACAATTCCTCGCTTACTTTGATATTCTCCATGTCCATCAGTAACTGACCTTTTTTGCGCTTATCTTCTTTTTTCCCTGCAATCAGCCTGTCAACGCCATATAGTGCTACACGCCTGTAGTCCCCGATGATCCTTCCCCGTCCATAGGCATCCGGCAATCCGGTAATGACTCCGCTCCTGCGGGCTTCCTTCATTTCATCGGTGTAAACACGGAAAACGCCGTCATTGTGCGTCGTCTTGTAAAAGAACTCTCTTTCGATTTTCTCATCCATGGTATAGCCATAAGCCTTGCAGGCTTTCCTGGCCATATTGATCCCGCCAAAAGGATTGACTCCTCTTTTTAACGGCCTGTTGGTCTGAATGCCAACGATGAGTTCCTTTTCCTTGTCCAGAAAGCCCGGCGCATAGCTTAGCAATGAAGAAACCGTTGAGGTATCGATATCCAGCACGCCGCCGAATTCCTTCTCAAGCTTTTGCAGCCTTGAAAGTTTCTCTAGGATATGCTGCGTCCGATTCGTTATCTCCGTTAAAAAAGTTTCATCACCTTCATAAGGCTGGTAATTTGCTTGTATGAAGTCCCTAACATCAATTTCCTGCTGCCATCTGCCGCCTTTGAAGTTTTCCCATCCTGTATTATTCATCATTTTAATCCTCCTGATTTGCCAGGTTCTGAATTTTATGAGGGTGACTCAGAAAATAAAAAAACCTGGACAATATTTATACTGCCCAGGCGGTCGACGTTTGAACTCTTCCAATCCCTTATGGTTCAACCCATATGTCCGCCAGTCTTGGAAGCTTACCGACATTCTATTATGGATGTAATGACTTTGTCAATTACCTTGTTTATACGGAGTTTATATGGAGCTATGTTTATTCAAAGCTCGAACAGAATAACGCTTATTCGAGTACGTCAAAAGGGACTGGATCATTGTTTTTTAGGTCTATATGCAATGTGCCGTCATAATCAAGAGACCCCAGTAAAACTTCTTGCACCGAATTAATCTTTTGTTTCTTCAATTCATGAGTTAACCACTTTTCATCCCGGTTCACAAGGCTGAGATGTTTTTTTAAGACTGTTCCGTCAATAATCAGGTTGGCAGCAATACCTTTAGCGGAAGTATTTATATTCATATCTTCAGGTGTTAAAGGTTGTTTTTGTGCTTTAAGTTGAATACTGACTTGGCCGCTTGTCTCAAGGATTGCGTTTTCTACATCGCTAATACTAAATGCACCTTTGTTCCTGCATTCCTCCATTACTTCATTGATATGAAATCTGGCTTTCTTTAAGTTTTGTTCGATCAATTTGCCATTCTGTATTAAAATCGTCGGCACTCCACATAAAAATTTTCTGGCCCGGATACTTCTCCGGGATACATAAGAAGACAGTAATACAAAGCTGCCATAAATAAGAATTCCGAGTATTCCGTGTAAATAAGGAATTTCATTATCTATTGCTAAAGATGCAGCAATAGAACCAATAGAAATGCCTATTGTGTAATCAAAAAAGCTTAATTGAGAGAGTTGTTTTTTTCCCAGTAAGTGAGTTAACAAAAATAAGATAATAACTGAAAGTATGCTTCTGAGCACAATATCTAAAATACTGATGATATTATCGTTCATGGTAATCACCCCTGTAAACTCGACCCAATTATTATGCGTATTATACATTCAAAGACAGAGAATTATACACCAAATGCCCTATCAATCCACCTTTTATTTTTTTCACCTGTTGCTTCAATGTCCAAACGGAGTAAGATAGTACGCTTACAATGCTTCCAAACTTCTTAAACGGCAAACCAGGAAAAAGGTAGTTTTACATATTCGTGACGATATCCCGACCCAAAAGCTCCGCTTATGTCTGTCTAAAAGTCTTTTTTGCTCATTTTTCGCTTCAAAATCGGTCTCTAACCACTACATCTTGTGATAGAACCTACCTTTCTGCCTTAGAACCACTATTCGTCATCAGAATTATACACTCAACGTGCCTTAAGTGCGTAAAAAACGACATGCCTTCGCCAATGAATACAGCATTCAGGTTCTCCATATTTGATACAAAACGGTTTAATCCCGCTTCGTTTTTAATTCCCTCGAATTCGGGGGAATTAAAATTTCCACCTTTTAATCTCCTACTGCTGTTGTGGCATTTAACTTATTACTACATTGCACAGCCTCCAGCATTGATATGCAAATATCCATTACCCATTTTAGCGCATGATAACCCAAGTCCTGAATTTGCTCCAGTAATAATGATTGTTTTTTTATTATTCATTATAGCCTGCAATCCTCCTATTCTCATTGAGCATACATATGTATTTGGCTAATCTTCTAAGAATCTATTCACGGATACTCCTCAATTTCGGCAGAAATTAACTCATACAGACTATTTCAGGTGGATGCCGAGATCCTGCATGAACAACTTATTTATCTTATATATTACTTTGCACATAAATTAAATTATTACCTGCATATATTTTTTAATTCTGTCATTTTAAACATGCTCCTTTCTCTCTCCCTGGTGGATTCAATAGCAGCACTTCTAATTTATTAATACACCATTTTTAAAATAAGCATCGGGCTAAACACGCTACTTAGGCCAGCCGGAAGTTTTCTTCTCGATTTTTTCAAGAAATGAGATTAATACTACTTCCCCTATTACTCTTCATAATCACAACCTGCCGGTCAATCCGCTCTTTCAGCTCACTCACATGAGAAATTATGCCGACCAGACGATTTCCCGCCGCAAGACCTATAAGTGTCTGCATTGCCTGCTCTAATGACTCGGTATCCAGTGCTCCAAAGCCTTCATCAATAAACAATGTATCGATTTCCACGCCGCCGGCATAGCTTTGAATCACGTCAGAAAGTCCCAGCGCTAGGGACAGGGATGCTTTAAAGGATTCTCCGCCGGACAGCGACTTTACCGAACGTATCCGGCCGGTATAATGATCCAAAACATCAATTTCCAGTCCGGTCTGAGCACGGAGATCTGCCGCGTCTTCTCTGCGCAGAAGCTCAAACCGGCTGTTTGTCATAATCTTCAGCCGCTTGTTTGCCTCAATAAGAATCTGGTTAAAGTATGAAGCCTGTACATACTGCTCAAAAGCCAGCTTTTGTTTGCCGCCCAACTCGCCGTTCGCCGTTTTTGAAAGATTGCTCAGAAGGAGGTATTCCTGTTGATAGATAGCTGCGTCTGAGATTGCTCTGCCGAAAGCTTTTGTAATCGGTTCATTGGTTCCCAACCGCGCTATCAGCGTCCGAATAGATTCATCCGCCTTCCTTTTTTCCTGCTCCAGCTTTTGTTTTGCGGCTTCAAGCTGTTCCATATCCTGCTTCTGCTTGTTTTCGGTTTCTTTGAAAAGCCTCCGTAAATCCTGTTCTACAGCTTGGACTTCATTCTGATACTGGTCGATAGAATGTTTTAACTCGCTGATTTCCGATTCTGTTTTCAATGCGCTATGATAGGCTTCTTCATTGGGAAAATCACATTCAGACAGCTTTTTTGTGTAAGCTGCCAGTGCCTGTTGTTTTGTTTGGATGGTGTTGCTCAGTCTTTCTCTCTGGTCGCTAAGAAGAGTTTGGTTCCCCTCCAACTTGTTTTGAAGTGCATGATATGCTTCTTCAGCTTGCCTGAAAGCTTCTTTCAAAGAATTTAGATTTCCCGTCCATTCTTCTATAGATGCCACAGCCTGTTGGCGGTCTGCATACTCCAAAGAGGATTTCAGCACCTTGAGTTCTCCGGTCTTGGAAGCAATATCTGAGATGATGTTATTTTTCTGTTGTTCGTTCTGAGTCGTTGCTTCCTCGTTGGTCTGTAAGGATCCCTCTAAAGATGCAAGTTGTTCCTTAGATTGGTTTTTACGAGAGACTTGTTTTTTCAATTGGAGATAGTGATCGTCATTCTCTTTCTTTTTTTGCCTGCTTTCTGCTAAGGCTGATTCGATCAGGGTCGCAAGTTGCTCCTGCATGATGCTCTTATCGACATCGGGGAAATATGCTCCGGCAGCATGTACCAACTGTTCCCGCGCCAGTTTGACTTCCGCCAGCTTTGCAGCCGACTGTTCGCTGGCTTCCTGCATATTCTGCCGGGCAAGGTCACTTTTTTGTTTTAATTCATTCAGCTCTGCCTCGATAGGAGCATCCGCGCCCAGCGTTGCCTTGTTGGGGTGAACAGTGGAACCACATACAGGGCAGGGATTTCCATCTTCCAGTGATGCCGCCAGAAGTCCCGCCTGTTCACGGAAAAAAGCAGTTTCTTTTTCCATATAAACTGTATTAACGGTTTGGAATGCCCCTTGTGCACTAGTGAACTGCTGCTGCAGCCTGGCGCTCTCACTTTGTAATTTGCTGAGCCCGGATAAAAAATTCTGTAGATCAAGCAATCCGGATTGAGTGGCTTGCAGTTGTTTTGCTTCCTGCTCACAGACTGCCGCTTTTGCCTCTATGTCCGCAAGCCGCTCCAATTCTTGATTGAGGTTATTTTTCTGCTCCAAAAGATCCGCTTTTTGCTGTTGGAGTTCTCCCAGCGCCGCACAAACTGCCGATTGCTTTTCCGTCAGTTTTTCCAATTCTCTTTCAAGTAGCTCGGAAGCTTCATACTGGGGAAGCATTTTTGTAAGCCGATCAATTGCGGAAGCAAGCTTTTCCCGCTCCGGTTCCTTTTCTTTCTCTGCTTGGTAGGCCGTTTGTACTGTTTCCAGGTCTTTTATCTGTGCCTGTATTTCAATATCCAGTGCCATGATGCTCTGTGTTAATTTCTGTTCGGCCTCCTGCTCCCGCAAAAATGCGGCTTCCAGGGGAGAGACGATATATAGCGCTTTTTCCGCGTCCTGCAACATTTTCTTCTGAACGTTATGTTCCCCTTGACGCTCGATCAGAGCGTTCCGCTTTTCTTGGACGATCTTCAAATCGTTAAAGGCTTGATTAATATATTGGGCCTGCATGATTATGGCAATCTGCGAAGCAAGATCCTTATCCAGTTTATCTACCTGCTGCTTTAAGCTATCCCGAAGAGTTGTGTCCACTGTGATCAAAGCCTGTAATTCTGACAGGATATCCTCCGCGGTATGTATGGTAGCTGTGCCTATCTTCGCGGATAGTATCTGCCCTTGCTCACTTTCAGGACAGGCGATTCCAGAGATATATTGAAAGATGCTCTGCTCAATGCTCTCACAGCGCTTTTTAGATTCGCGTTCACTGTCTTTCAATAAGCGTTGCGCAGTTTGATAAAGATCGGTATTGAATACACGCCGGAAAATATCGCCCCGTTCTTTACTGTCCGCAAGCAAAAGCTGGAGAAATTCACCCTGGGCAATCATAGCAATTTGCTTGAACTGTCGATAGTTGATACCTAAAAGCTCAACGATTTCTGCCGTAACATCCCGATAGCCGGTGATGATGTCTCCGTCAGGCAGTTGCAGCGTGGCATCGGAATTTTCAGTCGTTACCCCGTCGCCGCTCTTTTTGGGCCGCTCATAGCGGGGATTCCGCGTTATGGAGTACATCTTGTCTTTATGCAGAAAGGTAAATTCGACATAAGTCTTAGCATTAGGCTCTGCAAAATCACTGCGCAGGGTGTCCACGGTTCTGGTGCAACCGCTCACCTCGCCAAACAGTGCAAATGCGATGGCGTCAAAAATGGTTGTCTTTCCAGCGCCGGTATCACCGGTAATGAGAAATAATCCCTGACCACCAAATGCTGCCAGATCCAGTTCAGTTCTGCCGGCATAGGGGCAAAAGGCGCTCATCACTACTTTTAACGGCTTCATACTCCAGCACCTCCCGCCTGTTCAAAAATCCGTTCCATTACCTGGACTTGTTCTGGAGTTAGCTCGTTGTTGTTTTGCATCTGATAGAATGCCGCAAATAAATCCATCGGGCTTTTTTCGGCAATGTCACCGGAAACGGCAATCTGTGCGGAAACGGCTTGTCTAGTGCGGCTGTTTTCAAAGTTCAGTACCATCAGATTACGATACACCTGACGCAACTGCCCAATCGCGTCATAGATTTCTTCCTCGTCCGTTAGGGTTGCATGGAGGTAATCTTCCGCACTCTTCGGTTCTTCCCGTCCAATGCGAAGCAGTCCGGCAATCGGCCCTTTGATTTCACGGAGATCATGCAGAGGGATAAGCGGAAGCTGGTGGATTAAAAGCTCGCCTTTTACGCCAAGCTCTACAAATGTCACTGATTTTTGATGACGTACTTCGGAAAAGGAATATTTTAGAGGTGAACCGGCATAGCGGACGGTATCCCGTCCGATTCTCTGTGGTCTATGGAGATGGCCTAATGCGACATAATCGAAAGACTCAAAGGCGGAAACGTCCACGTTGTCCAGACCACCTACAGACAGGCTTTCTGACTCCGAACGCTCCGGCTGCTGTGTGCCACTTATCACAAATTGATGCGCCAGCAAAATATTTCGTTCCTGGGCATTGATTTCCGTCGCGGAAATGACCGCGCGCACAGCTTCGTCATAGGACTCCATTAGCTGTTCAAAATAAGGTTTTACCATTGCCGGTTTCAGAAAGGGAAGCAAGTATATATTGACGATACCATGCTCGTCCTCCAGCGATACCTTTTGCAGAACACCATCAAATACACCGGCGATATGAAGTCCGTTTTTCTGCATGATCCGGCTTCCAAAGCCTAATCGCTCAGGAGAGTCATGATTCCCGCTGATCATGAAAACGGGCTGTCCGAATGCAGTCAATTTTGTCAGGAACTCGTCGAGCAGCTCCACCGCTTCAACGGAAGGCTGGCTCTTATCATAGACATCCCCAGCGATGAGGACACCATCCGGTTTTCCCTCGTCGGTTATTCGCAAGATCTGTTCCAGTATGTATTTCTGATCATCAATCATATTAAATTCATTGACGCGCTTTCCGATATGCAGATCGGCAATATGGAGCAGTTTCATTGTATCATTCTCCCGAATTTCTATTCCTTTTCCGGTTTACTCTTCTTATACCTTTCATCTCTCGGTTTTTGTGCATTTCCGATATGGCCCAAGCGTTTCCAAAGAGACAGCACCGGGTATTTTCCCATGAATGCAAAGCACCTGAACCCTCCGTTGTGTAATTCCCCATCATCTTGATGCTTCTCGGGTTGTGATATAATTCATAAATTCAATCTTTCACAGGAGAACTTTGTATATTTTAATTATGCTTCCATACCGCAAATAATACAACGAATTCAACCGATAAGTTGATTATTTTTTAGAAAAATAGCGTTATTTGTAGTTGCAAGCCTTTCTTCTTTACTTTTCCCTTCCTTTATTAACTCGGCATTATGTGTTTCGAGATTGGATAAAACCGTTAATTCATTTATCGATGCAAAATCTCTTATATTATTTTTCTTTGCCAATTCTACATTAGCCTGTCCCCATTGTTTCGCCGTACAGCCGAAAAGCGCTACATTTAATAAATCGGCTTCGTCCGCATAAGCAAGCCATTCTGTCTGTTTTGTATAATCACTCTGTGGCAGTACATATTTTTATGATATCAGCAGCCCGTGCATCCCCACCTTTAGCTTTTGCCATATCAGTGATGCAAATATAATCATCCATATTAAATGAAGCTATGGTAACAGAAATGACCTGTACTAAATAAGGCCACTGAAAAAGTCAAAGAAGCCACTGCTTTTTAGGCAATGGCTTCTTATCCCCAATATTGGGTTATTTTCTCTACTTTAAATTCCAATTAAACTTATTCGTAAATTTGTTCTATTTCATTGCGAACCGTGTCCGCAATAGCGCCTGTCCCTCCTAAAAGTTGGACCGTTGTGGTATTTTGCTTGTTATCCCCCAGATACTGCTTAACATAAGCGGAAAGCGGGTCTCCGACAAACAGTATCGGGCTGTTGAATTTGGCGGCTACAGCTGAACCGGACAGCGCATCCGGGAAATCCTTACCCGTAGCCAGAAATACTCTTTCCGTATTTGCCCCAAAATTCTTTGCCACCAGAACCGCCGTTTCATAGATGTCACTGCCGCTGATGCGCCGGGCGTTGGTAAGTTGACTCAGTACATTGTTGCTGACGGCACTTGGGTTTCCAACCACAATGGTCTCCGTAGGTGCTATCGTTTGCAGCGCCGTTTGAATAACAGCCGGCAGGGAATTCGGCTGGGTCAGTAAAATGGGAATCCCCTGATAGGCGGCTTGAGGCGCAACCACCAGCGCGTCATGGAAATCCTGGCCAGTCGTTATGACGACCTTGCCCTTATAGCCAAGCTCCGCGGCAATTTTGGCCGCTGTTGCATACCGGTCGGTACCGCCGATCCTTTGCACAGTGTAATTCTGTTTCAGTTTGCTCTCAATCGCCTCGGATACAGCGCCGCTGCCGCCCAGAATAATGACCTTTTTCACTCCCAAGCGGGTAATTTCCGCTGCCGTGGCAGGGGTCAGCGTCAGACGGTTGGTAAATAAAATGGGCGCGTCGTATTTTTTGGACAGGGGCGTTCCTGTGAGCGCGTCGGGATAGTTGTCCTCTCTTGTTAAAATGATGGTTCCGGCACCGTTTGGCCAGCCCTCTTGCGATACCGCAATTGCTGTTCCTATTCGGCTTGCTCCGCTCAAACGATCCGTTTTGGAATACGTCCCCGAACCGATGGTAACCATGTTGGATATGGGGGAAGATATAGGCTGTACGTCCGGCCAGCCCTCGTAGTAATCGTAGTAGACGCGGAGCTGGTAGGAATAAATATGGCTTTTAATATCGACGGAGGTCAGGGTACCTTCGTCAATGGGATCGAAGGTAATTGCAAAGGTTCCGGCGCTAACGGGCGCTTCGCCGTCCTCGCCGCCGGTGTAAACATTAATATATCCGCCGCCGCCGAACTCTTCCCAGGAACCGTCGTCAACCTTCACCGAATACTCCCAGAAAACAGAACCGCCGCCGGGGGCCTCGCTGTCGAGATTGAGAACGCTCTGGGGGAAATAGACCTGGGCTTCAAAATATGGCCTGCCGTCATCATATGTCTTTAACGCGATGTTCTGGATAGAAGGAGCTTCTAATGACGAAGGAACACCTTCCGGCAAATCTGCAAATGCAGTGATCGGGAATAGTGCGGTAACGAGAAGTGCCACAATTAATAGCAGACAAGTCCTAACAGACGGTTGTTTCATGATAATCCTCCTAAAAATAATATAGACTCTCGGCATTCACCGAGGCAGATAGCACAAACCTTTGCTTGTACCATCCCTATTGATTTCTCCTGCTTTCGGGTAGTGGGATTTCATTTATTACACGATGCCGTATGCTTTGTGTTGAAACATGCTTAAAAACAAGAGTAGTTACTTGGGCGTATGCTTAATCTCAATCGTATACGCAATGCTTCCAGAGGCGCTACCTTCTTCAGGATAGCTGATCGAAGCGGTTTTGGTGAAATTTTCCGAGCCCATCACTGCATTGTTGTTGGTGAAGGGCACTTGGAAAAGGTAATTCCCATCTTCCTGTTTGTAATCTTGGAATAATTGTTCCGCCATAAAGTTGACAAAGCTGTATTCATCGGACGATTTTTGATCAAGCTCGAGGTTATACCAGACTTCCGTCTGCGCTCCGATGGTATCCACTTGGACATCCACCGTTTTACTGTCGCAGGGAGAGAAGTTGACAAACTTCATATTTACCGGATATTTGTTGGGATAATCAATTCGTGTCGTATTTGGCGAGCTGTTGGAATAGCTTACATATTCGCCCTCGCCTTTTCCGGTAAACACTTTTTCGTCGTTTTCATCCAGCCAGGACAGTTCCACTTTGCCCTTTAACGTCATTCTTTGATTGGCGATGCCGGAATGCAGCGAGACGTCGTAGTTTACAGTGAAGGTCATCGCATCCTTAAGCTTCTGCAGGTACTTCCGGGAAAAGTCCTGGGAGACCTGAAAATCCGAGGTAAAAATCAGCGCGCTCTGAATCAATGACACTGCCGGTCCCATTGCTTTGTAATTATGCTCTTCTCTGATTTCTTTAATCTTCTTGTCTGCAGCACGGACCATCCAGTCGGAAAACGTATCCAAATAAGGTTGGATAGAGATATCCACTCCCAGAGTTTGAGCTTCTTTTAAAATCTTCAAAGAAGCGTTCATTACCGGGATCAGTTTATCGACATCATTTTTGTAGGAGGCGATCAATTTATCGGCTTTCTTGATATTTCTCAGCTGCAGAAGCCCGGCATAATAAAAGGCTTCCTGGTTCTGGTCCAACAGAGCAACTTCACGGCCTGAGGCCAAAAGCTTGATGATCAAATCCTTCTCCGGCTGAACCACATTTTCAATGTACATATCCAGGGCCCGATTTCTTACCTCCGACGCATTTTCGCCATCTTCATCCTTACACATAAAGGTATAATCCGGTGGCACAGGGGGGGCGGATATCGGGGTCTTGAGAAAAGCTTTAGCTTCTTTTACGGCTTCTTTGTACGACTCTGCAGCCATTTCAGCCGCCTGCTGAAATTCCCCTTCGCTTACCGGTGTATAGAGAATATAGGAAGAAAAATGGGCTACTTCTACGGAAAGCTTATCCGTTTCTGCTTTCTTGGCAGCAAAGTTCAGATACTTTCCGGACTGATCCCCGAAAAAAACAAAGGATTTGTCCGTACTGGCCTTTGGCCCGGTAATGGACAGGGTAGCCGGAATAATAAATTGCAGGCCTTCGGGCTGTAAAACGACACCGGCATTCAGCTGGCCGGAAACCATGTCTGTGCTGATATCTCCAGCCAATTGCATGGAAATCGTTTCGGCATACGGCAGGGCATTTTCCGGAATATCCAGGCGCCAGACATTTCCTTCCGTATCTTTAAGCTCCAGAAAGACCGGATCGCCCAGAGGCACATAGCGGACGGAAACTTTGTGTGTTTTATCCAGGGTTAGAGCGGCATTCCCTAAAGAATAATATGAACTCGCTTTGTCGTTATTGCTGGTTTCCTGATCTGCCAAAGTAACCTCTTGCTTTTCAATGAATTTTTTCAGGTCATCATCCGTTGTTTTTTTAGCTGATGTTTTCGCGCAGGAACAGGCAGTCATTAGCATGGCAACAGATAAGAAAACACAGACTATTTTTTTAATTTTTGCAATCATTCCACAGCTCGGATTACTCATTTTTAATAATTCTATACTTGCCAATAACGGGAAGTTCTTTTGCCTTACCGTTTAAGGTATGAATCAGGCCCAGAATTGCAATAATTAATATCGCCAGCGAAAATAACGGCAAGAGAAGCCAACCTAAAACAGGGATAAATGACAAAATGACACTTCCGGCAACCCCCATGATTAACAACAATAATCCCTGATTGGCATGGAATTTTCCGAATGGTGAATCTGAGCAAACGATAAGCGGCAGAAAGAAAATAATATATGCCAGAGCTGAAATCACTTTGTTTTTTTCAATATCTTCCGCTGTAAATTGAGTTGGGTTTTCTTGTTGATCCATAAATATCCTCCTCTTCTGTAATCATATAAAATCATCTAACTTCGACGAAACCAGGCATATTTTTATTCAAAGCGGATATCCGAAAGTATTTTCGCATAATCTGCCGAGAGTGAATCAAAGGAACCTGCTAAATCGCCAAAAGTAATCGCATAGACGTCTGCGCCCACATAAAGATAGACATATTCATATTTCATCTGCATGCTACTGACCGTACAGGTGAACATGATTTTTTGGGCGTCGATTCCTCCTATACTTATCTTCTCTGATTGACCAATGTACTTGACATCACCAAAGGATCGTTCGAAGTATCCTTTGGCTTCCTGTACAACATCCCCAAGAGTTTTTCCACTAAAATTTTCTTTTTTAACCATAAAGCTGGCCGTGTTTTTCATATATTGGACCTGGAGAACGGAACCGGTTACCGGCTCCCAGCCGGAGGGTGGCGTAATCTGAATTTTCGTTTCTGCTGTTGTGGCCGTTGTCGGTGAAGTTTGCTGGGCGCTTGGTTCGGATTTTCCTTGACTTATCGGTTTTTGGTCCTGTACAGGGGTTTTTTGAGAGCCGCAGGCTGAAAGAGCAGCCATTAAAATAAAGCAAAGACAAAGCATCATTAGTTTTTTCATTGCGGAAATTCTTCTTTTTTGTAAAGTAACCGAATCGCTATTGCGCCGGTTTTTCCATTGTAATTGTCGCTGTATTATTGCCTTCCACAATGTTCAGGCAAGCATTAGCCCACTCGCCTTTAGCATTATAAGCCCGAAAATCACTCGAAGAAACGCTTGTGCTTTCATCCACATCTTTCGTAAAGCCGTTCAGCTTAAGCAATTTGATATAATCTTCAAAAATTGCTTTATCCACATGTTCCAAAGAAACCGTGACACTCTTGTTATTGTCATTGACAACATCCACGATCCTTCCTACCAGTTCGGGAACGCCTTCCATATAGTTTTCCGGCCAGGACGCAGCATCGGTCATATCGACGGCCGTAGCGGATTGGCCGGAAGCGTCACCGGTACCGAAGGAGATCGTACCTTCCTTGGCGGTAACATTATAGGTGAAAACCGCTGTTGAACCGTTTGCCGCCTTGCCGCTGTGAATCAAACTTTCCTCGTCGGCCACACTCAGCTCCCCGGTATATCCCCTTTTTTTCATTTCGGCAATATAGGCTTGGGCATCTTCTTTCGCCATTTCGGAAAAAGCCACTGTACATTGCCCGGTACTGTCATCCTTCAACACGGCGCTGATCTTGCCTTTTAATCCCGGTAGATTTCCCATGCTATCGGTAGGCCATTTTAAATTTTCTCCGACATCCAAGTCGCTATTCGTACTTTGGGCCGCATTTCCTTGGCTTTGCGCCTCACTGTTTTCATCAATTTTACTGCCTGATCCACAAGCCGTCATCATAAACGCCATACATACGATGATCACCACAGTAACAAAATACCTTATTGTTTTCATTTACTCACCTTGACTTTCCAGTTCTTTTTAAGAAGCGCTAATATCACACAATAACCGCTTACTTCATAAGCATCACCGCTCCATGAGATATATGATCATTGCTTTCAACTACCGGGAAAAAAACGGCGCTTTCATAACCGTCACTATAATCCGGGACGAAGTCATCCCTCACAAACATGGAGAGATGCTCAACTAGATTTTTCAGTAACGTTGTTTCCCCTAAAAAGATGTCTTCCACAGCTTCCAGCACAGCAGAATTCTCATTGGTAATGCGGCTTAGAAAATTGATTTTTCCCGCTTGTACATCGTCAGGCTTTATGTTTGCTCTTTGCAACAGGATATGATTGGCCATGATCAGTATGCCGTTGCGTTCAAAAATGGCAATAGGATAAGGAAAATTACCAATTACCTGAAAATGCAGTCCCTCGTTTTGAATTAACAATTGCATGCTTTTTATTAAGCTGTCCTGAATCTTAACCTTCACACCTTCTTTTCAATGTTTTTTTGCATCTGAATTAGATCTTCGAGAAGTTTCTCCTTGCTCTTTTTTTCACTCACTACTCACCACCTCATTTCATAAAAAGCCCCTTTTTACCTCATGGTAGTAATTTTCAGAAAATAAATATAGTTAATATCAACCTGACTTTAGTAAATATATTGCTCAATTAAAAAAGCTCCCGTGTTCTTATCACAGACACGGAAGCCTTTATCCTATACTTTTTTATTTTTATCCAAGTGTTTTTCGGTATTGTGATGGTGTCATTCCTACCTTTTCCTTGAACACCCTGGCGTAATTTCCATTGTAATTCAAACCGCAGGCAGAAAAAGCTTCGCCAATAGATAGATTCTGATCGCAAAGCTTCTCCTTCAGCTTATTTATTTTAACGTCCTGATAATAGCTGAAGGGAGTCATGGAAGTATACCTTTTGAAAAGACGGGAAAAGTGATATCGACTCAGATTTACCGACCTTGCCGCCTTGTCCAGATCAAATTCTTCCAGCCAATGACTTTCTATATATACCTTCGCTTTAACCATTTCTTCTTTACCATTATACAGCTTGGATGTAACAAAGACATGGACGACATAGGCCAGTCGATTATGATCATCAAAAATAGGAAAACAAGTGATGTTTTGGAAGCTCATGTCAAAGCAAAGCTCGCCTACCTCAAATCGATTAATAATTTCTTGAATTGGCATTTCTAAATCTTGAAATTGTACGGTTTCACCTTGAAATGACTTTAATATTTGTTCTCTTGCTCGTTCTTCCCATTTGTCGATAACTGGATCTTTCAATACATTAAATTTTCCGATTAAATGATCTTTCGAGGGTATATGCATTAGCCTTAATGATGCTTCGTTAGTTAAAACCATCGTCCCGTTCGGTGAATAAACTTGAATCGGATAAGGAAAAAATTCTATAATCCTTGAAAGCATCTCTTCATTTCCACCCCAGGATTGAAAAGGACGGCCAATGTCCTTTGGACTTTCTTCCATTACTTTATATCTGCCATCTCTTGGTTTGGCAGTGTCGTTGGGAATGGTCCAGACCTTGCCAAACTGGACAGCTCCTGCTATCATATCCTGTTTGCATAGATATTGCACACGTCTTACAGATACTCCCCACTTTTCCGCAGCTTCCCGAACTGTCATGTAGTCCATAAAATCACGTCCTCTATTTTAGATAAGAACATATAGACAAATATGTTATTGGTTTCCAGTATAATACGTGAGTGCGTATTATACCAGAGATTTTCATTCAACCCATCGCCGGTCCGTAAGCGTAAACTCTAGCAGCGTAAAAAGGAGCCCACTGTAAACCAGAAGGCCCGCGTCATATAAAAATCATTCGTTACTTTTGCATTGCAAACGCGGTACTCGGCACAGCTCCGGAGCATTTGCCGGCAACAGCTGAGTTACCCAGTCTGGTTGTGTCCGATCCAGGTTGGGTGCAGTGGTTAAGACATAGACCAAATACCGATACGGATTCAGGTTGTTCTCCTTGGCTGTTTCAATCATACTGTACATCACCGCACTGCCTTGTGCACCGCTGGGCGTATTTGCAAACAGAAAGTTTTTGCGGCTCATAACAAACGGTTTTATGCTTCGTTCTGCCCGATTGTTGGAGAGTTCCAATCGACCGTCCTTCAGATACTGGATAAGATGTGGCCACTGTTCCTGCAGATAATGCAAAGCTTTTCCCAGAGCGGACTTTGGGGCCGCATTTTTCGTCTGTGCCCATGCCAAAAAAGCATCCAAAACCGGTTTTGCCAGCTCCAGCCGCTTGGTATAGCGTTCTTCCGGAGAAAGAGCTTTTAGCTTTTTCTCAATTGCAAATAGCTCGCTGCAATATCTCTGCCCAATTATTGCAGAAGATTCTTTTTGCTCGGATTTCGGCAAGGAATTGACTGCCTCGTCAAATTTGCGCCGCGCATGGGCCCAGCAGCCAACTACCGTTATGTTTTCCGGCAGTGTGTAATAGGATTGGTAGCCGTCCGCATGCAAATATCCGGAGAAACCTTCTAAAAATCTTTTGGGGTTTTCAGCTTTCCGATCCGGTCTGTATTCATACAATACAATCGGTTGCTCTGTATCCCCGCCGGTTCTGTACAACCACATGTAGCTTTTAGCCTGTGCCGTCTTGCCGGGTTCATGCAATACCTGCAAGGTGGTTTCGTCCGCATGAATAACATGATGTTGTAGAAGCAGTCGGTGCAGTTCCTCATACACAGGCTTTAACCAATCTTCGGATGCTCTTAATATCCAACTGGACATGGTCTGGCGGGATAGCATCACGCCGCTTCGGTTCAGTTCTTGTTCCTGCCGGTAAAGAGGAGAGCCCATCACGAATTTCTGGGTCATGATGTGGGATATCGCTTCGGGTGATGCAAAGCTTCCGGAGATGACAGGTTTATCTTTCTGCGTTTTTAACACAGGTGTTTCCAAAGCCTCTACTTTACAGGTCTGGCAGGCATAGCTGAAATACCAATCCTCATGGATTTTTACTTGTGCCGGAATAATCACCAGGCTGCGGCGGACTTCCTTGCCAATTTCCTGCATGACCGTGTCACAGGCGGAACAAATCCGCTTATCCTCCGGCAGACGATGCTCGACCACTTCAACGGGAACATCATCTGGCAGGATTTCCTCAAGGCTGCCCGATCGCTTTTTGCGGGTATGGGCGGCAACCGCTGTTTTCTCCGGTGGCTCAACTTTGGTATACGCCTCCGCCTCGTTAAAAAGAAGGCTTAATTGGTCCATGACTTCTTCATGTACTTTCTCAGAAGAAGATCCAAAGCGTTTTTTCTAGCCCAGGCGTATCTGCTGCATAAGCCACTCAATCTGTCGGCTTTGCTCTGCCATCTGCTCCTTAAGGGCTTCATATTCTGAACGTGAAATGGTGATCATTTCAGCGTTATTTATTTCATCTTTCGGCGCATTTTTCATGGTTAAATTATACCATAAAACATGCCGATTCTCCAGTGTTTTCAATGCTTTCAGGCTTTTTTAGACCATGCTTAAGCCTGCTGCCAGCCGATGCGCTTTGGGCTGTTCCACATTTAAGCCTTCCATGAGCCACCGATACTGCTGAGGAGTAAGCGCCTTCGCTTCGTCACCACTCCTAGGCCACTGGAACCTGCCGTTTTCTAGCCGCTTATACAGGAGAACAAACCCATTGCCTTCCCAATACAGGGCTTTTATCCGGTCACACCGGCGGCCACAAAACAGAAACAGGATGCTCGAAAACGGATCCAGCCGGAACTTTTGCTGGACGATACTGGCAAGACCGTCAATCCCACATCGGAGATCGGTGTACCCGCAGGCAATATAGATGGCGTCAGCTCCGGTAAAATCATTTAGCATGTCTTCAGCGCGCGACAGACCGCCTCAATGGTTCCTGCATCAGCACCGGTGTAGATGTCGGCTTGTGCATTTCCTATGCGTACAGTTACCGCTACGTCCTGGCTGCTATTCTGACGTTCTACAGGAACTCTGGCAAAGTATGGCTCTTGCTGCGCAGTTAATGCCTGAAATACGCGGCGTTGCCAGTAGTAATATGTTTTTTCGGGTATTCCTTGTTCCTGACACCATTGTTTGACGCTTATTCCGCTGTTCCGGCAGGATGAGATCCGCTCGCTCCACTCGGCCATGCGTTGTTTTGCACTTAAGACTTGCAGGCTCTGTTCCATTTGAGACACTCCCTTTCTATCTGAGTGTCTCCCTTAGACTCTTTTAGGGATACTCAGATACTTTGGGATATTTTCTTATTCTGCCGATTCACTGACAATCCGCCGCTATAGTTTACGCTTACACAAAAACAAAAAGGCAGGATTTCCCTGCTGTAAAAAAACATCAAACCCGCATGAATAGCGGGTTCTCGGAAAAATTTTGAGAAGTTTGGTAATGAAAGATGTCATATTACTGAATGATAGACATCATTCAGATGGTAGGTATGGACCGTCTTTTTGCTATTTCATTGTATACTCGAACAAATCGGATACGAAAATCTTCTGCTTGTTCAGGATGATGATCCAACCAGCACTTGAAAATATTGCTTCCTCCTCGTCCCCAAAACTTTTTTTGATTATTAAACCAAGCTTTCATCTTGTTCCTATCATCGTAGCGCCCATTTGTCTGTTTTGATAGTTCTTTTTCGAATACTTGCTTTGTATATCTTAAATCATTTTGCCAAAAAACATGATCAGGAGGCATATCCTCCAACAACTGACGAAAAACATTTTCAGGATTAGCATTACCAGGCAAACATAAAACATTGGACGCCGCTTTTGAAGGTTTCTTATCACCATCCAGGACTATAATACTGCTATTAAATTCCGAGATATTCTTCTCTGCAAGAGAACTTAAAAAATCGCCGCCAAATGTCGCAGCACAAAAATTAAGATACTTTGTTTTTTGAGGCCCAAGTATTCTTTTAATAAACCAAGAAGCTTCCGCATCTTCACAATACAAATTTATTTTTTGAAGCGGTGAGCGGGAAATAGTAGCCATATTCAAATCGCTCCTAATGCGTTGCATTTGAGGCGCTACTATTAAATCTAGCTTTCCATAGACATTGGTAAAATACAGCACCTCTGTATCACTATTATTATGCTGTCTTTTATCAATAATATGTTCTAAGGTGTCCAAAGAATGTGTTGTAAATACAAATTGCAAATTATATTTCCCCGCAAGCTTATAAAACAGGTCTACCAGATTTGTCTGCGCTGCAGGAAATAAAGTTGCATCAAATTCATCGATTAAAAGAATGCCTCCTTTGTATTCATCACCAAGTTTTGCCTTCAGACGATCAAAGGATATGATTGCACCTAAAATTTGGCCAATATTATCTTGACCAGCAGAGTTTGCGAAGTAATCATATTTTTCTGAGTTTACAGCTAAAGTATCTTTTTGTAACTTAGAAGTTATCTGTATCGGAGATATTTTTTCCTGCGGGAAAAATATCTCTTTATACCATTTATTGAATATCTCAATTTCAGATTCAGTGAGAGTAGGTTTTGACTCAGTGATTTCACGCAATTCCCCAATTGGATATGTACGCTTAAGTCCCAAGTATATTACCGGATAATCTAAATTCCCCTCACCTTTCCCTCTCGTTTTCCCTACTACCAAGCGAATGTGTGATGTATCATGCTGAGCACGCTTATAGGATTTTATATATTCAAGGTTCTTACCAAAAAGAGTTGAGTCAAAAAACTCAATTTGATACTCATGCTCTCCTGGTAAGTCATTATTTTTTGAGAACTTAAAGATATCGGAGAACTTAGTTGAAAATGGCTTGTCAAAAATGGTCTTTTCATCTTTTAAACCAAAGGGTTGTCCAATCATTCCTAATAAAGTAGATTTACATGTAGCATTTTGTCCAGCAATAACTGTGATTTTTCGCCCTAAGGGGATAGATAATTTTTTCATTGCTCTGAACTGTTCTATATACAAAGATTTTATCATTTACATTACATCCCCCTGTTAATGTAGCTATTCTATCGTAATCGCTGAATATTTACCTTCTGGAATTATAAAATTGTTACTAAAAGCCAGCATTTCACTGCCTTTTACTTTCTGAGATGCGGTGTAGCTTAATGTTAGCAACCTTTTTTCAACATCACGGTACATTTCAATAATTTTGGGAGTATAGTCATATGTCAACATCCATTTGCAGTTCAAGCGCTGGATATATCGAGATAATTCAACATGATTGTCATGTGTATAATGATTTACATATAAGGCCGAACCTTGATTGTAATACGGCGGGTCAAAATATATTAATGTATGGTCATCAATGTCAGGTAAAATCTCATCAATGAAAGTAATCGAATCTGAGCAATGAAGTGAAATTCTATCACGATATAAAGCAATTTTTTCGATTCTTTTAATTAGATCGTCCTTATTAAACCTTACATCCATCTTCCATTCGCCTGTTTGGTTTTTGCCTCCAATAACCCCACCTTTGATAATCCCTGATCTATTCGTTCTATTCAAAAAAAACGTCGAAAAGGCTAGATCTAAAAACTCCGCCTGTTCTTTTTCTTGCTGAACAGCTTTTTGATTTTCCCATTCAACCATAGTTATTGCTGTTTGTTCAATCCTGCTGCATAATTCCTGTGTGTTGTTTAAAACACAATACCAAAATGCATAGATTGATCTGTCAATGTCATTTATTATGATTTGGTTTACAGACTCATTAAACAACAAATAGAGCGCTACACTCGCGCCCCCTGCGAAAGGCTCAACATAGGTCCCGCCCTGTATATCATTCTTAATAACTGCATCTTTCACAAATCCAGCCAGTTTACGCTTCCCGCCTGGATAGCGCAATGGCGAAGAAAACTGCACCATAAATTACCTCCAAACCTGCTCTATGAATGTCCATATATCATCCCAAGCAGATTTCAGATCTGTCGAAGATGGTGTCACGTCTTTGTTATGTATATATGAGTGAAATGTTCTTATAGATTGCGTTTGGTTTTCACTTGCGGTCATCTGCCGTATAGCTCTGAGTTCATGCTTTGTCAAAATCTTGTTTATTTCAAAATAAGCCGCAACAGCATTTATTTTATACGCCAGAGTACTGTCCACATTTAATCTCGAATCAATGAGGCTTTTATTCGTAATAAAACAATCTACGCTTAATTCTATAAACACTCTAAAAAGCACCGACACAGCATTAGGGTAATCATCTACTGCAAGAGCTTTTAATTCATTGAAAATTTTTAATATCCTTGCATGTGTAATAGTTAACTTATGAGGAGAAGGAATAAGAGTTTTCCTGTTTATATGATAACTGTCCCCTCTCTTCGAATTATGGTTTGCATTGGATGCTTGTTGATTAGCAGATGAAGATTGCTGCTTGCTATCTGTATTTTCATTATTATAATAATTATTGCCGGATGAATTAGAAGCTTTATAACCTCCACCTTGACTGTTATTGGCTTCTCTTGTATTCTCGGAAATCTGCTCATCAGAAGATTCCATATTTTCTTGCATGAGTCGTTGTTTTAACGATTCTATGTATTCAATACGATCTTTTTTTCGATATATATCCCCGACACTAAGGTCTTCATAAATCAGGTCATAAAGTATCATTAGCAAAAATGGATTAATCCCATTTTTTAGTTGAAGCTTGTCACCACTAATCTCAAGTCCATAATTTCACGGATATCAGGGTCTCCTATGAGACGGTCAAAGTTGGTTTTCTTGATATTTCCTAACCCATCCTTTATAGATTGAGGAACATCAGCTATGAGCCGTAATTCATCTAAAAAGGACAACCTCATATCTGGCTTTCCTTCAGCAATTACACGAAACCGACTGGTTTGCTGCCCATCCCAACTCACAGTGCCAGAACCCTCATTTTGACCTGTATGTTTCAATCGCACCCATTCATTGATTTCATCTTCATTCTCTAAAACAACACACTGAATATTCTTCAATATATCTTTGTCAAAAGATATATTGATTAGTTGGAATTCCTTCTTCAGTTTAGGAAAATCAGATGGAATCAGAGCCGGCTCATTTATCAGCTTTAAAGTCGTTATGCGCCGATTTCCCTCACGTACGACCCACTGTTTGTTATGAGGTTTCACAAGAACAATGTCGCTGGGATTTAATCCATAAAGAGCAATATGTTTAGCTAGAGTAACTAGTTTATCCTGCTGGTCACGAACCATAGCGTCAATAGCTTCCGATTGATGCTCCACAGGATTAAACCGCGGATTACTGGAATTAAGTAATAGATTAGTAATATTAATGCTTTTATAAATCGGATTACTCATATCCAAATTTCCCCTTAGTACTTATTCCAGTTTTTTCGCTGATCATCTGGTTTTTTTGCATCAACAGGTATTGCCCATGCATTGCCCAGTCTAAATGCTCCCTCTATTCGTTTCTGAGAACACAAAACTTGTACACGTCGGTCTGACAATCCCCATTTTTGAGCGGCATCTTTTACACTTATGTATGCACCCACGTCAGACACCTCAATTTCCAAAATAATCTAATTATATTATATGCGTAGGTGCGAACAAATGCAATGGTTAATCAGTTGAGAATTCGACAAAAACTCTCAATGGTTCACAGAATATTAATTGTCCCGCTTATTATGGCAAATTCGCCATATTTAGAATGATGTACAGTTGTTTTTTTAATATAAGGGCCTGACTTCTAATGCAAACTTTACGAGGATTTTCTATGCTGGACTTCCTCAAAAACCTCCTTGCTTATAATCGCTTCGTGATTATTCTCCATAAGATACATAGGCGACTCACCGTTGTTTTTTACCTGTTTGTGAGTCAGGCAATTTTCAACATAGCTCTTTTGGGATAATATAGTTCCAATATATTTTTCATTGCAAAGGATCCGGTCAATGGTGGAAGTGCTCCATTCAGACTTTCCCGTTACCGTTTTTATGTCATTCTTTTCAAGGTAAGATTTAATCTTGCGGTAGCCATAGCCTTTCAGGTATAAATCATAAATGAGCCGGACTATTTTGGCTTCTTCTTCAACGATAACCAATTTGCCATTCTCATCTTTTGTGTAACCGAGGAAGTTGGTATGGTTCAGCTTGACATGCCCTTTTTCAAAGCTGCGTTGAATTCCCCACTTGATATTCGCACTCTTTGACTCACTTTCACTTTGAGCAACAGCTGCAGCTGCGGTAATGATTTTTCGCATTCGCCAATCAGACGAATCCAACCTCTCCATTTCAAAGTAAATTGTAATACCTAAACCAAGGAGTTCATTAAAGCTCCGTAAAAAGGGAAGAGTGTTTCGCCCGAAACGACTGATAGACTTGGTAATGATATAATCAATTTTTCCGGCGCGGCAGTCTTTCATCATACGGTTGAATGCGGTTCTGTTATCAAAGCGCGTACCTGATGCCTGCTCAGAATAGATATCTGCAAGTACCCAGCCCTCATGATTGTTGATGTAATCTGTATAATATCGAATCTGTGAATCCAGACTGGTTTGTTGTTCTTCATAAGCTGTGCTGACCCTGCAGTAAGCGGCGACACGTAAAACTTCTTTTTTGATAGACGGTATTTCAATGACTATATTGTTATTCATTTGAAATGCTCCTTTCTATGCTTACAAAATAAAAAGACATGACAGTTAACGAGCCGTCATGCCGAAGTTATATTTTTATTGCTGATATATAAAGTAAACTACATTTTCTTGTGCGCTTTTCACAAGAAAATGTAGCTTTTAACTTGGTGGAGATGATGGGATTCGAACCCACGACCTCTTACATGCGAAGCAAGCGCTCTCCCAGCTGAGCTACATCCCCACTGTTTCAAAACAAAAAACAATTATTCAATTCACATGAATATCATTATACTGAATAATCCTAGTTTTCGCTAGAGTTAGATAATTAAAAATTATGATTCCGGAACTATTTTTTGATAAACACTTCATTCTGACGGAGAATTGCAGATGTGATACACTGTATCCAATAGCGCTTAAAGGAAAAAAGCAGGTCTGTGTGGAATATATTACCTCATCATACTATAGCAGCACTATAGTATGATTGCTTTATTCCTTTACTATTCTATTACACTCGGAGGATGAAAACATGCGTAAACGTCAAGGCCCCCTGTTCATTCTGCTTACTTTGATCCTGACCTTTATCTTCTGGTCAGTCAGCGAACCATTAAGGAATGTTGCCCCGGTCAGACAATACTCCGAGATGGCTGCTTCGCTCATGCTAGTTTGCTTTGCCTGGGTCAATTTTATTTCAACACGTCATCCGCTGCTGGACTCCCTGTTCCATGGCCTGGACAAAAGTTACCTTTACCATAAAGTTTTAAGTATCACGAGTGTTCTTTTGATCTTCGTGCATCGATTTACGCTCGACGCAGGTAAGGGTAATCATTATGGGGAGAACAGGGTGAATTTGGGACCGGGTCCACATGGTTTGAATGGTCCGCCACCAGGAGTGGAAAATGGGGCGGAGCTTTTTTCCGGGATCGCCAACCTGAGCATGCTGCTTTTTATCGTCTTAATCTTGCTTGCGCTGTTCGCCTGGAAAATGAATTATGAAAAATGGAAGAATATTCACAAGCTCTTTTTTATTCCTTATATGATCGGAATCATTCATTATTACGGCAGCTCGGACTATGCCGTTACAGGCTTAAGCGCCCTGGGGCTGTGGCTGAATCTGGTTAATCTGGTCGGTCTGACTTCGGCAATCTACAGTATAGGATTTTATGAAAGAACAGCATTTCAATCCCGCTATGTCGTAACGAACATCCGCACGGTCGCCAAAAATACTCTTGAAATTACCGGCAAAGCCTTTAAAAAAGGAATCCGCTATAAGGAAGGACAATTTACTTTTATCAAGTTTACCGAGGAAGGTAAAAAATTTCCTTCTCATCCGTTCACGATAAGCCAGTCTTTCCGAAAGAATGAGATACAGTTTGCGATCAAGGCTTTGGGAGATCACACCTCTGCTTTACTGGAAAGCGTTCAGGAGGGAGATACTTTTGCCGTAACCTCCCCCCACGGCCGCTTCGATTATAAGGCTGGATCAAACCGTCAGGTCTGGCTGGCCGGCGGAATCGGCATTACGCCATTTCGCAGTTTCTACCAGTCTGCGATCCCTCCGCAATATTCCATTGACCTGTTTTACTGTTATAACAATGAAGCCGAAGGACCCTATTTGGATGAAATAAAAACCCTTGCAGCCGGGAGTGGTATTCGCGTGCATTTGCACGATCTCCAGACGAAAGGGTTTCTGGGTGCCGAAGATATTTGCGAAGCGGTACCCAAGACCGAAACTGTTGATGTCTATTTCTGCGGTCCGGAACCGTTGAGGATCAAACTGGAAAGAGAATTAAAGACCTGCGGACTGCGTATCGGATATTTTCACTACGAGTCTTTTCAGTTCAAATAGGCAAGGACAGCCGACGCCCAAGTGTTCCATCAAGCCGAAATACTTTTTCTTCCAGTTCTCTTACCGGCATGACGTCCATCAGGGAATTGGTAAGGAAAACTTCATCAGCATTCAATAAGTCTTCAGGATAATAAACGCCTTCACTGAACGGTATGGTCAGCTCAAGGGCTTTTTCTATCACGATCCTTCTTCTGATACCGGCCAGGCAGCCGCTTTCCAGGGAAGGCGTATAAAGATGCCCATCCTTTACAAAGAAAATATTGCTTCTAGTCCCCTCCATTATCTGGCCCCTGCTGTTCAACCAGATCCCTTCAAACGCACCGCTGCCCTGCACCGCGCGCAGGGCAGCGGCAGTATCCAGAAAATCTGCGGATTTAATGTAGTTGAGCGGTATAGGGTCAGACCGGTGCTCCGGCATAAACAGGACCCGGACACCCTCTTCATATTGTTCACGAGTATAGGAGACTGCTCTAGTGCTGAAAAGCCACTGGTTATTATGATTATGATTTTGGCTTTGATCGGAAATCAGACTCGGATCTTTCCTGATTTCTGCTCTCAAAGCAACTGGCAGCTGCTCGATTTCTGTTTCTCTTAGGTAAGTCTCGATCTCATTCAGCCATTCATCATAAGCGGGAATGGTGATTCCAAGAAGCTTACCGCCCTTGCTCATCCTCTCCCAATGCAATCCAGGTACGACGATCCCGTCGGCAGTAACCTTTATCGTTTCAAAAACCCCGATACGCTCGATTTTATCGAAGCTTCCGCATTTACTGTTTTGATTTCCCATCAAGCTTAACCCCCAAAACTTCCAGAAGCCTTCCCGCTTTATGGATTGTTTCTTCATATTCTTTTTGGGGGATCGAATCGGCAACAATCCCTCCCCCGGCATGAAGATACGCCGTTTTCTCTTTCAGCAGAATGGTCCGGATCACAATATTTAAATCCCAGGCCCCATCGAAGCCGATATAGCCGATGCTCCCGGTGTAAATACCCCTATTATACGGTTCAAGCTCATCAATGATTTCCATCGCTCTGATTTTGGGCGCACCGGTGATCGAGCCGCCCGGGAAAATGGCTTTGATCAGTTCTTCCGGTTTTAAGGATTTCTTGAGTTTCCCAACGACTGTGGCAACGAGGTGCCAAACAGTCGAATATTTTTCCAGGGTCAGCAGTTCTGTGGTAAGCACTGATCCAAACTCACAGATCCTTCCAAGGTCATTGCGTTCGAGATCGATGATCATCGTAAGTTCAGCCCTGTCTTTTTCACTGTTAACCAGCTTGTCTGCAAGTCTTTGGTCTTCCTCCGGCGTTTTTCCCCTTGGCCGGGTTCCCTTGATTGGGCGCGTTTCAATATTTCCGTCCGGTGTAATCTTAATAAACCGTTCCGGAGAGGATGACAGGATCTGAAAATCGGGATACGGCAAGAACGCAGCAAATGGAGCAGAATTCTTGTGATGAAGCTGCTTATACAAATCCCAGGGGTCTCCTTCATACCTGACACTGAACATCTGAGCCAGATTCGCCTGATAGATATCACCGGCATAAATGTAATCAATGACCCGCTGCAGATCCCTGTAATATTGTTCCTGGGAGACAGCTTTATGAACTTCGGCAAAGGAAATACCGAAAACAGCTAATTCATTTCCTGTGCAGGGGTGCTCTGCTGAACCATTAGCCAAATATTGTTCCTCTACATAGTGCCGGAGGAGCTTCTCCAGTTTATCAAGCCTTTCCTGCGCGAGAGAGGGGTCGCAGCAGCCCTGATCCGTCATGCCGCAGGCCGTCAGACTGTAAGTTCCCGTTGCGTGTTCGTAGACAACAATCCCGTCATACCAGGCCAGCCGCCAGAGCGGCATCCCAAGGTCATCTTTGACCCGTACAGGCAATTCTTCAATCTCATTTTTCAGATCGTAGCTGAAGTATCCGACAGCCCCTCCGGCAAACGGAAAAGGTGCCGCGGAAGGAGCCTGATATTTCAAGACATAGTCGTTCAAAATTGTTAGGCTGTACTGCGGTGCGGAGTAAGCGATCAGTTCCTCGTCTTTGCAGCTCTTTGCGATGCTATACTGATATCTATGAGCGCTGATCTTTAAGAAAGGATCCGCCCCAAAATAAGAATACTTCCCAAGTTCGGTATAACCGTCCCCACTGTCCAAGAAGAAAGGATCTCTGGCATTTTTAAACACCTGAAGCATCTCGAACGGCTTCAGATCTGTGATAAAAGGCCTAACTTGCCAGATATTCTGCTTGATTTCATCTTCATCAGGCGTTTCCTGGGTTTCTGATATTTCTAATTCTGGTGTTTCCAATGTCTTTACTGATCCTGGTATTCCTGGTTTCTGAATTGTTTGTGGTATTACAGATGCTTTTAACGCTTGAATCATCTTTGATTTGCCGTGTTCACTAAGCCACCTGCGGGCATCCTGTACTGCGTTCCGCAGCATTTGATGACCGTTTTCTGTAAGAATAGCCTCCGGATGGAACTGTACTCCTTCAATCGGCAAATAGCGGTGACGGATCCCCATCACCTGACCGTCTTCTGTTTCCGCGGAAATAATAAAGTCAGCAGGTATACTGTTTCTGCGCAGGGCCAGAGAATGGTAGCGGGTTACCGTAAAGGGGCTGGCAATATCCCGGAATACGCCGGATTGATCATGCATGATGCTCGATATTTTGCCATGAACCGGCGTCTTGGCCCGGACAACCTCAGCCTCAAAAACCTGCCCGATCGCCTGATGGCCAAGGCAAATGCCCAGCAGCGGAATTTTCCCCTGGAAATGCCGAATGACTTCCAGCGCAAAGACCGATTCATTCGGTGAGCAGGGACCCGGAGAAATCACAATAAGCTCCGGTTCCAGCTGCTGGATCCAGGCGATCGTACACTCCTCAGGACGCCGAGCGAGTACTTCCTCCCCGAGCTCTCCAAAATACTGGTACAGATTGTATGTGAATGAATCATAATTATCCAAGATGAATATCATCGATAATACTCCTTTGATGCCTTCATTTACATCAGAAAGGAAACATCGCATTTCCAGCCATATTTGCCAGCACTGACAGTGGCTCGGCATAGACACCGAGAACCAGCGTGAGGACCAGAATCAGCAGTAGGGTAACATTGGTTCCGACCGGAACCTTGATTGGTGTGCTGGAGACAGGATCGTTCATATACATGGCTTTAACCACGAGCAAATAGTAATAGACGGAAACCATGCTCATGACCAGACCGAGAATGACGAGCCATAAATAGCCCTGGTTAACGATCGAAGAAAACAAATAAAGTTTGCCGACAAAACCGGCGAGAGGCGGTATCCCTGCCATCGACAGGAGACATACCGTCAGCACGGCGGCCATAAACGGTGAACGCTGGGCAAGCCCTGCATAATCTTTAATCTCTTCACTCCCCGTATTCTGGGAGAATGTGATGACAACCGCAAAAGCACCGATCGTCGCAAACACATACACCATCGAATAGAACGCAACTGCTTTGATCCCAGCGGAACTTATGGCGATAATTCCCGTGATAATATAGCCGGCCTGCGCGATACTTGAGTACGCAAGCATTCTCTTGATATTGGTCTGCGGGATGGCAGCAATGTTTCCGATGACCATCGTCATCGCAGCCATAATCGCCAGGATATACGTCCATTGTCCGCTGTAGCTTGGCAGTGCTTCAATCAGGATACGGGCCAACGCTGCAAAAGAAGCCGCTTTGGAACCGGTGGCGAGGAAGGTGGTGACAGGTGTCGGCGCACCTTCGTAGACATCCGGTGACCACATATGGAAAGGCACCAGCGAAACTTTAAAGCCAAGTCCTGACAGCAGGAAGATGATTCCGACGAGAATCGCCGGTGACAATCCATCCATCTGCTTAATGCTTTCAGCAATATCACGGATCACAAACGTACCAGTCATGCCATAGACCAGGCTTAAACCGTACAGCAGGATTCCGGAGGAAACGGCACCGAGAATCAGGTATTTGACCCCGGCTTCAGAGGACTTCAGATCGGTCTTGTAGCCTGCCAGGATGTAGAATGAAATTGTCATGGTTTCCAGCGCGACATAAAGTGTCAGCAGGTCTCCGGCGGAAACCAGCACCATCATGCCCAGCGCAGCAACGAGGGTGATGATATAGAACTCATAGTTGCCGCCCATTTTCCTGACATACACCGTGGAGGTCAGGATGACCAGAACGGCAGCTATCAGGAACAGCTGTTTAAAGAACACGGCAAAATCATCGACGATGAACATGCCGTCCATCACACTGGTATTCTGTCCATAGCTTCCGAAACTGTATACGAGGATCACCGCAAGTCCCACGGCAATGACGTAACCAAGTCTATGCCGTTTTTCTTTGGACAGGAACAGGCCAATGGCCAGAACTACCAGTCCAAGGAGTGCCGTTGCAATTTCAATGGTAAATAAAGAAAAGTTTATATTCATTACAGGTTACCTCCTATCTGGGAGCTAGCCTCGACCAGTCTTTCAGCAATAGGCGTTATCCCTGAATTGACCATATCCATCAGCAAGGATGGGAATAAACCGAAGATGACAGTGAACGCGACCAGAACGATGACCGGAATCATATAGGAGCCTTTGATATCTATTTTTCCGTCCCATTCTGTCTTGCGTGGTCCAAACAGTACATTGGCTGCCATTCTGAGGACATAGACGGCTCCAATAATAATTCCCGTCAGGGCCAGAATCGCAGGAATCCTGATGGCCGGTTCGCTAAAAGCACCCATAAATACGGTAAACTCAGGAACAAACGTAATTAAGCCCGGCAGTCCGGCCGAAGCCATCGTCGCTACTAGGAACACACCGGCTAGACGCGGCATCTGATGTGCGACCCCTCCGAGATCAGGGATATGCCTAGTTTTCGTTTCAGCATAGATATAGCCGACGACCGAGAAGAACAGGGCCGCCATGATGCCATGCGCGAACATATTGGCAACCGCACCGTTCAGACCAATCACATTAAGCGATGCGATACCGATCAGTACGAAACCCATATGGCTCACGCTGGAATATCCGACGACATATTTCATGTCTTTTTGGGCCAGGCTGATGAACGCCGCGTACAGCACGTTGCAGACAGCCAGGATTGCAATCAGCGGCGCCCAGAATTTAGCACCGAGCGGGAAGATAAAGATACCGATCCGGATAAGACCATAGCCGCCAATCTTTTTCAGAACACCGGCGTGAATCATGGAAACCGCAGTCGGCGCACCGGCATATCCGTCCGGTGACCAAGAGTGAAACGGAAACATGGAGATCAGGGACGTGAAGCCAAGCGCCATCAAGCCAAAGATCGCAATCTGAAGGTTTCTGGAGAAGTTCAGCGTGGCGAGCTTTTCAATATCAAAGGTCGGCGTTCCAAGCATATTGCCGGCCAATACATACATCCAAATCAATCCGGCCAGAAGGAAGGCGCTTCCGATCAGTAGATAGATCGTCAGTTTCATACCGGCGTATTCTTTGTTGACATCTTTTGTTTTGCTGCCGCTTCCCCAGATGATCACCATGATGTAAATCGGAATGACCACCACTTCATAGAACAAGAAGAAGATAAACAGGTCCCTGGCAATAAAAGTTCCCATGACACCGGCAATCAGGATCAGCAGCAGGATATAGAACTCTTTGGCTCTTTTCTCGATACTCCAGGAACGGGAAAACACTGCTGAAAAGCCAATGACGTTGGTCAGCAGCAGGAGAGGCAGGCTCAGGCCGTCAACCCCAAGCGAATAAACAACACCCAAGTCCGTCACAAACGGAATATCTTCCGTAAAGGCGAACCCACCGACAGCCAAGTTCTGCGTGTAATAAATATAATACACAAAAATGGACAGGGCAAGGGAAATGAACGTCGCGATGCCGGCAACGGCTTTGATCGCGCCGGATCTTTCTTTCGGTATAAAGACACTGATCAGCGCACCGATGATCGGTGCCAGTAAAATGGTGGTTAAGACAGGAAAATTCATTACTTGACACCTCCCAGCAGCCCGATATTCAGTTGACCTAAGTCTGCAGTTGTTAAAATCATGATCAGGACGATCACACCAACAAAGAAGACCATTGCATAGTGCTGAAGGTTGCCGGTATTGACTCTACGGGCAGCATCACCTGAATCCCGGGTAAGCTTCGCAAGACCATTGACAATACCGTCGACGATAACCACATCAACCCACCACAAAATCCGTCCGAACCCATCAATGATGTGATTAATGACCCAGAGGTAAAACTCATCAATATAGTATTTATTAAGCGAAAGCTTATACAGGAACGGGATCTTTTGGGCAACGGCTTCAGCTGAGAATGTCTTCTTCAGATAGAACAGCGCAGCCGTTCCAATTCCGATCAACGCTAACGCTGTTGACAGGATGATCAGGAACCAGTTTGCTTCCACCTCGTGGAAATGGCCCAACCGGACAAAGTAACCAAAAGCATGTCCTTCCCCAAGTCCCGGCCAGCCTACCCAGCCGCCGGCCAGCGAAAACACAGCAAGAATGATGAGCGGGATCGTCATGGTCTTCGGTGCTTCATGCGGATGCGCATCGTGGCTTCTGAGTTCACCGTGGAAGCAGATGAAGAACATCCTGAACATATAAAATGCCGTCATTAGGGCTGTCAACGCTGCCAGAATAAACAGGACCGTGTAGACGCCCTGAAACGGACCGGCAGCATGTCCCGATAATGATGAAGCAGCATAGGTGACTTCCAGGATCAGGTCCTTACTGAAGAAGCCGGCAAACGGAAAGATACCGGAAATGGCCAGGCAGCCAACCAGCATGGTCCAATAAGTAACCGGCATGTATTTTTTCAAACCGCCGTATTTCGCAATGCTGGCTTCATTGTGCATCGCATGAAGCACAGCGCCTGCGCAAAGGAAGAGCAACGCTTTGAAGAAAGCGTGGGTGAACAAATGAAACATACTGGCGGTAAGGCTTCCTGCTCCAAGGGCCAGCATCATGTAGCCGAGCTGGGAAACCGTTGAGTAAGCCAGGATCTTTTTCATCTCGGTCTGCGTTAAGGCAATAGAGGCCGCAAAGATTGCGGTGAAACCGCCGATAATCGCCACAAAAACCATTGCCGTAGGAAGCGTAATGAACAGCGTAAGCGTTCTGCCAACCAGATAGACCCCTGCCACAACCATGGTAGCCGCATGGATCAGTGCACTGACCGGAGTAGGGCCTTCCATGGCGTCGGGAAGCCAAACATGGAACGGGAACTGACCGGATTTGGCCATAGGTCCGAGGAACAGCACGATCGCGATTGCCGTCAGCGCACCAGCCGAGAGGGTGGTGTACTGCGCAAAATTCGGGATCATTTCAGCGAGTTCCTGCAGGTCAAGGGTCCCGAAGTTGACTTGCAGAAGAATAATCCCCAGAAGCAGGCCGAAGTCCCCTGCCCGGCAGGTAATGAACGCCTTTTTTGCTGCTTCACGCGCGGAATTCTTCTCGTACCAGAAACCAATCAGCAGATAGGAACACAGGCCGACCAGTTCCCAGAACACAAACATTTGCAGAAGGTTCGGCGCAATGACCAACCCCAGCATCGAGGCGGCAAAGAGCGAAAGGTAGGAATAAAAACGGGAAAATCCAGGATCTCCGTGCATATAGCCGAGAGAATAAATCTGGACCAAAGACGCGACCAACGTCACTACGAAAAGCATCATGGCCGATGTAGGATCGATCTGCGTTCCTACGTCGATCGTGAGCCCATGCATACTGAACCAAGGAACAACGACTTTTAAAGGATGTTCTATTAAGAATTCGCCGCGTTGAAGTACGCCTATTCCAATAGCAACCGACAGTACAAACGATACAAGGATGCCCAGAATGGAAATGAAAGCGCTTAGCTTTTGCGAGGGTTTCGTCACAAAGACGATCAGAGCAAAGGCCAACGCTGGCAACAACGGAATCAACCAGGCGTTATTCAAAGCAAAATCAATCATTATAGTAAATTACACCTGCCTTTATCTTGAATTAAGACTACCATTTCATTGAATCGATATCATCCGCTTCAACTGACTTGTGCTGGCGGTAGACAGAGATAATCAAGGCCAAGCCTACCGATACTTCCGCTGCTGCCAAGGCGATCACAAAAAGCGCGAAGACGTGGCCGTGCAGAGCCGGAGCGGTGGTATATCTGTTAAATGCAACAAGGTTGATGTTGACTGAACTCAGCATGATTTCCATTCCCATGAGGATCGCAATCAGGTTTCTTTTGGCCAGAACACTGAAAAGCCCGATGAAGAAAAGAGTTCCGCTAAGAATCAGAAAATGCGGCAATCCAATATTGAATAAAAAGTCGATGATACTACTCATGAGGACTTTTTCACCTCTTTCACGATAACAATCGCGCCGAGCATGGCCACCAGCAACAGTACTGCGGTCACTTCAAACGCAACGACGTATTTTGTCAGCATCAGATTAGCAATTTCCTTCGCTGTTGACTCCGGAGCTGTCGTAGCCTTCAGCGGCCACTTCGTTGTCAGCACCATGACTGCATTCACGACGATCATGATCAGCGAGAGCAGCGCTCCCGGAATCAGGTTCCTGGAGAACAAGTTTGTCGTTTTCATATCCCCGCGCATGGTAAACATGATCGCGAAAACAACAAAGATCGTAATCGCCCCGGCATAAATCAGAACCTGGGTGGCGGCCAGAAAATCAGCATGCAGCAGAACAAAAACCCCCGAAATACCCAAGAATGCTACCAGCATTAAAAGCGCACTGTGAAAGATATTTTTGCTGATGACCATCATAAGTGCCGAACCGAGGGTAACGATGGCAATTACGTAAAACATCACTGTAAAGCCCATCACGCTTCACTCCTTTCAGCCTGAACCGACTGAGGCTCGGCTTTATAGAGGATTCTGTTAAGATCTTCCCGGAAGAAGACCGTCTGTTCAAAAGCTTGCGTATTGTACAAAGCATCTTGAGGACAGGCCTCAACACAAAACCCGCAGAAAATACAGCTTTCCATCAGCATACGATACTGAACCAGCTTTCTTTTGTTGTTCTCATCCTTATAGCTTTCAATGGAGATAATCCCGTTGGGACAAGCGTTGACGCAAAGTCCGCATGCCGTACATTTATCCGGGGTCAGTTCAAACCATCCCCGGGAGCGCTTCGGCAGGTTAGGCTTTTGCTCCGGGTACATCTCCGTGACTTTCTTCTTAAAAAAGTGTCTGATTGATATTCTTAAGCCTTTTAAAAGTCCTTGTCCGTACACGATTTCACCACCTTAACCTGCAATCATCCGGTAGACGTAAACGCCAATGCCGGTGATCACAATATTGAATAACGTAAGCGGAATCAGGAATTTCCAGCCAATATGCATCAAATGCTCGACCTTTACCCTGACAAATGTCCATCTGACCCACATGAACAGGAAAATCATCAAGTAAATTTTAAACATCATCCAGATGAATCCCGGTATGAAGGTCAAGCCAAACGGTGCATTCCAGCCGCCGAGGAACACAACCGCTGCAATCGCCGAGACCGCAACCAGATGGGTATATTCAGCGACCATAAACAACGCATAGCGGATACCCGAATACTCAACGAAATATCCCGCAACCAACTCCTGCTCCCCTTCCGCCAAGTCGAACGGTCCACGGTTTGTTTCCGCGATGGAACAAACAAAATAAGCGAAGAAGGCGAGAATCTGTGGGAAGATAAACCAGACGTTTTTCTGGGCATCGACAATCTCGGTAAGGCTTAAGCTTCCGGTGATCATGACGATGCCGAGCAAAGAAAAGGCCAGCGGAATTTCATAGCTGATCATCTGAGCAGCCGTTCTCATGCCGCCGAGCAGCGCGTATTTATTATTGGAAGCAAAACCGGCCATGACAAAGGCAATCGTTCCTGTAGAACCGATCGCAATAAAGTACAATAGTCCGACATTCAAATCTTCCAGGATCATACCTTTGCCGAGAGGAATAACGGCCCAGCCCATAATTGCTGTAAGGAATGCGCAGATACTGGCAATCTTAAATACCGGTCTGTCCACGTTTTCGGGAATGATATCCTCTTTCCCGAGCATTTTGACAATATCAACTGGGAACTGCAGAAAACCTGCAGGTCCAAGGCGGTTGGGGCCAACGCGGTCAGCGTAAAAAGCAGCAAACTTACGTTCCAGCCAGACCAGAACAATCAGGTTCGTTAGCACAAAGATAATGACAATTAAAACCAGAATGGTTTTAATCAATATTTCAGCAGGCAATGCCGGTATTCCAATCCCAACAAGCCACTGTCTGAACATATCGACCCAAACAAGAAATAGTACCATATTTTCCTCCATCTTCTGAATTCTTGTTTCTGTCTGTTAGCGATCAATTTCTCCCAACACAATGTCTAAGGAAGCAAAGGCAACGACTGCATCCTGCAGATGCAAACCGACAGCCATTTCTTCAAAAACTGCCACATTTACAAAACAGGGAGAACAAATCCTTAAACGGTAAGGTTTGGCTGTACCGTCACTCACAATATGGAAACCAAGATGCCCTTTGGAATGCTCGATACGGTGATAGACTTCTCCGGCAGGAGGTTTAATTATTTTCGGGACCTTGGCCAAAACCGGACCTTCCGGAAGTTCTCTATAAGCCTGTTCCAGAATTTTGACGCTTTCAGCCATCTCGTCCATACGAACGATATAACGATCAAACGTGTCCCCAGTCTGACGGACCGGCACATTGAATTTAAAACGGTCATAGATCCCATATGGCTCGTCCCGACGCAGATCATAATCAATGCCTGAAGCCCTGGCCGAAGGACCGGATATCCCGTAATTCAAAGCTTTTTCGCGGGAAAGCGAGGCAACCCCCTTTGTACGGGCCTGGAAGATCTCATTGCCGGTTAATATACCGTGGTACTCTTCCATGCATTTAGGCATGATATCGAGCAATTTGCGCAGGGCAGGCATAAATTCTTCGTTTAGATCCGCTGCAACGCCACCAAACCGCATATAATTCGGCATCATGCGGCTGCCGGCTGCCATTTCAAATAAATCCAAAATCGTGTCTCTCTCGCGGAACCCGTAGGTCCAAGGTGTGAAACCGGCCATGTCCAGCGCCATCGAGGAATAAAACACCAAGTGGCTGGCGATACGCTGAAGTTCAGCCATAATCACCCGGATATATTCGGCCCGTTCGGGAACCTGATCGGAAATACCCATCAATTTTTCCACCGTACGGACATAAGCCTCTTCATTCAACATGCCTGAAACATAGTCCAACCGTCCGTTGTACGGAATAAACTGGGTATAGGTACGGGACTCCGCCATTTTTTCAATGCCGCGATGAAGATAACCGATATGGTTCACGCACTTGGTGATATATTCGCCCTCCATTGTGAACACTCCGCGATACACCCCGTGCGTACTGGGGTGCTGAGGACCAAAGTTTAAGTTCATCTCCTGGGTTCTTATGTCATTCATTCTTACACCTCAAATTCTGTTTCGCATTTTGGTGTTTAATCAGCCTGCTGCGTAAAATCTTTGCGCAAAGGATGTCCGGCAAAGTCCTCCGGCAGCAGAATCCTTCTGAGATCAGGATGATCATTAAATAGAATCCCCATCAAATCGAAAACTTCCCTTTCGTGTACCTGAGCCGCTTTCCAGACGGAACTGACCGACGGTACCCAGCAGGGATTCTCTTTGGTTATTTCCACTTTAACAGTCAAATAGTGCTTATGCTCAATCGAAAACAGGTGATAGATCACCGTGAAGTTTTCCGGATAATCCACAGAGCTTAGATTCATCAGAACATCGAATTTGTACTGTGGATTTTCCCTAAGTTCCTGCATGGTCTCCACAAGCTTCAAGCGGGATACTTTTATGGAACCTTCCGTATTGTCCTCAAAGACTTCTGCTTGAGCATCCATCTTCTCATTAAGGAAGGCAACCAGTGCTTGACGATCCATCTTCTTATCCATTCTGCATGATCCTCTCCTTGTTGTTCTCAGCGAACTTTCTGGGATTCGTCACTTTTTTCCGCAGCTCGAGAAGTCCGTAGAACAGTGCTTCGGGTCTCGGCGGACAGCCCGGTACGTAGACATCTACCGGCAAGAACGTATCGGCTCCTTTCACAACACTATAGGAGTCTTTGAACGGACCGCCGCTGATTGCGCAACTGCCCATTGCCAGCACGTATTTCGGTTCGGCCATTTGTTCATACAGTCGGGCAACAATCGGTTCCATTTTTTTCGTGACTGTCCCCGCGATAATCAGAAGGTCGCACTGACGCGGCGAAGGTCTGAATACTTCGGACCCGAAACGCGCGATGTCATAGCGGGCATCTCCAGCCGCCATCATTTCAAACGCACAGCAGGCCAAACCGAACGTCAGCGGCCAGAAGGACCGGGAGCGGCACCAGTTTAACGCATCTTCGATCTTGCACATGATAATATTGTTTGGCATCTCATATTCCGGCACTTCAACTTTATAGTTTTTCTTGACTACATCCATTCCAGAGCACCTTCCTTCCAGGCATAGGCAAATCCAAGGATGAGAATTGCAATAAAGATCACCATCTCAACAATGGCAAACAAGCCCAAATTTTGGAACAACATGGCCCAAGGATAGAGGAAAATTGTTTCAACATCAAAAACCACAAAAATTAAAGCATACATAAAGTAACTAATTTTAAAACGAATCCACGTATCCCCCTGGGTATCAAGGCCACACTCGTAAGTCAACAATTTTGCCTTGGTTGGATTGCTAGGACAGAGCAGCCTCTGAACCACCAGCAGAATTACTGGGAATACAATTCCCCACGCTAAAATTACTGCGATCCCTGCGTAGTTAATTAACATTGTCTACCTCCTCTATATATAAATGAAAATGAATTTAAATTCTCACCAGAGAATTATTGCAAGATGCGTGCCAGAAGTATCCGACACTCAACTTATAAAAATAAAGGCCCAAATACAGGCTTTTTCTCAAATTGTTAAAGTCTCGTAAAAACAAAATATCATTCCGAAAAATTCATAAGTGTACAATTTATTTTCAATTTGATCAACTGAAACAAAAAAGAGATGGTAATCTCAGTCTTTATTATACCATCCCTCTCCTATGATCACATCATCAACTATTAAGAATAATAAACCGTAGGTCTATTTTGTTTTCCAGAGCCCATGCAGATTGCAGTATTCCCTGACCTCGAGAACGGCTGCGATATCTACTGGGAAAGAAGCCTCAGGCTTCTGACCAGGTTTAAGCTCTACACGGCAGACTTTATCTGCGGTCAGAACTTCGATAAACTGAATAAAATGTTTTTCTTCCATGGGGTGCTCAATACTGCCAACCGTTACTTTGATGCCCTTTTCTGTTGGCTGAACTATCGGAAGGTGTTTTTCCAAACCCATATCTTCCGAACGTCCCTCAAGCTTTTCCATGGGCTGGCCACAGCATACCAAGGCTGGAGCCCCTGTGTGAACAATCTCCACAACATTGCCACAGACGTTGCACTTGTAGATCTCTCTTAAATTCGTCATAGGATATTTCCCTCCAACTTCTCTTTCATTTCTTCCAGTTGATCCTCTTCCGGAATGTATTGAATCCTGATATTTTCCAGGGTTTCAAAACCGCAGTCCTTCAGATACTGCTCGACTTGTCCGATACTCTGGCCGCTCCAGCCATAAGAACCGAAAGCCAGTCCAATTCTGTCCTTCGGAGCCAGACCCTTCAGATAGGTTAAGAAACTGGCTACACTTGGCATCAGGTTATTATTCAGAGTCGGTGAGCCGACGCAGATATATTTTGCTGTGATCACTTCAGTCATAATATCTGAAATATGGTTATTTTTTAGATCCATGAACCGGACGTTATAGCCCTTTTTCTCAAATGCATCGCTGATGCTCTCCGCAATAATCTCCGTTGCGTTCCACATCGTGTCATAGACAATCACAACCTTTTTTTCCGTGGCATTCGTGGACCATTTTTGATATTCGTTGAGAATTGCCGGGATGTTGGAGCGCCAGATCAGCCCATGGCTGGTCGCAATTACCTCGACATCCAGTCCGCCTAAGGTTCCTAAAGCTTTTTGAACCTGACCGCCGTACGGCAGGACAATATTCGCGTAATATTTCCTGGCTTCTTCCAGGATAACCCCGAGCGGGAGCTCATCATCAAATCTCTCGGTTGAAGCAATATGCTGGCCGAAAGCATCATTCGAGAACAGAATTTTATCTTCCTCAAGGTAGGTCACCATATTATCCGGCCAGTGTACCATTGGGGTCTGGACAAAAGTTAGATTCCTCTTGCCGATATTCAGGACATCTCCTGATTTGACAATCCGATAGTTCCAATCTTCCCGGAAATGTGCCTTGAGCCCCTTTTCCCCATTGGGGGATGTGACCAGGGTTGCCTTAGTGGCAATCTCCATAATTTCCGGCAAGCTTCCTGAATGGTCCTGCTCAACATGATTGGAAATAACGTAATCAATATCTGCCGGATCAATCACATCCGAAATCCGTTCCAGCATTTCGTCAAATAGGTAATGCTTTACCGTGTCAATTAACGTAATCTTCTCATCAATGATCAGATAAGCATTATATGTACTCCCCCTTTGGGTCAGATACCCATGAAAATTTCTGATGTTCCAGTCAATTCCACCTACCCAGTAGACATTTTCCTTAATTTGAATTGCTTTTATAGAAATCACCTCATATCTTTGTCTTGATATCCACTTCCAAGAATTCACATTTTATTGATTTGTTATTTTCTCTTAACACCTAGTTTATAATATTTCTATTATTTTTTCAACAGCATACTTATTGATAATTATTATAAATCAAAATTACTTTGGTCATTCGGTTAAATCGTTCATGTGAAAGAAGGAAATCATTACGCCTTCCAAGAATATATCTTCAAATATAATGGAGAACTCTATTTTTCTATGACAAAGGAGGCTGAACAAATGTCTTGTTTTAAGCTTATGGCTATAGCTGTTAACCACAGGGCAAAAAATGCTGCCGAAGTACAGGGCGTCTTGACAAAATATGGTTGTATGATCACCGTGAGACTGGGTCTTCATGAGGCCGGTAATGTATGTTCGGACTCAGGGCTAATCATTCTTCAGCTTTCCGGCACTCCCGAAGAGTCGGAATCCTTTGCCGGTGATTTGAACTCAATTCCCGGCGTCAACGCCAAATTTATCGAGATCTGCACCGAGTAAGAAACGCTACTTTTGACTTAAGCAAAAGGCTTCAGATATCAATTTCAAAAGTTTTGTCAGAACAGGTATGATATAAGTTTCGACTGCTTCGACTGCCTATCTCCTTTCTTTTATTGTTTTTTACAATTTTACAAATTATACTAAATTATTTACACCTTTTGTAATAAGATAAAGATACCAATATGGAGTCGAAAAGGAGGTATCATTTATGTCGAAAACCCAGGTAAGCGAATTATTAAAGATTCTTGACAGAGAAATTATGACAAAAAAAATACTCTCCGAACTGAATAATTATATCAATTTGAAAGACTCAATCATTGCGGTTATGAAGCATTTAAAGCAGATCACTAATTGTGACGCTATCGGTATTCGCATATATGATGGCAAAGATTATCCCTTTTATGCCTGTGAAGGCCTGCCTGAGATGCAGATTTCTGAAGAACCACCCCTGTGTTCCGTAAACCCTGAACTCAAAATCCTGAAGCTTTCTCAGGATGAATTCTGGTCTACAAAGTGTATCTGCATGGATGTTATCCAGGGAAAAGCAGACAGGAACATTCCTTTTTTCACTTCTCAGGGAAGCTTCTGGGCCAATGATCTGCCTTCGGTCCTTAAAACCAAGGATAAACATTGTATTGCGGCTGGCTTTAAATCTGTGGCTTTGATTCGTATCATGGCCAGGGATAACTGTATCGGTCTGATTCAGTTGTTGTGCAAGTCAGCGCCGTTTTATCTTGATATGATTCTTTACCTCGAAATGGTAGGAACCTACATCGGTATGGCCATCAACAACAGTTTGACCTATACCCGTATGAAGGAAGCCTACGATTCTATGAATCAGCTTATCCCGATGTGTTCAAGCTGCAAAAAAATTAATACCGAGGAAGAAAGCTGGATCACGATTGAGGAATACCTATTCCAGCAAACCGGCTCTGAATTCACCCATACCATTTGCCCCGAGTGCATTGAGGAATTGTATCCTGCGCTCTATCATAAACTCAAGGAAAAGGAAAATAAAGAAGAAGCGTTTAAAGCCGTGTGATTACAATACCATTATGTTTGGGTAAGTCTGAGGGCCACAATAGCCGCGTACCACGGATGGCACAATACAAAAAGCCTCGCTTCGTATCGTACTCCGCTCACAGCGGGACTGTGGCCCCAGACTGGTATCATAGGTTAACTTGCTGAAAGCCCAGAGGTCTTGGAATATTAGCGAGGATTTTTTCCATAACAGTTCACTGGGCTGTTATGCTGCGAAAACGTGTTCGCGAAGTATCCGTGTAAATCTACACTGTCCCAGAAATAAGAAAAACGTCACAATTGTGACGCCTTCCATAATACTGAATTTAGTTACAGCTACAACAATTAATAGTTCTGTGCAATCACTTCAAAGTACGCTTGCGGATGATCGCAGACCGGGCAGGTCTCAGGTGCTTCAGTCCCGACATGAATATGTCCGCAATTACGGCATTTCCAGGTCGTATTTTGCTTTTTGGCAAATATCTCCTTGTTCTGAAGATTCGACAGCAGCTGCTTGTACCTTTCCTCATGTTCTTTTTCTATTTTCCCAACGCCTTCGAATAATGCGGCAATGTCTCCAAATCCTTCTTCTCTGGCCTCTTGCGCCATTCTGGCGTACATACTGGTCCATTCTTCTCTTTCCCCTGCGGCAGCTGCAACAAGATTTTCTGTCGTGCAGCCAATCCCCTGGAGCTTCTTAAACCAAATCTTCGCATGTTCTTTTTCATTTTCTGCTGTTTCTAAGAAGATGGCGGCAATCTGCTCGTAACCCTCTTTTTTAGCGGCAGATGCGAAATAGGTATATTTGTTTCTCGCCTGTGATTCTCCGGCAAAAGCCTCCATTAAGTTCTTTTCTGTCTTTGAACCTTTTAAATCTTTCATCCCATAACTCCTCTCTGATTAGACTGGCCCTTGTACTTAGTCAACTCTAAAATGCATGTAAAACATCAGAAAGTATTCCATATGAATTGATCTTATATTTTGAGGACCTAAAAAGATTTTAAACGATCCGATATGATTATGCAACAGTTATTTATAATAATTACAATTATTAACTTAGTATAGTTATTTATATTACATAATTTCTTAACACACCGATCTTCTCAATATCAGCTTCTACCCTATCTCCAGGATTCATTGCTCCAATTCCGCCAGGTGTTCCGGTCAAAATAACGTCACCGGGCAGCAAAGTCATGATTGCCGACAGATATTCCACAAGCTCAAAGCATCTGAAAACCAGGTTCTTTGTGTTGGATTTCTGGCGTACTTCTCCGTTCAGGGTAAGCTTGACGGCCAAGTTGTCAGGATCGGCAACATCGGTCTCAATCCACGGTCCCAGCGGACAAAATGTATCAAAACCTTTTGCTCTTGACCATTGACCGTCTTTATGCTGAATATCCCTGGCAGTCACATCGTTCCCGACCGTATAACCAAAGATATATTCAACGGCTTTGCTTTGCGCCACATTTTTTGCTTTTTTGCCAATTACGATTGCCAGCTCCGCTTCATAATGCAGGTTTTGCGTTTGAGGCGGATAGACAATATTCTCTTCAGGCCCGATTACACTCGTAGAAGGCTTAAGAAACAGCAAAGGTTCCGCAGGAATGGGCTTGCCAAATTCAATCGCATGATCCTGGTAATTCAATCCGATACATAATACCTTGGACGGTTCAACAGGTGCCAGAAGCTGCACATCTTCCAGCGAACATATCTGGTCCGTTGCCTCATAAACTCCAAAAATATCCCCTTTGACATAGCGGATCATCTGACCTGTCAATACGCCGTACCTGACCTGGTTTTCCGCATCCTTGAATCTAAGAAATCTCATGCGTCTTTACTCCCTCTATGATTGTGTTAACCCATAACATACCGGTAAATAAAAAAATAATGCACAATACTCCCTGCTAAGATAAAAAGATGAAATATTTCATGGAACCCAAACTTCCCCAACCTGATCCACTGAGGTTTCACAGCATAAAAGACCGATCCTACAGAATATAACAGTCCTCCTAAGATTAGAAGGAATAAGCCCTGGCCAGGAATAGCCAGAGAAATTGGGTAAATAAAAAATATGGCAATCCAGCCCAGAAGCAAATAGAAAGCGGTATATAACCAGCGAGGAGCATTGAACCAGACAAGCTTCAGGACGATCCCTAAAACGGCCAGCGTCCAGACCCCGATCAGCAAGCCCATTCCCAGCGCACCCTGCAATGTGATCAGACAAATCGGGGTATATGTACCCGCGATCAGAACATAGATCATACAATGATCGATTTTCCGCAGCGTACGGATGACCTGTGCGCTGGAGACTACCCAGTGATAGATCATCGAAGCAGAATAAAGCAGAATAAGACTCCCCCCAAAGACTAGGGCAGAACCTAAATAGGCCATACTGTCGTGTTCCAGCGACCGCAGCAGAAGCAGAACCAGCCCGGAGAGCGAAAGTACAGCTCCGAGCATATGGGACATTGAATTGACCGGTTCCCGAATTCTTAAAGACATTTCTTACACTCCCACTGAAGATTTATTCTGTTACAAGCGTCAAAAATTGTAAGGATAAAAAATGAGGCGGGAAACCCGCCTCATTTTTTTATTTTTGCAGTGACTTTGGTGTCTTTGGCTGATAAGCCCAATAACCACAGGCAAATACAGAACTTGCAGTAGCGAGAAGTACAAGCATGGACGCCATCAGTGTGTAGAGAATTTTTTTCATGTTGTTATCCCCCTTTTTTTATTAAATACAGGCAGAAGGGTCATCGTCTGGAAAACGATCCCCAATACTGCACTGGTATTCACCAGGAAGTTATGACTGACTAACACTACACCAATCGTCAGGATAACAAAACCTATGGAAATAATCTTAAGTTTTCTTCTGAAATTTTGAGAGTGAATAGGTTTGGCCTCACAGTCCACCGGGGCAAGAATAGCAACTAGGGCCAAAGAAAACAGTAAAAAGGCCAGGAGAAAACCGGAGCTCTGGAAACCGTAGTTAACAATTTCCTTGGCAATAACACCAAGAATAGAATAAACTACCGCCCCAAAAGCCAGGCACTTTAGCGGCGTGTCGAAATGAGCCCCACCGGATACTCTCCGTAGAAATCCCCCGAAAACAGCAGCGATGACCGTGGGTACCAAGGCTTTAAAAAGAAAGGCCATTCCCATTATTGCCAAAAAACCCAACACTGTTAAAACAAGTGACTCAATACCATAAGCAATGATCTCTTTTTTATCGTCATCAAAATCTAATTCAGCTGTCAGATTACGGGAAATACGCTCACTGATTTGAGAGAGATCCATTTTCTTCCCTCCTGGTATACCTATCTTTTAACACCTTTTTTTATTTTTAAAATAATTAAACTCGCTATGAATAAAACAAATACTTGAGGTAAAGTAATCAGTATCCTTAATCCAACATCTGTGTTTAGCATCTCAGCTGAAACGTGAAATAATGGCATTAACAAAGACAAACAAACTGTCTCACTAATAATTAAGGCTAAAAAGCCAAGAAGGCTTGCAACCAAACCAGCATAAAAATTACTCTTGCCCCCAAAAAACAAAAGAATAAATAAAAGGACCAACATAATCACAGTGTGTAAACCAAACAGGATTGGAAAAAATCGAAGTAAATAAGAGGTCAAAGCCAAAATTATCCCCATGGAAACAATTTTTTTCCATGCAAAAGGCATACCCGCAATAACATAGGCTAAAGTAACAACAGCGATCTGTTCCGGTATTCCTTGCAAAATGAGTGCTATTATTGAAATCTTCATCGATTTCCTCCTTTGGCATTATATGTATTTAGTTTCTACAGTTTTGGCATTTTTCCTTTAATAATCTTAAAAATATTTCATAAGTCCTATAGTTTTTTTCTAGTCTGGCAGTTCAATCATTAGATCTGCTCATTTTCATTACTGCTATAATTATTAAGCGGGAAAGTTATAAAAAACGTAGTCCCCTCCTCCCCTGTCAGAAATTCAAGCCTGGCTTGGTGTCTGCGTACAATACCTAAAGAAATCGCAAGGCCTAAGCCTGTCCCATTCTCTTTCGTCGTAACGAACGGTGTACCCAAGGTATCCTGAACACTCTGAGGAATTCCTTTGCCATGATCTTGGATTGCCAGAACGACCCCTTCCTGAACCCGGTACGTTTTGATGTAGACCTTTCCCTTCGTAGCAGTCTCTTCCAGAGCATTTCGGACTAAATTAAGGATAAGTTGTTTAATCTCTGATTCATTGAGATCAATGCTTGGAATATCCATTAATTCCAAGAGCAGCTCTTTGTCTGAACTATGCGCATCAGCCTGCAGCATCGGATACAACCTGTTGATAATGTTGTTGATATTCTCCTCTTTTGTTCCTTCAGCACTAACTTTGGCCACAGATAGAAAATCGGTAAGAATCTCATTGGCTCTGTCAATCTCCGTAATCATCAGATCCATGTATTCTATCTTAAGTTCCGAATCAGACTGGCCCTCCAGCAGTTGCAGAAAGCCCCTGACCGTACTCAGCGGATTTCTGACTTCGTGGCTGATCCCTGCCGCCATTTGTCCGATCAGGTTGAGCCGCTCCAGGCGCTGCATTTCCTTGTCTCTTTGTTTCAGCTCAGTGATATTCCTGACAAAAACTGTGAGGCCTTGTTTAAACGGGTAGGCATGATACTGGAAATATTTATTTTCCGGAGAGATATATTCCTCCCAATGCAGGGATATATTCTCTTCTAAAGCCTGTCTCAGGTTGACACGCGTTGCAGAATCAGCTAATACACTGTAAACGTCCCAAATATTTCTTCCAATCAGGTCTTCACGATCGTGTCCCATGTTTTTCTTCATCTCTTTATTGACATAGGTAAAGCACCACTCCTTGTCCAACGCGAAGAATCCATCGCCAATGCCTTCCATGATGGTCAGGAGCTTATCATTGGAGCTTTCCAATTCAACATTCAATTGATACAAGCTTTCCAGGTGATTTCTGATCTCTTCAAATACCGGTTGGAGTTCCGGCAGCCTTTCCAGGTCCTCCACGCTTTCCAGACTGTTGCTTTTAATTGTATGGGCAAATGACTCTAATGAAGCCTTGATTCTGACAATATTCTTTTTAATAATGGCCAGCACAATGATCCAGAGAATAATGCTTGGGACCAGCACTTTAGCATATTTGAACGATGACAGATAAAAGATATTATCGGTCCCTATTTCGGCCCAGGTGTAACCAATCACTGTATTCTGGTAATACAGCGGTACAGCAACCGCAATAATGCCTTGGCCGTTCCAGTCAATAACGCCCGCTTCATTGATAAATTCTGCATTCCCAGATTGAAAAAGCCGGAAGAACTCGGCATTAAGCTGATCCTTAACAACGGATTCCACACTAGGTGCAAAAATAATATTCTGATCCATTTCCTTGTCAAAATAGCCCATGCGAATATTGGAGTACTTCGCGGAAAGATCGGCAACATCCTGGCCGAGCAACGCATTCATTTCTGTTATCTTTTCTTCGTCAGAAAGATTGCGATCATCTTCGTAAAGCTTGATGTCCGTATAGTGCGCTTGGATCTTATTTTCTAAAACTGACGCTGCACTCATCAGTTCAAACTCTTTCTTTAATACTTCTTCATCCCAATAAATATTTGCGATAAAAAAGTATAAAATAACCATGATCCCGAAGATGAGCAGAGTTATCTTAATCATCGTCGACTGAATAATTGACTTACTGAATCCCATTTTTTCTACCTCTTTCCACAAATGCCGATAGTGTTCAAAAATATGCTCACTTGTGTAAACAGTTTTTATATATTCCTTTCCATTATTTCAGAACTTTGGCATTAATTCAATAAGTTTCTTAAGAATAAGAAGCAAGAAACTGCAAATAATAACAGAAAAAAGTAACAAAGGAAGTATTTATATGGGATATTTTACAATAAAAAGTAGGAATTGGTCTACAAGATTAATCTGCTTTTTTATCATTTCTTTATTGTTTTTTCCGGGATGCAGCATGATGAATAAAATTACAGGCAAGCAGCCCGAAAAATCCGAAAAGTCCGAAGCAATTCCTAAACAGCTTGAAGACGTCGAGGCATCAATCGAAAAGATCTTCGGCGTATTAAAAGGGCCGTCCCTTGTTTCAGGAGAAGCAAACGGTCAGAGTGAACAAACTCAAACCGGTGAGCAGAATCAAGCAGGCAGCAGTCAGAGCCAAACGAACGGCCAGAATCAAACCGAAGGGGGCAGCCAGCAGAAAGAGCAGTCGGGTAAGAGTTCCTCCGGGCAAACAAATACGAATCAGGTTGCTGATCCGTTCCAGCAGGCAGCACTCGAAATTAACAAACTCCATTATCTATGGAATGAGATTATGCCCGAAATTAATAAAAAAGGCGCTCCCAAAAAACTTACTGAGGATTTTAGCAATTCCCTGAATAATCTTACAGAATCCGTGACGACCAAAGATAAAATGAAAATCATGCTGGCCTTAAACGCCCTATACGCAAAGATTCCAAATGTTTACGCGCTTTATAAAACCAATATTTCTCCCGAAATTAAGAATATCATCTATTTCAGCCGAAGCACCATTTTATTCGCTGAGTCTAAAGACTGGGGAAAAGCATCAGTCGCCATCAAAGAACTTAAATCATCCTGGGCCATGCTGAATAACGCGCTGGAAGGAAAACAGCAGGATGATTCCGGCAAGCTGGACATGTCCATTCTGGAGCTTGAAAAGGTGGTCCAGGAACAAAATACGCAGCTTGTGCAAATTAAAGGGAAAATCACGCTGGCCAATATTGCTGCACTTCAAAAGTCTTTGCAAGAAGCACAGCAAAGCGAAAAGCAAAAGAAATAAACAAAACCCTCATGCTTAAGATCTGACAATTGGCGTATCCGTTTGCGTTGCAAAGAATTTCTGCTATTTTAACAAAATCATATTGGTGAAAACTTGGATTATTTGTACAATTAATTCTGTATTCCGGTATTTTTTTTCTGAAGGACTTTTTACCGCACCCTCAATGCCTTATAATAGTAGGAATAAGATGATTGATTTCAAGACCAAAGGAGATACCAAATGAAAATACAGAATTTTAATAAAGTGCTGGTCGCAAACAGGGGAGAAATTGCGATCAGGGTTTTTCGGGCCTGCAAAGAGCTTGGGATCAGAACCGTTGCTATTTACTCGGAGGAAGACAAATATGCCTTGTTCAGAGCAAAAGCGGATGAATCCTACCTGATTGGTGAGAAAAAGAAACCGATCGAAGTATATTTAAGCATTGGTGAAATTATTAACCTCGCCTTAAAAAAGGGCGTTGACGCCATTCATCCCGGCTATGGCTTCTTATCAGAAAACCCGGAATTCGCGGAAAAGTGTGAGGAAGCCGGTATTGTTTATATCGGACCGTCTGTTCATACACTCGAAAATCTCGGGGATAAAATCAAATCCAAACTGCTGGCTCAAAGCGTAGGCGTTCCTGTCATTCCCGGCGTGGACAAACCGATGACTTCCGTGGACGAAGCTGTGGTCTTTGCCGAGAAATATGGATATCCCGTGATTCTGAAAGCGGCAGCAGGCGGCGGCGGAAGAGGAATGCGCGTCGTCTACAGTGAAAAGGACCTGGAGCGTGAATTTAATAATGCCAGAACAGAGGCTAAGAAGGCTTTTGGTATTGAAGATATTTTCATTGAGAAATACCTAGAAAGACCTAAACACATTGAAGTCCAAATTCTGGCCGACAAGTACGGCAATATCGTTCATCTGTATGAGCGGGACTGCTCCGTGCAGCGCCGCCATCAGAAAATTCTCGAATTCACGCCGGCTTTTTCGATTCCCCAGGAAGTCAGAGATCGCCTGTACCAGGATGCGCTTAAACTTTCCAGAGCTGTCAATTATGTTAATGCAGGCACTGCGGAGTTTCTGGTTGACAAGCATGGCAACCACTATTTTATTGAAATGAATCCCCGGATTCAAGTCGAGCACACAATCACTGAGATGACGACAGGGATCGATATTGTTCAAAGCCAAATTCTGGTCGCTCAGGGCTACCCGCTAAATTCGAAAGAAATCGGAATTTCGTCCCAGGAATCGGTTGTTCCGCGCGGATACTCGATCCAGTGCAGAATTACCACGGAAGATCCGCTCTCAAACTTTATGCCGGATACAGGGAAAATTGACGTATACCGGACGAGTTCCGGTTTCGGCATCCGGCTCGACGGCGGGAATGGCTACACCGGCGCGAACATCTCACCTTACTATGACAGCCTGCTCGTTAAAATTATCTCCTGGGCCAGAACGTTTGAAGGAACCACGCAAAAAGCAATCCGTTCTGTTAAAGAAATGAATGTCAAAGGGGTCAAGACCAACGAAGCCTTCCTTATTAATGTCATGAACCACGAGAAATTCTTAAGCGGAGAATGTGATACCCATTTTATCGATGATACGCCGGAGCTTTTTGACATCAAACCCAAAAAGGATTACGAAACAAAGCTTCTGAAATATATCGGCGAAAAGATTGTCAACGAAGTCAAGAGCACCAAGAAAGACTATAACATCGCCCCAGTGCCAAAGATAGAACTGCCTTCCGAACGTACAGGAATCAGAGACATCCTGCAGCAGCGCGGCGCTGACAGCTTCGTATCCTGGGTCAAAGACCAGAACAAACTACTGCTGACCGACACGACCTTCCGGGACGCGCACCAGTCCCTGCTGGCAACCCGGGTTCGAACCAAGGATCTTGTGTCAATTGCCGAAGCAACTTCCGTCCTGGCCAGTGATCTGTTTTCCATGGAAATGTGGGGCGGAGCCACGTTTGATGTTGCCTACCGCTTTTTACGGGAATCACCCTGGCGCAGGCTGCAAAAACTCAGACAGCTCATCCCAAATATCCCGTTCCAGATGCTGATCCGCGGCGCCAATGCCGTAGGATATACGAACTATCCCGACAACCTGATCCGAGCCTTTATCCAGGAAGCCGCAACGCAAGGTATCGATATCTTCAGGATCTTTGACAGCCTGAACTGGCTGAAAGGTATGGAAGTGGCTTTTGACGAAGTGATGAAGACCGGAAAAATAGCAGAAGTATGTTTATGCTATACCGGGGATATCCTCGATGAAAGCAAAGAAAAATACTCGCTGAACTATTACCTGAAGATGGCGAAGGAAATTGAGAAGATGGGTGCCCATATACTTGGCATCAAAGATATGTCCGGCCTGCTGAAACCCTATGCCGCAACTAAACTGATCAAGGCCCTGAAGCAGGAAATATCCATTCCGATCCACCTGCATACACATGATACCAGCGGAAACGCTGTCGCCACGATTCTGATGGCGGCTGAAGCAGGGGTGGATATCGTTGATGCGGCGCTCAGTCCGATGGCAGGGACTACAAGCCAGCCTTCCATGGATTCAATTATCGCTGCACTCCGCAATACCAAGATGGATCCGGGAATGGACCTCGACGATATCCAAAAGCTCTGTAATTACTGGAGTGAAGCCAGAACGTTCTATGAGCAGTTTGAATCCGGACTGAAATCTGGAACTGCTGAAATATACAAATATGAGATTCCTGGAGGCCAGTATTCCAATCTGAAGCCGCAGGTGGAAAGTTTTGGTCTTGGCCACAAATTTGATGAAGTCAAAGCGATGTATATAGAGGTCAATCAGATCCTCGGTGACATCGTCAAGGTTACCCCTACCTCCAAAGTGGTCGGAGATATGGCCATCTTTATGATCCAGAACGGACTGACCAGAGAAAATCTGCTTGGAAAAGGAAAAAACCTAGCGTTTCCCGATTCGGTCGTCGACTATTTCAAAGGGATGATAGGCCAGCCGGAGGGTGGTTTCCCAGAAGAACTGCAAAAAATTGTTCTGAAAGGTCAGGATCCAATTACCTGCCGGCCCGGTGAAATCCTCGAATCGATTGATTTTGAAAAAATTAATAAGAAACTCCAGGAAGAATACCATATAGAGCCCAATATCCGGAACGCCCTGAGCTATGCACTTTATCCGAAAGTATACAGCGATTACCTCAAATCCCTGGATGAATTCGGGCATCTCTATAACCTGGAAAGCCACGTCTTTTTCTACGGATTGAAAGAAGGCGAGACCAGCGAAATCGAACTTGACGAAGGCAAGACCATGATCTTGAAGCTGGTTGAAGTCCGCGATGTGGATGAAGAAGGCTATAAGACGCTGCTTTTCGAGATCAACGGTAATAGAAGAGAAGTACGGATCTTTGACCGGAACTTTGAAGAAAAAGAAAAGGTCTCCGTCACACTGATGGCAGACCCGAATAATCCAAAGGAAATCGCCTCATCGATCACCGGAATCATCTCCAAAGTGTTTGTCAAAGAAAACGAAAAAATTATCAATAAACAAAGCATGCTGATCATTGAGGCCATGAAAATGGAGACGAATATTATGGCCCCAACGGACGGAGAAATCGAAAGCATTCTAATCAGCGAAGGCCAGCAGGTTAAATCCGGTCAACTGATTATTAAACTCAAGTAAAAGCCATCATTAATAAAATAAACCTTAAGTAATAAGATTCCGTAAGAATTGCGCAGACAAACCTATTTTTGTCTGCCTTTTCTTCATCCAAAAAAGAAAACCCGGCATAACAGAGTCCGAAGAGCGACACAATGTGCCCGCCTCGACATCTGTAATACCAGGTGTTTTTTCAATCATGGTTATTATTTACAGTTTGGCAGCCGTATCTTTAACCGTCTCCGCCAGTTTCCGCAGGTGATCGATCGTGGCTGCATTCTCCTGAGTGGCCGCAGCCTGCTGCTGGGCGATCTGTCCCGATTCTTCAGCTGCATTGGTCATGTCGGTAACCGCCGAAGAAATCGACTCAATAATCTGCCGGACTTCTTCTGCTGCTTTTTTACTGTTTTCGGCTAACTTCCTGATTTCCTGGGCAACTACGCCGAACCCGCGGCCGTGTTCCCCGGCCCGGGCCGATTCAATCGCGGCATTTAAGCCAAGCATATTCGTCTGATTCGAGATGTTTGTAATGGTGTTGATAATGACTTCAGTTTCATCAATTTTCTGATTAGATTCCTGCGCTTTCACGGAGAGGGCTTGACCGACTTCGGCCAGTCTCCCGGCACCCATGGCGACCTCCTCAACCGCTGAGGCAATCTGATCCAGATAATTGGACAGCTGTACAGCTACCTCATTAACATCCTGTTGTTTCTTCCTTCCGGTCGCACATACCACCGTCCCGACAGGACTTCCGTTTTCATCAGGTATCGGTATATTTACTCCGCGAAACAGTGTCCCGGTCCGGACATTAAACACGGTCTTCCTGTTCTCTTTCATACATTTTTCGGTAGCTGTTCCCATAATCTCACTGCCGACTTCAATACCAATATTAAGCTCTTCTCCCTCGGCTACCTGAAGATACTTTTTCCCATCCGTCACGTATAAGGCCATGTCAGGAGGAAGAGCCTTCACAACGTAAGGCAATATGCCGCAGAGTGCCTCAAGTGCATCTTGTCCCTTAAGTAAGACCATTCTATTCCCCCCCTTATTCAAACAATTATTTATACTTTAATTGGATATTCGACGCAATTAAAGCAATTCCTTTTTGTTAAAAAAATAACTTGTATATACTTTTATTTATCAAAATTTTAATAAAAAAATACCCGCTTAAACTTCCTCTGCCTAAGCGGGCTCTTGGTCTAAGCGGGCCGTATTTGAATGTACCAGATAAAAAAGCCTGCAAGCAGGAGGAATACTGTCGTAGCAGTCCATCGAAGAATGGACAGGACTGCTTTCACCGAACCGGCGAGACTTTCAATATCTTTTTCTTTTTTGACACACTCCATCTCCTGCTCTTTGATCCTTTCGTCGTGACTGCTAAGCATCTCTTTGATATCAAAGCTAAACTCCATCAACTGCTCGCACAAACTATCCAGCCGCTTGGATTCCAGCACCGAGGAAGATTCCAGGATCGTCAGCCGTTCATCATGCTTTTTAAGCGTCTCTTCATGCTCTTTCAATCTTTCTTCAAGTCCTTTCTTACTCTTTTCATTTTCAACCGTCATGTCCTTTCCTCCCTTCGTTTTCTTATTGCAACACCTCGCTGACCAAAGCATTATCCTGGTCGTAAGTCAGGAGATAGGTCTTGATTGCCTTGGCGGTCACGCCGTCTTCGTGATAATAAGTATCCGTCCGCAAGGAATAATACGGCGGAGTTCCCCCGGCCCCTCCCTGCCTTCTGGATTGCATCATACCCGCCGTCTCCGGCACTCCGTTTTAGATACTTAAAATAAAAACGCCCTTACAAGGACGTTCCAATTAAGTTGCCAAACTATGTTTGGTGTGATTCTCACTGTACTCAGCATACCCGAAATTTTGCTTCAAAATCGGCAAATAACCGGAAAAAATTCGGAAAACTTTATCCGTTAGAAACCTTTTATCCAGATATGTTATTTGAATTAGATATGTTTTTTGCCTCAGATGATCCTTGATTTTCAAGATTATTTTTCAGATTCTCTTTATCCATGGCCTGCAAAACAGCTTTCTCCTTCGTTGGAGCCACAATATAGTCATGGGCCGCTCCGGCGATCAACGCGACAAGAAAAGCATTAATGATGGCCAGACCAATGTTTTCGGCACTAACCTCTTCCCGAATGACCAGTGTCCAAATGATGATCAGGAAGGAAATCAGGACAGAGGACGGACGCACGATCCAGTCCCCTGACCCGTCTTTGGAAATCCTCTTTCCCAATATTTTCAGGTAATCTTTCAGAAAAGATACAATGACGTAGACAGCGATTACTGTACCACCGAGCGATGAAAGATCCTGCAGGGTAAAAAAAGTCTGGGGCAGCGTAATCGTATCCATAACTTCCTCCTTACTTGCCTTTACAGAGATCAAGCACTTTTTGGCAGGTATCGTAACGGTCCGCACCGATGATATTGATTGATTTTTCTGCTGCTTGATAATTGTTGCCGATCACATAGACTTTTTCTGCACAGTCAATGAACTCTTTCGTTACATTTGCGAGGTAACATACCGGTGCCTTTAAATGATCTGCCAGATAAGCTGCTGCTCTTTCATCCGGGCCCGGATTGCATAAAATAATATTTCGAACCACCATTTTTCCCTCCTCACTTGAATTCTCAGAAACATTTTTTACGGGTCCTTCTTTGTTTACTATCCCCAGAAACACAGCTGGATTAATTTCATTATTGTTTGTCCATGGCGCTCTCCTGACCTCAAAATGAAGATGAGGGCCGGTGGTATTTCCGGTTCTGCCCATCATACCGAGAATGGTTCCTTCATTGAGTGTCTGTCCGCGGGTCACCTTCACGGAGGCAAGATGGGCATAGATCAGATCGTAATTGCCATTCCTGGTTCTTAGGATAACGTAATTTCCCCACCCCGCCGGATCTGCACCCTGACCACCGGCATAGGCTGCCTTAATGACAGCACCCGCAACAGCAGCATATATGGCTCTGTCTTCTGAAATCAGATCAATTCCCTGGTGATAACCTTTACCATATACACTGTTTCTGACACCATAGGGGTAAGATACGCTTGCTGACTTTAAAGGCATCATCCGCTTTCCCACCTTTCCGATAGACCAAAGAAAATAAGACCTGTCCTTTATTAGATAAATATTCATAAAGTCTCAGGTCTTATGCATAATATGTGGCTTGTCTCATTTTTGTGCTATTAGCCGGATTTAACGAGGTGTTTTACCTTCAAATAATCGCTGAGTTTCTGGTTAATATTTTTCCGGCGATATCTTATGGTCTTTTCATCCATATTCAGCGCCAGTCCAATTTGCAAATTACTTTTTCTTTTTAAACCATAATACTGTTCACAAATCATCCGTTCCACAGGATCCAGCAAGTTCAGCGCAAAACCAATTCCCTCAATGGAAGATTCCAGATGCATGATCTCCATTTTTAGCCTAATCTTTTTTTCAAGCAAAATCACAAGCTCCCTTTGCGATTTTTCCATGGAGCGTGTAAATTCCGCATAGGCTTGCGCAGTTGGATCACAGACCAAGCCGCTTCCTCCTCCCGTGACGGGACGATAACTCGAAACTGTTCCTTTCGAAGGAATAAGCTGATTTACATCCAATAATATTCTTCTGATATCTTCGGCATTCTTTTCCACCGCTTCCAAAGCTCTTTTCTTGACCTGCAATTCATCTAATTTCCGGTAATAGCTTCGCAAGGCGGCTTCCATACCTTTCATAGCGGTGTCGTTCATGTTCACCTCTCCTCTCCGGTTGTTCCTGTATGTTCTTTATGGAGAATACTTCCACTGTAACAAGCATACGTTATTTTCAAGGATTAATTCGGCAAAAGCCAGGAAAAAATTCGGAAATCTCTTTGCATGTCTAGCACCTTGTCAACCCTAAAATGATTATATAATGACGACAACGCGGTATTACGAGAAATCTGCCGCCAGGGTATATAAGGTTCAGGGCTGACAGGTACTGGTTATTGATTCACACACAAACAATCCTGCAGGTAAAGATTGAGTTTCTGATTAATTTTTTTCCTTCTGTACCGAATCGTTTTTTCGTCCATCCGAAGTTCTTTGGCAATTTGAAGATTGCTGTGCTCCTTAAGGCCGTAACACTTCTCACATATTGTTCGGTCAACAGGATCAAGTAGACTTAAGGCATAAGTGATCCCTTCAATGGCTGATTCAAGATAGATGATCTGAATCTTCAGTTTGACACCGCGATGCAGCAACGCAGCTAATCTCTTCTCAAATTTTTCTACGGATGAAGTAAATTCATAATAGTTTTGCGCAGACCTGTCGCAAACGTACACACAACCGCCTGAAACAGCCATATATTGCGTAACAATCCCTCTGGAAGGTACCAGTTCATTGACATCCAGCAAAATATTTCTGATCTCATTAGCATTTTTTCTAAGGTTTTTAATAATCGCCTTTTTTACCCACAGTTCATTCAAGCTTCGATAGTAATTTTTCAACATGTTCTCCGTGTCTGTTATCTGTGATTTCTGCAAAACTTCACACCCCTTTTTGCCCGCAACCAAATGTCCTTACGCTTTAATTCAAAGCGTATATTAATTATATTGCTACATTGCGTAGCAGTCAACTTCTATTTTTGGAATTTTATGTTGTTATTTATATTTTGTCCTATTGAATTGCTACTCATTGTAGAGTAGAATATTTTCTTAGAGGTGATGATGTGAGTTTTGGTGAAACTTTAAAATATTTGCGTGGGACGAAGAAAATTACGCAGAACCAGTTGGCCTTACACCTGGAGGTATCGCGTTCAGCTTTGTCTTTATATGAACTTGGTTTAAGAGAACCGGATTATAGATTTCTGCAGAAAGTCTCCGATTTCTTTGGGATCTCTCTGGATAGTCTGCTGGGCAAAAACCCTGCGATGAACGAACTGCCGAATTTTAATAACGGGCATACCATTCCTGATCTTGCTATGGTTCCAATCGTCGGCCGAGTCCCCGCCGGAACCCCGGCCATTCCTTTCGAAGATATTGAAGATTATTTGCCGGTTCCCCGTTCGTTTGTCCGCGAAGATGAATTGGTCTTTGCCTTGAAAATTAAAGGCGATTCGATGATTGATTTAGATATCAATAACGGCGACCTTGTGCTGGTAAGAAAACAGCAAACGGCCCAAAACGGGCAGACAGTAATAGCCAGGATCAACGGGGAAGAAGTGACCTGCAAAAGGTTCTACAAGGTTGATAATAAAATTACGCTGGAACCGGCCAACCCTACCTACCGGGCGTTGGAACCTGATCATGTCGAAATTGTCGGCGTTGTGTTCAAAGTCATCAAAGATATTTTCTAAAAAAGGAAGTAAAGAAGAATAAAAAAGCAAAGACTTCGTTTCATTTAATTTGAAACGAAGTCTTTTGCTTGGGAAATAAGCTGTTAACTATTGATCCATCAGCTTATTTCTAGATAAGTATTTTCTTGCTTCCTTTTTTGTATAGATAATTGCTTCAACAAGCATTTTTTTATTTTCAAAGACTTTTGGTCCTGCTAATATTTCCGGCGTATTGTCATCCTCAGACAGGCAGAGTCTGGCTTTTTCCCCCATGCAGTCAATGACCCAAACTCTTATCTTCATAATGATTTCCTCCTCCTGATGTAAAAGAAGATCACGAAAGGAAATATTAATGGTTTTACTGCCGTGAAGCTATAACTTTTTTATTAATGTCAATTTGTTAAGACAGATCTTCATGTTGAAATTGACTAAAAATTTATATGTTATCTCCTTCCTTTGTATTTGGCTCAAAATCTTAATGAGTAAAAGTAATTATACCATTTACTTCCTGCGAAAATTGTAGAAATACTTGATTATCATAAAAAAATGACCTTAGGATAGTACTTTCGTCCTAAGATCAATCTTCGGAACAGAATAAATAAACCTATTCAAAAATAATACTTACAGCAAGCCCTTCTCTCGCAGGATTTTAACAATACCGGCTGTTGATTCGCTTCTGTCCATCGTGTAGAAATGCAAGCCGCAGGCTCCTTCTTGGAGGAGCTCTTCGCACTGTGCCGCAGCGTATTGAATACCAAATTCCACTAGGGCATCCGCATCACCTTCCGGCAATGCAGCGATTCCTCTTTTCAATTGTTCCGGTATAGTAGCCCCGCAGTTTGCTGCAAGCATTTCCATCATTTTGACACTGTAGACAGGCATCAGGCCGGGAATAACAGGAATAGTAATGCCGCTCTTTTGGCAGCGCTCCATCAAATGATAGAAGTAAATATTGTCATGAAAGAAGTTGGCAATGACAAAATCCGCGCCTTGATCCACCTTATACCTTAAATATTCAATATCCTTTTCCAAACTTGGCGCCTCAAGATGGCCTTCGGGATATCCTGCTACCCCTATACAAAAGTTATAATTCTTTTTGGCAAACGTTACGAGTTCATAAGCGTAGTGAATGGTATCCGCAGGAATTTCCTTCGCTCCGTCTTTTCCCAGGTCTCCACGCAGTGCCAGGATGTTCTCAATCCCAAGGTCCTGGTAAGCATCCAGCACTGCAGCCACTTCGTCCGGCCTTAAACCATAAGCCGCCAGATATGCAACAACTTCGAGCTTTTTCTCCTGCTTCAATTTCTTGACCAGTTCATAAGATCCTTCCCTTGTCGAACCACCTGCCCCGAAGGTGACCGAAACAAAACTCGGATTAAGACCTGCTAAGACACCAAGCGTCTTTTCAAGGATTTCTGCATTTTTTTCCGTCCGTGCGGGAAAATATTCAAAAGACAAGGTTGGCTTGCCGGTTTTGAATAATTCAGATATTTTCATACTTCTCTCCTTATCAATTCTTTTTATCGTTATTGCCGCATCAACCATACTGCGTTAACGTTTAGCTGGTTTCCAGATTATGGACAGCTGCTAGTAATATATTAATTCAGAATGATGATTTCTGCAAGCATATACTCTTATAACAAATACTTTTATGCAGATACTTTTATAGCGATACTTTTGGACATTAACGGCATTTGATTATTATGTATATAGAATACATAATTCTTTATGAAAAGCATCATCTTGTCTTGTTTTTTCTGATAAAATGGCTGTGAGGCTTTTACATAAAAATACACTATTTCAGCTTTATTTTTTATAAAGAAAGGAAATACAACATGCCAAAAAGAACCGACATTAATAAGATCCTGATTATTGGGTCAGGTCCCATTGTGATTGGACAAGCCTGCGAATTTGACTATTCGGGAACCCAGGCCTGTAAAGCGCTTCGCAAACTGGGCTACAAGATTGTACTGGTCAATTCCAATCCTGCCACCATCATGACAGATCCCGGAATTGCTGATGTCACCTATATTGAACCATTAAACCTTGAAAGTCTGACGAAAATCATTGCCAAAGAACGTCCCGATGCCCTGCTGCCAAATTTGGGCGGTCAGTCGGCCTTGAACCTTTCCTCCGAGCTGCACCAGGCAGGCGTCCTTACGAAGTATAACGTTAAGGTCATCGGCGTTCAGCTGGACGCGATTGAACGTGGTGAAGACCGAATTGCTTTCAAAGAAACCATGAACAGGCTCGGCATTGAAATGCCCCTCAGCAAAGCGGCCTACAGCGTAGAAGAGGCTGAAGCGATTGCCCAGGAACTCGGGTATCCGGTGGTTATCCGCCCGGCCTATACCATGGGCGGAACCGGCGGCGGTCTGGTTTACAATGCTGAAGAACTAAACGTAATTGCGAGCCGCGGTATTGCCACAAGCCTGGTCGGTCAGATTCTGGTGGAAGAATCCGTACTTGGCTGGGAAGAACTCGAGCTTGAAGTCATCCGTGATGCCAAAAACCAGATGATCACCGTATGTTTTATTGAAAATATCGATGCGATCGGTGTCCACACCGGCGATTCTTTTTGTTCGGCCCCAATGCTGACGATCAGTCCTGAGCTTCAGGAGCGCCTGCAAAAATATTCTTATTCTGTCGTCGAAGCCATTGAAGTCATTGGCGGCACCAATGTGCAGTTTGCGCATGATCCGAAGACCGGTCGGGTTGTCATCATTGAGATCAACCCGCGTACTTCCCGATCCTCAGCATTGGCCTCCAAAGCAACAGGTTTGCCGATTGCACTGATCTCTTCCATGCTGGCGGCAGGGTTGACCCTGGACGAAATACCGTACTGGAGAGACGGCTCTTTGGATAAATACACACCTTCAGGCGACTACGTCGTTATCAAGTTTGCACGCTGGGCCTTCGAAAAATTTCCCGGTTCGGTGGACAAGCTTGGTACCCAGATGCGCGCGGTCGGCGAAGTCATGAGCATCGGAAAAAATTATAAAGAAGCGCTGCAAAAGTCTATTCGCTCTCTCGAGATCAACCGTTACGGCCTGGGCTTTGCGAAAGATTTCCATCAGCGGTCTCTGGAAGAACTGATGGCCATGCTAACTGAACCGACCAGCGAGCGTCAGTTTATCCTTTACGAAGCGCTGCGCAAAGGCGCAGATATCCATGATCTATACGCTTTGACCTATATCAAGCCTTACTTCCTGCAGCAAATGAGAGAACTTGTGCTGCTGGAAGAAGAAATCTTAAAATACAGCGGCCAAAATCTGCCGGATGAACTACTGACCCAGGCCAAAAAGGACGGCTTTGCAGACCGCTACCTTGCAATGCTCTTAAACTTAAGTGAAGCGGAAATTCGCAAACAGAGAGTTGCCCTGGGGGTAGTGGAAGGTTGGGAAGCTGTTCCGGTAAGCGGCGTTGAAGATGCCTACTATTATTTCTCTACCTATAATGCCCCAGATAAGACCACAAGCAGCAACCAGCCAAAGGTAATGATCCTCGGCGGCGGACCGAACCGCATCGGTCAGGGCATAGAGTTCGACTACTGCTGCGTGCATACCGCCTTTGCGCTGCGTGATCTTGGCTACGAGACCGTCATCGTAAACTGCAATCCCGAAACGGTCTCCACGGACTACGATACCTCCGATAAACTGTATTTTGAACCGCTTACCGTCGAAGATGTCCTGAGCATCTACGAAAAAGAAAAACCGCTCGGCGTAATCGTGCAGTTTGGCGGCCAGACACCACTGAACATTGCAGATGAGCTCAAAAAAGCCGGTGTCAAAATTCTTGGCACAACTCCGGAAACCATCGCGCTGGCTGAAGACCGTGATTTATTCCGTAAGATGATGGAAAAGCTGGATATTCCGATGCCGGAATCCGGAATGGCCGTCAACCTGGAAGAGGCGCTTGTTATCGCTGACCGGATTGGTTATCCTTTGATGGTCCGTCCTTCATTTGTTCTGGGTGGACGCGGTATGGAAGTTGTTCACGACGCAGAGATGCTAAGCCGTTACATGGCAGCTGCGGTAGGCGTGACGCCCGACCGGCCGATTCTGATCGACCGTTTCCTGAGCAACGCGATCGAAGCGGAAGCCGACGCGATCGCGGACGGCAAGGATGCTTTTGTGCCGACCGTCATGGAACATATCGAGCTTGCCGGTATCCACTCAGGGGACTCCGCCTGCATCATCCCGCCGATCAGCATCCCTGAAAGACATCTCGCGACGATTGTGGAATACACAAAAAAAATTGCCCAAGAGATGAACGTTATCGGACTGATGAACATGCAGTATGCGATTGCCGACGACAAGGTTTATGTTCTGGAAGCAAATCCGAGAGCCTCAAGGACTGTACCGCTCGTATCCAAAGTCTGTAATATTTCCATGGCCCGGATCGCGACCGAAATTATGATGGCTGTCAATGACGGCAAGGAAACATCCGTTAAAAACTTGACTTCCAAAACAGTACCTTATTACGGAGTCAAGGAAGCAGTCTTCCCGTTTAATATGTTTACCGAAGTTGACCCTGTGCTCGGACCGGAAATGCGTTCGACCGGTGAAGTGCTCGGCCTAGCCGATTCGTTTGGTTTGGCTTACTACAAAGCGCAGGAAGCAACCAAGTCCCCACTGCCGGAATCAGGTACTGTGCTGATCAGCGTCAATGACGACGATAAGCCCGCAGCGCTCGAGATAGCCAGGAACTTTGCCCAGATCGGCTTTAAGATCATGGCTACGGAAGGGACCCACAAATTCCTACTGGAGAACGGAATCGAAGCTGAAAAAATCAAGAAGCTGTATGAAGGCCGTCCGAACATCGTGGATAGCATCACCAACAAGGAAATCCATCTGGTGATCAATTCGCCATCCGGCAAACGCAGCAAACATGAGGATGCCTATATCCGCAAAGCGGCGATCAAGTATAAGGTCCCGTATATCACTACGATGACCGCTGCAGCGGCAAGCGCCAAAGGCATTGCCGCCTATGACGCGAATGGTGCATCTGGAATTACCTTAAAGTCCCTGCAGGAATATCACGCTGAGATTAAAAGGTAATACAGGTTCCCTGTCAAATATTGAAGTTCCAATAACACCAAATTACTCTCCGTATAATTTCAGAAGTGAAGCAAGTGTATAACAAGAAATCCTCAGCGTTAGATATGCCAACGATTTCCGCTCATAACCGTCCTACTGTCGCGGTGCCATTAATAATAATTCTAATATATAAGGATGTGAAGCCATGATCAAGGTATCTGTTAACGGCGGCGCCTGCGGCTTTATGACCAATATTGAAGTCAACGCTGAGCGCAGGAATGCGAATATCAAGATTATTACGGAATGCCCCAGCCTGAAACCTTTAAGCGAAGAACTGAAAACAGTCAATGGTTATGAAGAATGCTTCGGCAAAATCGGTGATACCTCTGTCTTTCAAATCGCGCGCCAATACTGCAAGCATGCCGCCTGCCCAGTTCCTACCGCAATTATCAAAGGTGCGGAAGCAGCCTGCGGCCTTGCTTTGCCCAGAGATATTGAGATTAAGATCACCAAGGAAGACTAGCTCATCAAGCACCTATTTCGTATTCTTCACCACTCCGAGCTTTTCCATGACCTCCAGAAATTTGACGGAATCGATGGGTTTGGATGCATACGCGTCACACCCATATTCAAAGGCCTTTTGCACATAATCCGATTCAGCCAGAACGGTCGTCATAATGATCTTGGCTTGTTTTTCACACGGAATCCCTTTTTGTATTTCCAGATCCCGAATAGCCTTTAACGCCCTGACTCCATCGACCTTCGGCATCATGACATCGAGACAGATCAGCTCATAAGGGCTCTCTTCCTTGAGCGACATCAAATAGGCATCGATCGCTTCCAGTCCATCAACCACCAGATCGCACTCACCATATTCTGATAATAATTTGTACAAATATTTTCTGCTGGCTAAATCGTCTTCAGCTATGAGTATCTTCAACATCCCGTTCCCTCCTAATTACTTTGTTACTTCGTACTTTTCCTTCATTGCTAAGTGACTTTTTGAAATGACTTTTTAAAAACATAATACGCTTCTTTAAATAAGCTGAAATACTCAATCTCATCCCCAATATTATTTTTTCTTCTCGCCAGTTCGATTTTAAAAGCACAGAATTTCAATTCATCTGCTTCAATCTGATTGCACAGGTTTTTCAGCCGGTTGGCAATCGATTCTATCGCTTCATATTGCATGCTTTCGAAATGATCGTCGAGTTCTTTGATGCAATGCTCGATTTCCTGCATTACGGAAGTATAATGTTCAGTGTCTTTATTCTCAGATTTACTTGTAAAAATAATTTCGCCGTGATCCCCGAGCTCAACCTTATCCGGAAATTCTTGCCGGTTTTGACCCACCGAACCAATTTTTTTCATTAGATCGTTGATGTCAATCGGTTTTGCCAGATAACTATCCATTCCCATCGCCAGAAACCTTTGTTCGTCACCCTGCAACGCATAGGCAGATACTGCAATGATCGGTGTATGGGTCCGGCCGCCTTCAGATTCCCTGATATTTTTCGTTGCTTCTATCCCGTCCATCACGGGCATCTGGATATCCATCAGGATCAAGTCATATTTTTTTTTCTTAAAAAGATCCAGGACCTCCAAACCATTGTCTGCAGTATCGACCTGATGGCCTCTTTCCTTCAGCATGCGGCGAAGAAAGACTTGACTTACCTTATCATCCTCAGCAAGAAGAATATGCAAGGGCCGGATCATTGGGCTGATGTCAGGTCTAAGGAACGGCACTGTTTCGCTTAGTTTTCCTATTTTAAATTTGATCGGAAAATAGAATGTGCTTCCTCTTCCTTTTTGACTGCTGACCCCCATGGTTCCACCCATCAGCTCGACTAGCTGCTTGGAAATTGCCAACCCCAGGCCTGTTCCGCCATATTTTCGGGTAATAGAGCTGTCGACTTGGGTAAATGTTTTGAACAGGAAGGTCTGATCTTCTTCGGAAATACCAATTCCGGTATCCTGGACAGCAAATTTCAGTTCAATGTCCTGATCTGTCTTCAGAACGTTGTTTAAAGTGACAGATATTTTACCGGTGTCCGTGAATTTTATTGCGTTATCAACCAGGTTATTCAGGACCTGCCTAAGTCTGTTCGGATCACCGATCAGATACTTCGGGATGCTGGGATCGAGATCATACGTTAATTGAAGCCTCTTTTTACTGGCCCGCAGCGTATGCACCTTCGAATTCTTCTCAACCAGATCATGCATGTCAAAATTGATGTTCTCAACAACGAGTTTCCTGGCCTCAATCTTGGAAAAATCAAGGATATCACTGATCAACGCCAGCAGGGAATTGGCACAGATTTTGGCGGTTTCGAGGTTATCCCGCTGTTCAGGATTCAAGTCAGTGGCCAGCGTTAAATCAATCATACCGTTGATGCCGTTCACCGGTGTCCGGATCTCATGACTCATATTGGCGAGGAATTCACTTTTGGCCCGATTCGCGGCTTCAGCTTCTTCTTTGGCCTTGATGAATCTCTCCTCATTCTTTTTTCTCTCCGTAATATCCCGTGCAATGAGAATGAGATAGTCTATATGATTAAGTTTAAATTGCCGTATATTGATCTCAACGGGAATCTCTCTGCCATTTTTGGAAATGTGGATATCTTCAAACACATAGGTTTGATAGTTTCGAACTTGAGTCATCAATATATCCACTTCCGCTTTGCCTATTCTGGAGATCATCTTTGGCGAATGTCCGATCAGCTCATCCCGCGTATATTCGAGTCCTTTGCAAGCGACTTCATTTACTTCGACAATCGTGACTTCACCTTTTTCATTAACCTGCTCCAGGAAAATGGCATCTTTGGCATTTTCAAAAACGCTTCGGAATTTTTCTTCACTCTCGATTAGTGCCCGCTCCGAAGCTCTCCGCTCGGATATATCCCGTGCCAGGCAATATATGCACGTTTTGCCGTTAATATTTATCAGATGCATACTGACTTCAACCGGGATCTCCCTTCCGTCTTTAGTGACATGCACATGTTCGGCTGTATCGAATCCCTGCTGTATCAGCTTTTCCAATTGTTCAATTTGATCTTTCGTATCGTATTTAACGATATCCGGCAGATATAGCTGAAAGAGTTCCTCTCTCGTATAGCCGAGTCTTTGACAGGTAATATCATTGACTTCAATTATTTTCCCAATCCGGTCATCATTCTCGATAATTTCAACGATGTAGATTGCATCCGTGACATTGTTATATAAATTTCGATACCGGGTTTCACTGTCCAGCAGCTGTTTTTCAATTTTTTTACGTTCGGTTATTTCTCTAAGCACGCACAACAACACCTGGTGGCCATTAATCATCGTGGTCTGTGCACTCACTTCAACAGGAACTATACTTCCATCTTTCCGTTTCGTGTTTGTTTCAATAAAGAATCCTTTTTCCACGGCAATCTTCAGTTGTTCTCCGGCAAACGTCACATCTTCTGCAAAATCAAAAACTGTTTTTTGCACAATTTCAAGATGATCATAGCCGTAAGCTTTCAAAGCTGCTTTGTTGGCTTCGAGAATTTTCCCATCCTGTGAGACGAACATAATCATATCCCTGGCATTTTCCGACAACAGTTGATAGCGCTTTAAAGCGTCTTCAGCAATCTTTCTGTCGGTGATATCCAGTATAATGCCGATTAGGCCGGCATACTCTCCTTCAAGATCATAATATGGGCCGCCTGAACTGAGACACCATCGATACTCCCCGTCATGATATCTTAAGCGATGCTCATATTCAAAAGATGTATGGTTCGCTTCTGCATTTTTTAGTATTTCTTTATAAGCGGATTTGTCTTCGGGATGTATGACTGATAACCAGTGAATATTCATGCACTCTTCAAAGTTCATACCCAAAAAATCCAGCAGATTTTTATTCAGGTAAGTTATTTCTTTTTCTGTGGAACGCCAGATAGAAACCGGGAAATAATCCAGCAGCTTCAGCTGGAAATCGCGGGACTTAACCAGTGACTCTTCAAGTATCTTTTCTTCGGTGATGTCATTTAACGCAATAACGATATTTTTTTTGCCGTCTACCATCAGCGGGGAGATGCTGACATGAAACCATAATTGTTTTGTCTTGCCGTTAAGGATAAATGATTGGGAGAACTCCAACCCCTCGATAGATTCATTGTTTTTAAGCGCCCGCAAGCCGGCATGTGTAATCTCACACTGCTTACATTTCGCTGCGTAGCCGCAACCCCTGGGATGTTCAAAGCTGGCTGCACATTTGAAAGCTTCGCCAAATGTTTTACCAAGCACATCTTGTTTTTCCACATGCATCAGTTCGAGTGCTGCGTTGTTTACGCAGCTAATGTGCGCCAGCTCATCGATAATAACCATATTAACTGGAGACGAATAAAAGATTGTCCTAAAATTTTCTGCTTCATTTTTATAGTCGTTTTCAATTTCTTTGATTCTGGTGATGTCCCTGAAGACAAAGATGACCCCTCTGACTTGGCCGTCTTGTTCGATCACTGGGGAACTGCTGGCCGAAATGCAGATGATTTGGCCATCTTTTTTGATCAGTGCCGAATGGTTTTTTAAGCCCAGAGCTTTCTTTTTTTTAATGGTCAGCTCTATCGGAGAATCCATTATTTCTTCGGTTTCTTTATTGATAACTGGAAAGACTTCTTCAAATATTTTACCCTGAGCCTCTTCTGGCAACCAGCCCGAAAGCCTGGCAGTGGAATCATTGATGTATAAAATGGTTCCCAGATGATCCGTATACACGACACCATCTCCGATGCACGCCAAAGCCAACGCCATTTCATTTGTTGTGACATTGTAGCTTTTTTTGCTTTTATTCATTGGCCTTCATTCCTTACTTCAGCATCGTACAAATTAACTGAGGGATGTTCATTAAAGAAGTTTGTCTTTCAACGGCCCCAATATCATGAGCAACTTTCGGCATGCCGTAGACCACACAGGAATCCTGATCCTGACCGATCGTTCTGGCCCCTTTTCTTCTCATCTGCAGGAGTCCCTTGGCCCCGTCATATCCCATACCGGTCAAAATGACACCCAGCGCATTTTTGCCTGCTTCCTTGGCCACGGATTCAAATAAGACATCAACGGAAGGACAATGACCGTTGACCTTTTCTCCTGCGAAGCACTCAATCCTGTATCGATTGGCTATCTTTTTGATTCTGACATGCTGGTCTCCAGGCGCAACTAAGGCCATTCCCTGTTCCAGGTAATCCCCGGTCCGAGCTTCCTGGACCTTCAGTTTGGTCTGATTATTCAGCCGCTCGGCAAACATCCGGGAAAAAACAGGAGGGATATGCTGGACGATAACGATCCCGGGCATATTCGCAGGCAGTCGCTTCATGATATTGCAGACGGCTTCCGTTCCGCCGGTGGAAGCGCCGATCGCGATGATTTTTTCCGAATTCTCGGCATGCTGGCTTTCAACTTTTTCAGTCGTATCCTTCATCGACGGGATAATCCGGGCGACGGAGGCTACCTTGATCTTAATCTTCAACTCATTTAAAAAGGTTTCCACTCTCTGCGCAGCCTTCATATCCGGCTTGCCGACAAATTCGACAGCCCCGGCATTCATCGCATCAAAAACAGCATCGCTCACCGTACTGATCACAATCACCGGAATCGGATATTGCGGCAGCAGCTTGCAGATAAATTCAATCCCGTTCATTTTGGGCATCTGGACATCACAGGTCATGACGTCCGGTTCAACTTCCAGGATTTTATCCCTGGCTTCAAACGGGTCTGCGGCCATACCCACAACTTCGATCTCCGGGTCACTGGCGATTCCTCTGGCCAGAATCTCCCGGAAAACGATGGAATCATCTACAATTAAAACCCTAATCTTTTTTTTGGCCATGATATCAACCTACTTCTAAATATTATTCTTTTCTGTATACGGCTGGCATGACATATTTATATTGGGTTGTATCTTTGTTGAGTGATTCCGAATGACCGATGAACAGGTAGCCGCCATACTCAGTCATGTCATAAAATTTCTGAACAAGCTGTTCTTTGGTTGGCCCGTCAAAGTAAATCATCACATTTCGGCAAAAGATCACATGGAACTTCTTTTTAAAAGGAAATACCTTTTCCATCAGATTAAAGTTGCGGAAGATCACTTCATTCTTAATTTTTTCTACAACGATCGAACTTTCCCTGTCGAGCTTTTTAAAATAATTTGTTCTCCACAGCGCTGGCAGCGCCGCAACCTTATCATTGGCGTATTCGCCATTTCTGGCAATCGTTAAGGCTTTATCGGAAATGTCCGTTGCAAGAATCTTCGTATCCCACCAGACTTTTTCTCTGCCAAAAAACTCATCAATGATCATCGCGAGGGTATACGGTTCTTCACCACTGGAGCACGCCGCGCTCCATATCCGTAGATCCTTATCCCGGCAATGGGCCGCCAGCACAGGCAGAACGTTCTCTTTTAAGAAAGTAAAATGCTCCGCTTCCCGCATAAAAAACGTATGGTTGGTGGTAATCTTATTAATAAAGGTGGTCATGGCCTCCCCGCCGTTATGTGAAGTAATGAAATCGTAATATTCCGAGAAACTTTTAAAGCCGTTCTCGATAAGGACACCCTGCAGTCTGCCGTTAATCAGCGATTGCTTTTCTTTTTTTAGATGAATCCCATAATTAGCTTCGATATACGCTGCAAACTTCACAAATTCTTTTTCCGTTATTGTTATCATAACAGACCACCATCTTCTCCAGGCGTTTTTTATAGAAACTTCTAATTTCTGTTATTCTGAAGAGAGGGCCTCGAATCAGGCCCTCTCTTCTCTTGCATTTCACTTAGTACTTGCCGAATTCGTCGTCACTCAGGACAATTTTCTTTTTTGGCTTTTCCTTTGGTGCAAGAGTCGGACTACTACTGTTCATATTCTCGAGCATTTTCAGAATATCCGGGCTCATGTTTTCGATTCCTTTTAAGGAAGCGTACTGGCCGTTTTTCCGCAGTTTGAATTTGGCAACCTGAACATTCAGCAGCTCGGACTGGCTCGCCAGTTCCTCACTTGCAGCGGCACTCTCTTCAGCAGTTGCCGAGTTGGTCTGAACGACTTCCGCGACCTGAGCAATACCCTGGTTGATTTGGTTGATGCCAATGGCCTGTTCATTGGAAGCCACTGCAATGTTGTTCACCAGGTTGGCTACCTTCGAAATTCCTTCGACAATGTTGTTTAATTCTTTTGCCGTGTCGCTTGCTATCCGGGTACCGTTATCAACATTCTTGATCGAACCCTCGATCATATCCGTTGTTTCCTTAGCAGCGTTGGCTGAGCGAGCTGCGAGGTTTCTGACTTCTTCTGCCACAACGGCGAACCCTTTGCCGTGCTGTCCTGCCCTTGCAGCTTCAACAGCAGCATTCAGGGCCAAGATATTGGTCTGGAAGGCAATATCGTCGATGACTTTGATAATTTTGGAGATATTATTGGAAGAATTATTGATTTCATCCATTGCGCTAAGCATTTCCTTCATCTGGCTGTTGCCCTGGGCCGCATTCTTCTTGGCTTCTTCCGCCAGCTGGTTTGCTTCATTGGCATTTTGGGCATTGAGTTTGGTCTGGGAACTGATTTCTTCCAGAGAGGCCGTCAGCTCTTCAATCGAACTAGCCTGCTCGGTTGCGCCCTGGGAAAGGGCCATACTGGAATCGGACAGTTGCTTCGAGCCTGAAGCGACCTGCTCGGAAGCACTGTTGATATTACTGATCACTTCATTCAGGGTCAGCGTCATGGTCGAGAACGATTTGGCAAGCGCTCCGATCTCATCTTTGCCGTGGACATCGATATCGACATTCAAATCGCCGTCAGCAATTTTATCGGAAACTCCTACCAGTTTGCGGACAGGGTTTGTGATCGAGCGAGCCATAAAAAATCCGAGGATGATCGACAGAACGATTGCGGTCAAGGTGGAGACGGCCAGTATAATTATAGTTCTGGTTTCTTTGGATGCAATACGATCCTTTGCCGCACCAATGTTTTGAGCTCTTTGCTCTGCCATTTGCGTATTTAATTCGATTAGGGCTTTTGTTTCCGGTGCAATTTTTGCTCCAACTGCCGTGATTTGTGCAGCATTGCCTCCTTTGACTGCCGCAAACAGCTCTCCACTTACTGCAGCGGTCCAGGCGTTGCTTCTCTCTACCATGGCCTTGTTCTCAGGCGTATTCTCCATGGCTAACAATTCCTCTTGCAGTTTGGTGCACTTCTGGGAAATCGCATTGAAATCGTCAACATAGGACTGTTTTCCATACAACATGTAGGCTCTGGCAAGACTTGCTCCATCGGTGAAGCTTAAGGCCAGGTCTTCATTAATTTGGAATTTCACAAATTCGACTTCGGTCATCTGATTAACATCTTTGACCATAGAATTAACCTGGGTATAAGTGACTACAGAAATGACTGCCAGGATGACGACAATGACAATATAGCCAGCTAAAATCTTGGTTTGAAGCTTGTTGAAATTCATGATATTACCCCCTCACTAAGTGTAGATGTCAGATTAGACAGTTCTTCTTCTTTTAATAATTTGTCGCAATCAAGAATGAGCTTGATACTGTTATCGACCTTGCCGATTCCTTTAATGTATTTGTTACTGGCACCTCCGTTAACACTGGGAGGAGGCACTATTTCGTCTTCAGGGATGACAAGCACCTCGCATACGCTGTCCACGATCAGACCAATTGATATTTCCTGAATGTCGATCACGATGATACAGGTCCGGTCACTGTATTCCATAAATGGCTTTTTGAAACGCAGGCGCACATCGATGACCGGAATGATCTTCCCTCTCAAATTGACAATTCCACGAACATAATTGGGCAGCTCCGGCACTTCAGTAACCGGCTGGATACCGATAATTTCTGTCACGTACTTAATTTCAATCCCGTAGATTTCGTTGCCTAGAGAAAAGGTCAAAAACTTGTTTTTCTGAGTATCTTCTTCCAAATAATCTTCTGCAATCATTTCTGCCATTAAAATCACTCCTTTCTTGTTATTTCTTCACAAGTCTGGTTATACTCTGGATGTCAAGGATTAAACTAATGCTTCCGTCACCTAAAAGCGTACACCCTCCTAACACGTTATCTTTTTTAAAATTTTGAATGTAATACGGCAGTGCTTTAACAACGACCTGTTGTTCTCCAAGCAGTTCATCAGCAAATATACAACAAGATGTTTCTTCATCTTCAACCATGATAAATATGCCCTGGCTTAATTCCGTAATTTCAGTTTTGACTTTGTACAGCGTATGGAGCCTGATAACCGGATAACACTCACCCCTTACCATAATCATTTCATTTTCGTCAGGGTCTCTGATAATATCGGATTCTTTCGGCCTGAATGATTCTCTGATGGATATTGTCGGTATGGTATACCTTGAATTTCCGACTTTAATATTCATTCCGCCGATAATCGCCAATGTTAATGGGATCTTCATCGTAATGGCAGTGCCTGCACCTTCAGTGCTGTCTACCGAAACGGATCCGCCTACCGTCTGGATATTCTTGGAGACGACATCCATGCCGACGCCTCTTCCGGAAAATTCCGTGATGTTCTCTTTGGTTGAAAATCCGGGCAAAAAGATCAGATTAAAGATTTCGCGGTCGCTTATCTCCTGTTCCGATTTGGTCAGAAGGCCATTCTGTCTGGCTCTGCTCAGGATTTTTTCTTTATTCAGTCCTTTACCATCATCCCTGACAATGATCAGAACATCGCTTCCAGCGTTTTTTGCTTCCAGGGTGATTGTCCCAGCTTTGGACTTCTCTGCCGCAACCCGTTCCCCAGCCGCCTCAATCCCATGATCAATCGCGTTGCGGATCAGATGCATCAGCGGATCAGAAATATGTTCAACGATATATACTACATTTCAACGGTCATGCTTTACCGCCCGATTACCACAAAAACCGCCCATAGCCGTATCGCCACGAGAGCAACGGTTACAGGCGGTTTTATTGGTTGGTGGGTACTTTGTTGGGTTGTAGGCTAAAACCATGAGAGAGCCACGCGATTTAGGCGAGATTTGCCGCAGAATGAAAGAAGCCACTTCCTATTACAGAAGCGACTTCTTAGCCGTAGTATTTCATTATGACACTCTCCGAGCGATACCGAATTCTATCTGCTTTTCTATCGGAATGAAGTGCCTGTGTTTATCCATCAGCCTTTCTATTTCCTCAAACGCCTTATAGCGTACTGCCAATTTTCCGTCCTCTCTGACGGTGATATACTCTATATCTGCCACTATTTCTTCTTTTGTCGCTGTAAACTGCCCACTTTCAATTTCTCGCTCTGCCTTATCTTTAAGAGTGTTGAGGTAGCTTACGGATTCCTCGATTTCCTTTATGTCTGCATAGATTTCATCATTGCTCTTAGATAAAGAATTGATTTTAGCACCGAGTTCTATTTGTTCAGCGTCCAATGGCTCTAAATAAGCGTCAAGCTGTTCTTTTGAAAAAGAGTTTTCGAGATACAGCCCCAACAACTTCTTTTTCTTTTCCTGCACCAGTTCTAATTGCTGTTTTAACTCGTTGATGGCTTTAACGTCCTGTTTATTTATCCTCGACAGCAAGGCAACGGAGAGCGAGTATAATGCCAATGAGCCAAAACTTGCCTTTTCATATATACTGCTGACATATGAAATCCCATAAACAAATTCATTTAGAACCGTTTCGGACACATTGCGATTATTGCAAAGCATGACCCTGTTACCGTCTTTATCCTTGTGCATTGTCCGTTTTTTACTGCAAGCGTAGCTTCTGACCCTGCCGCCAGCCGATTTAATATAATCACTGCTTGAAGCATAATAAGTGCTACCGCAACAACCGCAAATAATTTTCCCTGCAAAAAGCGTCTTGCCCTTGTGAATACCCTTTTGTGTAGAGTGCTGTACCCGACTTTCTAAAACCGCTTGCGCCTTTTCAAATGTTTCTATGGAGATAATAGCGGGAATTTTGTCAGTTTCAAAAATGATGGCTTGTCCTGTTTCCCTTGTAGCGTGCTTATTGAAGATTAAACCGTTGGTGAACTTCTTACGCACCGCCCGCCCCGAGTAAGTTTCATTCTGTATCATAACTCGCAAACCCCGCTCACTAAAAGGCTTGCCGCTCCTTGCAAATACACCATGTTCAATTAGGTGCTGTCTGATACGGTGAACACCCATATTATGATTAACGTATAAATCGAAAATCAGCCGTATAACTTCGGCTTCTTCCTCGATAATTTCAAGCCTGTTTTCGGGTTTCGGATAGTATTTGTAGCCATATAGATTGCCGTGGGTATGGATATTGCCTCGCTTGATACCTTCTTCGATACCAAACAGCACCTTACGGCTTTTATCTCGGCTGTCATTTTCATCAAGAACCTGTAACATTTGAACGACTATAATGTCTGCGGCTCGTTCCGTGGATAAACCCGTATCAATAAAATCAATATGCACGCCATTTTGAGTGAGTGTTTTAATAAGCATATCAGCACTAACATTACGAGCAAAACGGCTCGTATTTTTTACGAGTATGCGGGTAAACTTCGGCTTGCCTGTAACGAGGTATAAATCACCGTCCATTTTGCTTTTGTCAATTCCCGCATCTGCAATCATTTTATTGTTTTTAGCAATGATAAAGTACCGAAAGGTACTATTTTTTTCTCACAATGCCCTTCCGCCGGAACTGGAAATAGTGTAGGATAAAAAGTAAGAGCACCCTCAATATGTCCTGGTTGACATAAATAT
>NZ_MCHF01000016.1:0-95612 GCF_001707455.1 Dehalobacter sp. TeCB1 | reverse complement strand
CATGGGGGAGTGAAGAAAAAGGAGACTTTCGATTGTAAGACTTAATGCCACTATCCTGTTTGAAGATTTAAATGCAATCACCCAGTAATGTATAGGTTGCATTTACAAAGTCAATTGAGGTTAACATTTAAAATTGTCTGAATTTCTACTGACATCTTGATTTTTGAAGGGAATGTGATAATATTTAGCGAATAAGAATATTTATGGTTATATCTTCGTTATTGATTTTAAAGAAGACTTAGCTGGCGCCTGATATATAAATGAAGAAGTACAAGCTTTATGCAATAAAAATGTTTTGAATGATTATTATTAATGACAAAGGAGAGATTGATATGGCAACTTATTTTGATGAACCTTCCCATACTTTTGGAGAATATTTATTAGTACCCGGGTATTCTTCGGCAGACTGTACCCCGACAAATGTAAGTCTGAAGACTCCCGTTGTAAAATACAAAAAAGGTGAGGAATCTTCCATTAATACGAATATTCCTCTGGTATCGGCAATCATGCAGTCTGTTTCGGACGATAAAATGGCAATTGCTCTGGCCAGAGAAGGCGGTATTTCGTTTATTTATTGTTCTCAGCCGATTGATACCCAGGCTCAGATGATTGCGCGGGTCAAAAACTATAAGGCAGGTTTTGTGACCAGCGATTCCAATATAACCCCGGACAGCACGCTGGCGAACATTTTGGCCCTGAAAGCCAAAACGGATCATTCCACAGTGGCGGTGACCTCAGACGGTACAGCTACGGGTAAGCTGCTGGGTCTTGTTACGACCAGAGATTACCGCGTCAGCAGAATGTCCAAAGATACGAAAGTCAAAGAATTCATGACAAAGTTTGAGGATCTGATCTGCGGAAGTGATCAGATCACCCTGAGTGAAGCCAACGATATTATTTGGGACCATAAGCTGAATGCTTTACCTTTGATCGATAAAGACCAAAACCTTAAGTATCTGGTCTTCCGCAAAGACTATGATTCCCATAAAGAATACGAAAGGGAACTTCTGGACGCCTCCAAAAGGTATATTGTCGGAGCAGGGATTAATACGAGGGACTATGAAGAACGAGTGCCTGCGCTGGTTAATGCCGGATCAGATGTTCTTTGCATTGATTCTTCCGAAGGCTTTTCGGAATGGCAGAAAAGGACGATCGATTTTATCCGCAAAAAATACGGTGAATCCGTAAAGGTTGGCGCCGGGAACGTCGTGGACCGCGAGGGATTCTTATTCCTGGCCGAAGCGGGGGCCGACTTTGTCAAAGTCGGCATTGGCGGCGGGTCGATCTGCATTACCCGCGAACAAAAAGGGATAGGCCGCGGACAGGCTACCGCGTTGATTGAAGTTGCCAATGCGCGCGATCAATATTTCAAGGAAACCGGAATTTATATCCCCGTCTGCTCGGATGGCGGTATCGTCCATGATTACCATATTACACTGGCGCTGGCGATGGGGGCCGATTTTATCATGCTTGGCCGGTATTTTTCACGTTTTGATGAGAGCCCGACGAACAAAGTCAATATCAATGGCAGCTACATGAAGGAATACTGGGGAGAAGGCTCTAACCGTGCCAGGAATTGGCAGCGCTACGATCTCGGCGGTGACGGCAAGCTTTCTTTTGAAGAAGGCGTTGACTCCTATGTGCCATACGCCGGCAGTTTAAAAGACAACGTAACCCTGAGCCTGAACAAAGTCCGTTCAACCATGAGCAACTGTGGGGTTTTGACGATTCCAGAACTGCACAAAAATGCCAAACTCACGCTCGTATCCGCAACAAGCATCGTGGAAGGCGGTTCACATGACGTCCTTCTGAAGGATAACAGCTATATAAAATAAAGTGTCTTCTGTCAATGGAGCGTAATCAGATCATTACCGAAGCAAATCGATAAAAATTCTTAAAAAATTGCCTTAAAAACAGTAATGTCGTTGACGATCATGCCAAAAAAGAATTATACTTAAATATGTTATTTGCAATTTCAAAGCTTGTCTTTCTTTAAAGGGCAAGCTTATTGGTTTGTTCGTCAATATTAGTCTATTGGTCTTGATCTGTTTTAGGAGGACGATTCATGGAACAAGTACTCTTAATGGGGAATGAGGCAATTGCCATGGGAGCTATCCGGGCCGGCGTTGCGGTTGTAACCGGCTATCCAGGCACGCCTTCCACTGAAATATTGGAAACAGTCGCCCGGAAGAATCCCGGGAATATTTATGTTGAATGGTCCGTCAATGAAAAATCCGCGCTGGAAGTTGCGGCTGGTGCAGCCTATGCTGGTCTCAGAACGATGGTCACCATGAAACAAGTTGGTCTTAATGTTGCCTCCGATCCATTAATGAGCCTCGCTTATATCGGGGTAGAGGGGGGAATGGTCATCGTTGTTGCCGATGATCCCGGACCTATTTCTTCCCAGACAGAGCAGGATACCCGTCATTTTGCTTCTTTTGCCAAACTGCCTGTCTTTGACCCATCTTCACCGGAAGAAGCTTATCAGATGATTGGCGATGCGTTTGCCTATTCGGAAGAATACAAGACCCCGGTCTTATTTCGTCCAACCACGCGTGTTTGTCATGGCAGCGCCTCTATCGTACTCGAACCCGCCCAGGCGGCTTCTTCGGCCGGCGCTTTTGTCAAAAATCCGAAATGGACGATTTTTCCTCGCCTTTCTTATGAAAAGCATCTGCAAATTGAAGCCAGACGTCCAATACTGGAAGCGGACTTTTCCTCCTATCCCTGCAATATATTAACCGGCAGCGGTAAAAAAGGTATTGCCACAGGCGGCATCAGTTATGCTTATACGTGTGAAGCGATCCAGGCGCTAAAGGAGTGCCGTCAACGCGAAAACGATGTTCAGAAGAATAGTTCGGATATTGACTATAAACTCTTCAAAGTTTCAACGCCGCATCCTTTTCCGGTAAGACTGGCCCTGGAATTCTTAAGCGGCCTCGATGAAGTACTGGTGATCGAAGAACTGGATCCAGTGATTGAAAAAGAATTGATTTTCCTGTGCGGCCAATACCATTTGCCTGTCAAAGTCTTCGGCAAACTGAGCGGCCATACCCCTCAGGCTGGGGAAAACAGCATTGAAATCGCGCGCAAGGCAATCACGAAATTCTTAAAGAAGCCTAATCAGGATGAAGACTGCCGTCTAAATCTCTCCACATTGAATGCTAAACATGAGGATATAAACAATAAAGAAGAATGCATAGCTGAAGAGGATCAACAGACTGTAGAAGTTATACAGCCTGAGCAGCCGGCTCTGCCGGTCCGGCCTTCGGTACTCTGTGCCGGCTGTCCGCACCGCGCTTCTTTTTACGCGGTGAAAAAAGCCATGAAAGGTAAGAAAGCGGTCTTTTCCGGTGACATCGGCTGCTATACACTTGGTAATGCAAGTCCGCTGGAGATGGTTGACACCTGCCTCTGCATGGGTGCAGGCATTACGATTGCCCAGGGACTGCACCGCGCTGAACCGGATACGGTTAATTTTGCATTTATCGGTGATTCAACCTTTTTTCATACAGGCATTGCCGGTGTGATTAATGCTGTTTACAATGAAACCGATATCGTATTGATCATTCTCGACAATTCGACAACGGCGATGACAGGTCATCAGCCACACCCGGGCACCGGGAAAACCATGATGGGAAATATCGCTGAAAAAATTAGTATTCCGGCTGTCCTTCAAGCCTTGGGTGTTAAACAGATTACGACATGCAATCCGCTCAACTTAAAACAAGCGGTCGCTGCCATCCAAGATGCTGCAGCGGTGCGTGGCGTTTCAGCGGTGATCTTTGAATATCCGTGCATTGCAATAGCCAAACCAGGGCCGCAATTCACAGTTGATCCCGGAAAATGCAGCGGCTGCAAGCGCTGTATCAAAGAATTGGGCTGTCCGGCCATTACCTGGAAAGTAGATAAGGCTGAAATTGATTCGGCTTTATGCTACGGTTGCTCACTCTGTACACAAGTCTGTTCTTTTGCTGCGATAGGAGGTGAGCCGGTATGAATATTATCTTAGCTGGGGTAGGCGGTCAGGGAATTGTCCTGGCTTCCAAAGTTATTGCCCAATCCGCGATGCAAAAAGGCTTAAAAGTTCGTACAGCGGAGACGATCGGCATGGCCCAGCGGGGTGGCTGCGTCGTCAGCCATGTAAGGATCGGTGAAAATATTCACGCTCCGCTGGTAGCATTGAAGACAGCTGATCTGGTGCTAGGCTTTGAACCCGCGGAAGCTGTACGGGCGCTTCCTTTTTTAAAGCCGCAAGGGACCGTCATTGTCAGTCAAAAAGCGATTAAACCGGTCACAGCTTCACTCTCGGCTGAAGGTTATGAGGGGAAGACGATGCTGGACTATCTGCAAAACAGTGTCAGCCGGTTCTATATTGTGGATAGCGATGCAGTCTGTTCTGTCTGCGGCTCACCAAAAGTCTTAAACACTGCCTTACTCGGTGCAGCAGCAGGCAGCGGTGTACTTGGCTTTACACTTACGGACATGGAAACTGCTCTGGAAAGCGTATTGCCGGCTAAACTGCTGGACATGAACATTCAGGCCCTTCGGGCCGGTGCCCAAAACATAGAAGAGGGGAATATTTGTGTATGAAACGGATGAATGAAACCCAGTTTGCAGCGATTAGAAAAAATCTGACCAAACTCTGCAGTCTCGACGGTTTTTACAGCAAGAAATTTGCAGGGTACGAACTACTTCAGAGCATGCAAAGCCAGGAAGATTTTGAAAAACTACCGTTTACCAATAAAGATGATCTGAGAGAAGCTTATCCACTTGGCCTGCAGGCTGTTCCCGACAGTGAGATTGTCCGGATTCATTCCTCTTCCGGAACCACCGGCACCCCGGTCATTATTCCGTATACAAGGCAGGATGTCGAAGACTGGGCCATCATGTTTAAACGCTGCTATGAAACAGCCGGTTTGACCAACCTGGACCGGGTCCATATTACGCCGGGCTACGGCTTATGGACAGCAGGCATCGGCTTTCAGAACGGAGCTGAGCTTTTAGGGGCCATGGTTATTCCGATGGGCCCTGGCAATACCGATAAACAAATTCAAATGATGATTGATTTAAAAAGTACCGTTTTGTGCGCGACTTCATCCTATGCCTTGCTCCTGGCTGAAGAGATCTCCAAAAGGGGAGTCAAGGACAAAATCCACCTGCGCAAAGGTGTCATCGGTTCGGAACGCTGGGGCGAAAAAATGCGCCGACGCATCGCCGGTGAACTGGGCGTTCAATTATACGATATCTATGGCTTGACTGAGATTTACGGACCGGGCATTGCGATGAGCTGCGATTACGAATGCGGCATGCATTATTGGGATGATTATCTGTACTTTGAGATTATCGACCCGCATACCGGCCAGCAGGTACCGGAAGGCGAAATTGGGGAACTGGTGATCACGACCTTAAAGAAGGAAGGTGCTCCGCTGATTCGCTACCGCACCCATGATTTAACCCGTTTCCTGCCAGGAGAATGTGCCTGCGGTCTGGCTCACCCCAGAATCGATACCATTATCGGCCGTACCGATGATATGGTCAAAGTCAAGGGTGTGAATATTTTCCCGGGTCAGATTGACGAGCTTCTGCGCGAAGTAGAAGGTGCCAGCAGTGAATACCAGGTCATGATTGACCATTTAAGCGGCAAAGATATTATGACGCTGTTCTTTGAGACCGAAAACAATGCAGATAAAAAGCAGCTCGAACAAGACGTCAAACAGCATTGTAAAGCAAAAATTGGGATTTCCGTCGTCCCGAAAGCCGTAGCTATCGGGGAACTTCCCCGGAGCGAAAAGAAATCGACCCGCATCTTTGATAACCGCTATTAATTTTGCATTTTAAATTTACAGTTTTATATAAGTCAATTTATTTCATCACAAACAAATATTGTCATGGTAGAACGGGAGGAGATTAAACAATGCCCATTACTGAATTGTTGGTACGCAACGCAGCGTTGTACGGACAGGAGAAATGTCTGACCGAGATTAATCTGGATCTTCAGGAAAGCCATAAAATCACCTGGAGAGAGTATGAACTGATCGAAAATAATCCGGCAGGGGAATACCGGCTGGAAATGACCTGGCGGGTTTTTGACGAGAAAGCGAACCGTATGGCGAATCTGCTTCTGAAAAGAGGCATTAAGAAAGGCGATAAAGTCGCCATTTTATTAATGAATTGCCTGGAATGGCTGCCGATTTACTTCGGTATCTTAAAATCCGGCGCCGTTGCAGTCCCTTTAAATTTTCGCTACACAGCTGAAGAAATCAAATACTGCCTGGAATTGTCCGATACAATTGCGTTGATCTTTGGACCGGAATTTATTGGCCGTGTGGAAACGATTTACGATCAGATCCCTAAAGTCAAAACGCTTTTATTTGCGGGTGAAAACCGTCCGTCCTTCGCAGAGAATTACGACCGGCTGGCAGCGAACAGTTCCTCGGAGGTGCCGCAAGTTGTACTGTCTGACGATGATGATGCGGCCGTCTACTTTTCTTCCGGGACGACCGGCTTCCCGAAAGCCATCCTCCATACACACCGGAGCTTAATGTCGGCCTGTTATACGGAACAAAACCATCATGGACAGACCCGTGACGACAATTTCCTGTGCATACCGCCGCTTTATCACACCGGTGCCAAAATGCACTGGTTCGGCAGCCTGCTCTCAGGCAGCAAAGCTGTCCTGCTGCGCGGCGTCAAACCGGAGTGGATTCTGAAGACGATCAGCGAGGAAAAAATCACCATCGCCTGGCTTCTCGTTCCATGGGCCCAGGATATCCTGGATGCGATTGAGAGCGGCAAAGTTAAGCTGGAGGATTATGAGCTCTCTCAATGGCGCCTGATGCATATAGGGGCCCAGCCGGTACCTCCCAGCCTGATCCGCCGCTGGAAAAACTATTTTCCAAATCATCTGTACGATACGAATTACGGCCTGAGTGAGTCCATCGGACCGGGCTGTGTGCATCTTGGCCTAGAGAACATCCATAAAGTGGGCGCGATTGGGGTACCCGGTTATCAGTGGGAAGTTCAAATTACTGACGAAAACGGCTGTCCGGTCCAACAGGGTCAGGTAGGGGAACTGAGGGTCAAAGGTCCGGGTGTCATGAAATGCTACTACAACGACCCTGAAGCCACGGCTGTAGCCCTGAAAGACGGCTGGTTGCTGACCGGTGATGTGGCCAGGATGGATGAGGCCGGCTTTATATATTTGGTCGATAGGAAAAAAGATGTGATCATCAGCGGCGGCGAAAATATTTATCCGGTTCAGATCGAAGACTTCCTGCGTGCACATACGTCGATTAAGGATGTCGCAGTGATTGGTCTGCCTGATCCGCGCCTGGGTGAGATTACCGCAGCAATCATCGAACTCAAACCGGGAAGTATCTGCACAGAAGAAGATATCAGCGTTTTCTGTGCACCAATGCCCCGCTATAAACGTCCGCGCCGGATTATCTTCGACAAGGTCCCGCGCAATCCAACCGGTAAGATTGAGAAACCGCGTTTAAGGGAAAAATACGGGGCAGCCACCCTGATTGCCGCCCAGACAGAAAACAGTCTATAGTCAATGAGATGAAAAAATCCATTGATAAAAGTAATCATAGCAAAAGGAATCATCCATGAAATAAAACGAGGGGATTAAAGTGTTGAATGATTGTGTACTCAATTTTCTCGTGAAAGATTTTCAGGAGAAAACAGCCGAACTGGCTCAAACCGCCATGGGTATCCTGAAAGCGGACACGGTGATCCGGGGCGGCCGCATCATCAATGTAAATACTTGTGAAATCGAAGAAAACAAGGACGTCGCGATCAAACACGGCCGGATTGTCCTAGTCGGTAATGCCGCGCCTGCTATCGGGGAACAGACGAAGATCATCGATGCCTCGGGCTATACGCTGGCACCGGGTTTTCTGGACGGACATCTGCATGTCGAGAGCAGCATGGTCACGCTGAGGGAATTCACCAGAGCTGTCCTGCCGCAGGGAACGACGTGCATTGTGATGGACCCGCATGAGATTGCCAATGTCTTCGGTCTGGAAGGCGTTAAGATGATGGTCGAAGAAGGACAGGCCATGCCACTTAAAGTATTTGCAACAATGCCGTCCTGTGTACCTGCTGCTCCGGGTTTTGAAGATGCCGGAGCGATCATCGGCCCGGCTGAAATCGAAGAAGCCTTGCAGGACAGCAGGATCATCGGGCTCGGGGAAATGATGAATTATCCGGCAGTCATCTCTGGTGATGCGCAGGTTCATGCCGAATTAAAGGTAACGCTGAACGCCGGCAAGCCGGTTACCGGGCATTACGCTTCTGCTGATCTCGAAAAAGGATTGCAGGCTTATGCAGCAGCCGGGATCCTGTCCTGCCATGAAAGTACGACCAGGGAGGATGCCCTGGCCCGGATGCGTCTCGGTATGTATGCCAAACTGCGGGAAGGCTCAGCCTGGCAGGACGTTAAGGAAACCGTCCGGGCCATTACTGAAAACAAAGTAGATTCCCGGTATGCCGTGCTGGTGACGGACGATGTGCATCCGCATACCCTTTTGGCCAAAGGACACCTCAACCATGTGATCCGCCAGGCGATTCGCCAGGGTGTCAATCCGGTTACGGCGATTCAAATGGCAACCATTAATCCTGCTCAGTGTTTCGGGCTTGACCGGCATCTCGGGAGTATCTCACCTGGCAGATGTGCAGATATTGTTTTTCTGCGTGACCTCGCGGAAGTCACCGTAGAAAAAGTAATGATAGACGGGGAAATCATAGCAGAACAAGGACGGATGCTGGCTGAAATTTCGTCCGTCAGCTATCCGGAGAAGTTCCGCAGTTCCGTTCATCTGTCCCATAAACTGAAATCCGGAGACTTCATCATCAAAGCTCCGGAAGGAAGAACGACGGTCAGGGCGCACGTCATCGAGATCAAAGAAGCCCAGGCCGGAACCCTTCATCGCGTGATCGAGATGGGAACAGCGCAAGGGCAGGTATGTCCTGACATTACAGCCGATATTGCCAAGGTTATGGTCCTGGAAAGGCACGGCGGCCCGGGAAATTACGGCCTCGGGTATGTCAAGGGTTTCCAGATGAAGAGCGGGGCAGTCGCATCAACAGTGGCTCATGACGGTCATAATCTGATCATCATCGGTGTAAATGACGCGGATATGGCGCTTGCCGGCAATACACTGGCAGACCTTGGCGGCGGTATGGCCACTGTGAGGGATGGGAAAGTGCTGGCCATACTGCCACTGCCGATCGCCGGCTTAATGTCGGACAGACCGGTCGAGGAAGTGGCCGGAATGGTGACTCAGCTTGATAAAGCCTGGAAAGAGCTTGGATGCAGTTTGGCCTCGCCATTTATGACCATGGCGCTCTTAAGTCTGCCTGTTATCCCGGAACTGCGCCTGACGAACCGTGGACTGATTGATTGTCTGAACTTTTCATTCCTGTCTTTGCTCGAATGATACGCTCCAATGATACGACTTCACTTTTCAAAGTCAATGATGAAATCCAATAAGCGCCGTTGTTTATTATCCTGGCCGAGCAAGGCCAGTTTTACATGATCCGGTAGGGAAAGGCCATGGAGCACCTGCTCCATGCTTTTGTTCAGCAGAATGTCAATGGAAGAAAACATCCCAGTAAAAAAGAATTCAGAACTGCTCGTTTTATCTCCCAGTTCTGAAGCTAAAAGTTCCATTAGTTTTCCTCGGATAAGTGACAATTTGATCAGTTCCGCGTTTTCGATATTTTGCAGATCTTTCAGCATGATGATTGAGCTCCAGCGGTACAGTTCTTTTAAGCCAAGGTGGGCGAGCGCCTGTGGGATAGAATTGATTTTATTTTTTGTCCCAAGATATGTGGAGTTGGCAAGTTTAAAAATTTTATAGGTCAGGCCGAGATCACTTTGAACAATATTGCCAATCACCGTATAGTTCGGTTCAGGCATTTTGAGTTCCTGAATGATTTTCAATATATTGCTGTTCAGTGATACAATCTCTTTAGAATTAATGATCGAAGGTTTGCTGAAAAAATAACCTTGAAAATAATCATATCCCATTTCATAAGCGCGCTGAAATTCTTCCCGCGTTTCAATTTTCTCAGCGACAAACCTCACTTTCATGTGATATTGCTTTATCAGCTTGCGCTGAAGATCAAGTGTATGCTGCCGTAAAAGATGGTTGACACATCGTTATTCCTTCTATATAATACATTTCGGAGTATTTTTACGGACATCAAGATTTCATTTACATCATTGTTTTACTGAATTCTGAAATATTGAAGTAACACTCCCTGAAGTATTGGAGCATGTGAGAAGGAGGTGTTTTTTTTATGCGTTTTTGTCATGAACTTAAAAAGCTGGCGAAGGCTTTTGAAGCGGATCAATTTGCGGCCGTCAAAAAAGATGTACTCGTCGTCCTTGAAAATATATATGGTGAAACCTCCAGAGAGTATAAAGTTGTCAAACAGACATCTTCCCCTGCAACCATTATCAAGGTTTTGAACCATATCGCTGAAAGATCAGATGATCTGTCCTTTCATGCGCTTGCTGCAAATATGTAATTTAAATCCATGGCGCGGACTACGGCCTCCTTTCTGCAAGGGGGTCGTATTTGTTTAGCTTGCTGCTGTGCATTTAACGTTAATAAGGTACTTGAAAGAATAAAGGAATTGATTCCTGATCTGCAGAAATAATACTAAATAGAATAAAAAACAACTTACTAACTCCAGACTAAGTCAACGTAATGGATGGACAGCGTCAAGCGGAGCATGGATTGCGAAGCGCGGGATTTTGTGTCAGGATGACACAACGACCGAAAGCGGCCATCCATTACGTTGACGAGCCCGAGTAAATCTAAAAAATTTATAATATTCCTTTTATACATACTCCTGATAAAGAAAGAGATGACCGCATGCACCAGGTTTCTTTTGACCAATATCCGTTAAGTCCGGAAATATTAAAAGCCCTTCAGCTGCTGAACTATGACAAGCCTACGAACGTCCAGAAACAGGTCATCCCATTGTTTCTGGCGCAAAAAGATGTGATTGTTAAATCTCAGACCGGCAGCGGCAAGACGGCCGCTTTTGCTATTCCGCTTTGCCAGATGGTGGATTGGGAAGAAAATAAACCCCAGGCCCTGATCATCACGCCAACGAGAGAACTGGCCATCCAGGTCAAAGAGGATCTGTTTCATATCGGCCGTTTTAAAAGACTAAAAATTGCTGCGGTATACGGCAAATCTCCTTTCTATTATCAGGAGAAAGAGCTGAAGCAAAAAACGCATATTGTGGTGGGAACGCCTGGCCGGCTGATCGATCATTTTCAGAAAGGGACGCTGGATACTTCTTGTATCAAATACCTGGTTATTGACGAAGCGGATGAACTGATGAATATGGGCTTTCTGGAACAGACGGAAACCATCCTTGGCAGCTTGTCTGCCGACCGCGTAACAGCCCTGCTGTCGGCCACGATGCCTTCTGATGTCAGAACACTGTGTGATCATTATTTGCGCGAGCCAGTCTATGTAGAAACGCAAGAAGAAACATCCGCTGCGGAAAGAATCTCCCAGGAAAGATACCTCATTGCCAGACAGGATAAAATAAAGCTTCTTAAAGATCTTTCAGTCACTGAGAATCCCGATAGCTGTCTGATTTTCTGCAATACCAAACATCAGGTGGATGAGGTCTATGCGGAATTGAAATTGCTCGATTATCCCTGCGCCAAAATTCATGGCGGTATGGAACAAGGGCACCGCCTGAGTGTCATGGATGATTTTAAACGGGGTTATTTTCGGTACCTGATTGCAACAGATGTGGCAGCCCGGGGGATTGATATCGAAGATATTTCACTCGTCATTAACTTTGATCTGCCGCAGGAAAAGGAAAGCTATGTACACCGGATTGGCAGAACAGGGCGTTTGAATAAAAACGGCAAAGCAATCTCTTTTGTTACCAAAGAAGATGACATTTACCTGCAGGATATACAGAAATATGTTGGACAGGAGATCCCACTGAAACAAAGACCTTCTCAGGATACTGTCCGCAATGCCGAAGCCGTCTTTCAGGAGAAAATAACCGTTTTGCCGGATAATAAAGCCATGAAAGGCACCCGGATCAATTTGGAAATCATGAAGCTCCAGATCAATGCCGGAAAGAAATCCAAGATCCGGCCGGCGGATATTGTGGGCGCACTGACGAATATTGCGGGTATGACTGCGGCTGACATCGGGATTATCAATATTTTGGATGAATTGAGTTATGTGGAAATCCTGAACTTTAAAGGGTCACTTGTCCTTGAAGCCTTGCAAACAACGCCGCTCAAAGGTAAACTGCGGAAAGTAAGAAAAGTGAATCGCTGAATGCTCAAATGTCATAATAAAACTGTATTTATTGAAATAAACCGAAATAATTAATTGTAGAAAAGACGAATTCTGAAGGATTTTGGAGCTTCTTTAGCGAAAATACAAGATATAAATACTCCAGGGAAGAGGAGACAGACGATGCAGGATGATAAAGGAATTTTGCTGGAATCCGGAACCAATGAGTTTGAAATTATCGAGTTTACCGTAGACGGGAAATTCTATGGGATTAACGTCGCCAAAGTAAGGGAAATTATCAACAATGTCAAGGTGACACACCTGGTAGGTTCACATCCATATATAGAGGGACTATTTACTTTACGGAATAAGATCATTCCGCTTGTTGATCTGACGCGATGCCTAACCGGCGTTAAGCAGGTCACAGATAACCAGCAGATCATTGTTTGTGAAATCAATGGTGAAATGATCAGCTTCAGAGTTGATGAAGTCACGAGGATCTACCGCGTATCCTGGACCCAGATGGAACCTTTGTCGGATATTGCCGGTTCGGACTTTGCAGTCGGTGTCGTTAAGCTGGAAGAAAAAATCATCGTTCTGATCGATTTCGAAAAGATTATTTCTGAGATTGATCCGACCATGAACAAAAGATTATCAACGATACCCGCGGTAGCTGAAGAAATGGACGGCCTCAGAAAGACAAAAACAATATTAATCGCAGAGGATTCCCGCGTTCTTCGGGAACTACTAATCAGAACACTTAGCGCTGCAGGTTATCATGTGATTCCCAACGATAATGGTCTGGAAGCATGGGATAGTCTGAACAAAATGATTGCTGACGGCAGTTCGATCGAGGATAAAGTGCAGCTGGTCATTACAGACATTGAAATGCCCCAAATGGATGGTCATCATCTGATCAAAAAAATAAAAGAGGATGACAAACTTAAAGAGCTGCCCGTCATTATCTTCTCCTCGATGATCAGTGAAGAGCTAAAAAGGAAAGGGCAGTCGCTCGGCGCCTATGCCCAAATCACGAAGCCAGAAATCGAACAATTGATCGTGTTAGTTGATAAAATACTGCTTTCTTAACAACAAAAGATGCATGTCTACGGAATGATTACATTCCATTAATAGAATGAACACGCATGATTTAAATTAGAAGTGGTGCTTCCTGGTGAACTTTTCGTCCGCCGGGAAGCACCACTAAATATTAGACATATGATTTATTCTTCACTGCATTTTTGATCTTTGACTTTATTCACGATCTCGGGAACCATATCGATTAGTTTTTCGAGCCCTCCTGATTTTTCAATTGGCAGCAGTTCGACCTGATCGCCTCTGATAACCAGAACTGCTGTTGGCGAAATACGGCCGCCACTACAGGCACCGCCACCCAAGCCTTGGTTGTTTTTCTGTTCAATGCCGCTTCCGCCGCTCGTACCCAGACCAAATGTAAAATCGATGAATGGAACAAGAATGATTTCTCCGACCTGCATAGGTTCGCCGACGACGGTCTTGGTCTTCAGAAAGCTTTCCAGTTTTTCAAAGATGTTGGTGATATTTTCGCCAATGTTAAAACTATCCGACATAGGGGGATCCTCCTTTAAATTTGATTTTTAAGTTCGTTAACATGATATTGCGAATTGGTTTCGTGACCAGAAGCCCGATGATTACAGAGAGCAGATAGGGCAGCCAGATCCTTCCGCCAATGAAAAACCTTCCTTCCAGCATTTCCTGACCAAATACAAGTTCGACAGCAATATCAAATCTGTCATACCAAAGGTATCCCTGAGTCAGCAGTACCAACAGGAAACCGGTATACATTGGATCAGAAAAGCCTATTTTGACGTTTACGATCAGCTGATCCGGCAGGATATGCCTGGCGATTTTCCTCAGGGATGCCAGGATTTTTTTCAAAACATCGGTCCGCAGGAATTGACGAATACCAAATTCATTTTGATGTTTTTTTTTGGAAGATATTAAGTCTTTCACAGAATCAGCGTGCAGATCTTTTTTGGCATTGTTCTTGGACGCTGTTCCGGACTTCTGTTGATCTTCTTTCTTAGAGTCTGGCCGTTCCTGGAATTTTTTAGTCAGACCCAGAATCATCAACGTCGTTTCAGCCTTACGTTTAGGATATTTGACAAACTCCATCCTGATTCCGCCAAAGAGCCAGGAAACGGACCCCTTCATTTGAGAATGGCCAAGATTCTCTGCAGCAGCCTGATAATGGTAAGGTATAAAGATCATAGCTGCCAGAATCATCACGAGACCCAGCAACATATAGCCAAGGATTGTTAACAAGAACATAGCACCTGACCATCCCTTTTCATATTCACACTTATTAATACACATGAAATAATAAAAAGTTTCAGCTTTCAACAGAAAAGTTGACATTCTTTATCTCAAAGTACCGGTTAATTTTATGCTATACTGAGTATTATGGAAAATTAAGCTAAACTTTTTTTCAATGTTACATGCATTTTAGAGCTAACATGGTACTTGATGTCTGTAAGATTCACATGCAAAAAAAATTATATGGAAAGAAGATCCTATGGAAAGAATACTGATTATTGCTGAAAAACCGGCTCAGGCCCGGGAATATGCTGCAGCCCTGGGGGTAAAAGGTAAAGGACAAGGCTGGCTCGAAAATGACCAGTATGTGATAACCTGGTGTATCGGTCATCTTCTGGAGCTGGAAAGGCCGGAAGGCTATATGGATCTGGAACACGTCGGGAAACGCTGGAGTCTGAAACGTCTGCCCGTTCTGCCAGCTGTCGATTCGTTTCGGCGTACAATCAAATCCCAAACGCGCCAACAATTTCAAGTTTTACAAAAATGGCTGAAATCTTCTGAAATCACACAGGTTATTTGCGGAACGGACGCCGACAGGGAAGGGCAGCTTCTCTTTCAGGAAGTCTGGGATTTGGTGGGATGTACAAAACCGCTCTCCCGGCTCTGGATTTCTTCGCTGACGCGAGAGGCTATCTTGGAAGGCATGAATCAGTTAAGACCGGGTCAGGCCGTGGAAGGTCTGTCAGCCGCAGGCAACGGCAGAGCCTTTGCGGACTGGGACTTTGGGATGAATCTGACCGAAGGCTTCACCTCTTTATTTGGCAGCTTCGATACAGTCCGCAAAAAGCCGAATGTGGTTTCCATCGGCAGAGTACAAACCCCGACATTGGCGCTGATTGTCCGCAGAGAGTGGGAAATTGAGCAATTTGTTGCTGAAACCTATTTTGAAATCAGTGCAGCCTTCTCTGCGGAGCAGGGACAATACACCGGACGCTGGTTTGATCCGGCTCAGGAAAACAGACGCCTGACCGACAGGGAAACTGCCGAACACATTGCTGCGAGAACACAGGGGCAGCCAGGGAAAATCATCCGGGCTGAACAAAAAAAGGTTTCCGAAGCTCCGCCCTTGCTTTTCGATTTGACAAGCCTGACTGTCACAGCTTCCAGACGATTCGGATTTAGTGCCGAAAAGGTCCTGGAACTAGCCCAGTCTCTTTATGATAAAAAGGCCATTACCTACCCACGTACGGATTGTGCTTATTTACCCGCGGATATGATTCCAAAGCTGCCAGCCCATTTGAAAGCCCTGCGTCAGGAGCCTTATCAGGAAAATGTAGATGAAGCAATGACCTATAGTGTGCCTCAAAACAAACGGGTCATCAACACAATTACGGCTCACCATGCGATCATTCCAACGACAGAAACTGTTCATTTGAATAAGCTGCCGGAAGCCGAACGTCAACTTTTTGACCTGATCGCACGGCGTTTTCTGGCTGTCTGGTTTCCTCCTGCCTGGTATCAGCAGACGGAAATCGTTACGGAAGCGGCCCAGGAACATTTTCGCTCCAAAGGCAGGATTCTGCTCAGCTCAGGCTGGAAAATGGTCTATGATTTCGAAGACGCTCAGGATCCTCAGGCTGAAAGCAGCGGAACAACAGGAAAGACCAGGAGAAAAAATAAGAATCGCGAGAACCAGCAAGAAGAGAACACAGAACTTCCGGCGGTCAGTCAGGGTGACTCTGTTCAGACGACCGAAGTCCGGATCGACGAAAAGAGTACCAAACCCCCGAAACGTTTTACCCAGGGAGACCTGCTTAAAGCGATGGAGAGTGCGGGCAAACAAATTGAAGACGATGTTCTGCGCCAGCAGCTGAAAGGGAAGGGCCTCGGGACAGTGGCTACCCGGCCTGCGATCATTGAAAATCTGCTTCAGCGTGGCTATATCAGACAGGAGCAAAAAACGCTGCGGCCGACAGAAAAGGGAACCCAGCTGATTTCATTAATTCAAAACAGGCTTCCGCATGCCGCCCTGCTGATCAGCGCTGAAATGACCGGTCAGCTGGAATATGACCTGGCGCAGGTTGAAAAAGGCGAACTGGCGCTGGAAAAATACATGTCTGAGGTCGAAGAAGCGGTGATACGAATCATTAATGAACTTCGGGCCTATGAACAAAAATATGGCAAAACGCCGTTGGCCCAGGCTCCGGCCAGGTCAGCCAGATCTGCCGAATCTGCGAAATCTTCCAAGAAAGTTCACACATCTTCGGAAGATCAATCAGATCAAACAGACAAGTCGGCTAAAAAAACAAAGGGCGCCAAAGAAGAAAATGGTTCTTCGGCAGCCCGGGAAAGCGGACCTGAAAAACTGGGGCCCTGTCCGCGGTGCGGGGAAGGTGTCATTGAAGGCAATAAAGGTTACGGCTGCTCCAACTGGAAAAGCGGCTGTGGATTTGTGGTCTGGAAAACACCGATTTGCGGTAAGACACTTAGCCAGGCCCAGATGAAAAGCCTGCTGAAGAAAGGTAAAACACCCTTGATCAAAGGATTCAAATCCAAAAGCGGGAAATCTTTCAACGCCTGTCTGGTCTGGGAGGATGCCGCTAATGGAAAACTTAAATTCGCGTTTAATCATGATTGACAGGCCGTTTCTTTATAAAAAAATCCTTATACAATTATGCTATAATGATACATAGGATCTTAAACCGGAGGAATATGCATGAAATCGTTGGTTCTGGCTGAAAAGCCGAGTGTGGCCCGGGAAATTGCCCGGGTTCTTAAATGCAATATCAAAAACAAGGGTTTTATCGAAGGGCCACAATACGTCGTTACTTGGGCTTTGGGACACCTGGTCACGTTAGCAGAACCGGAGGATTATGACCAGAAATATAAAGAATGGCGAATGGAAGATCTGCCAATGCTTCCGGAACAGTTAAAGCTCAAGGTGATCCGTCAGACTTCCCAGCAATATCAGACGGTAAGCAAACTGATGAAACGAAACGATATCAACGAACTAATTATAGCCACCGATGCCGGACGAGAGGGCGAACTGGTCGCGCGCTGGATCATGAGACTGAGCAACTGGAAGAAACCTTTCAAACGTCTCTGGATTTCTTCCCAGACCGATGCCGCCATCCTGGAAGGCTTCGCGAGATTAAAGCCCGGACCCGAATATAATGATCTTTACGATGCCGCTGTTTGCAGAGCCGAAGCGGATTGGCTGATCGGCCTGAATGTGACCAGGGCTTTAACCTGTAAGTATAATGCCCAGCTGAATTCAGGAAGAGTACAGACCCCAACACTTGCCATGATCGTTCAGCGGGAGGATGAGATCAGAAAGTTTGTTCCCGTTGATTACTGGACAATCCGAGCGGACTTCGGCGACTTTTTTGCTGACTGGCGTGGCAAAGACGGCAGCCGGATTTATGATTACCAGCAGGTTGAAGCCCTGCTGGGCAAGCTGGAGAAGCAATCTGCAAGAATTATGCAGGTCAAGCGCGAGAGTAAAAGCGAACCAGCCCCACTGGCTTATGACCTTACTGAACTGCAGCGTGATGCGAATCGCAAACTAAGCTTTTCCGCCCAGAAAACTTCCAGTACGCTGCAGAATTTATACGAACGGCATAAACTGGTTACCTACCCGCGTACAGATTCGCGCTATCTCTCCGCCGATATTGTACCGACTCTGCCGTCCAGGCTCAAAGGTCTGGCTGCAGGGCCTTATGCCGAAACGGCCAAAAAGCTGTTGGCACAGCCTTACAAGCCGACGAAACGACTGGTGGACGACAGTAAAGTAACGGATCATCATGCGATTATTCCGACTGAGCAGCCTTTGAAGCTCGGGGATCTGACCCATGATGAAAAATCTTTGTATGACCTGATCGTACGACGTTTTCTGGCCGTCCTCTCTCCGCCGTACCGCTATGACCAACTGACGGTTATTGCCGGTATTAATGGCGAAATGTTTTATGCAACGGGAAAAGTGATGAAAGACCAGGGCTGGCGCTCTATCACTTCCCATCAGACGGAATCAGAAGAAAGCAGGGAGGATGCTTTGCCTGAACAAACGCTCGGGAAACTGGAGCAGAGCGAGGAACGGATGCTAAAAAACCTGAAGCCCCAAAAAGGGAAGACGAAACCACCGGCACGCTATACAGAAGCCACCCTACTCACTGCAATGGAAAATCCGGGGAAATTCATTGAAGATGAGGAGCTCCGGGAAACGATGAAGGGGAGCGGTCTCGGTACTCCGGCTACAAGAGCGGAAATTATTGAAAAACTGCTGCATACCAGTTATATTGAACGCAGCGGGAAAGAATTGGTGCCTACATCCAAAGGCCGTCAGCTGATCAGCCTTGTGGCTCCTGAGCTTCGGAGTCCTGAGCTGACTGCCCAGTGGGAACAAGCTTTAACAGACATTGCTAAAGGGAACGGAAGCAAGACTGAATTCATTAAAGGGATCAGGACTAAAGCCAGTGAACTGGTTCACAGTGTCGCCTCGGACAGCGCCACATACCATGCTGACAATATGACGAAAACCAGGTGTCCGGTCTGCAAAAAATACATGCTGCTGGTCAACGGTAAACGCGGCAAAATGCTGGTTTGTCAGGACCGGGCCTGCGGCCACCGTCAGCCGGAAAAAGAACGGGACACCGGCTTTACCAGTTCCAAGAGAGCAAGCCAGGTTAACCAAAAACTGATTGCCCAATACAGTGACCAGCAAAATATTGGCAGTAATCTTGGTGATTTGCTTAAAGAGGCTCTGAATAAACAGAACAAAGATTAATAAATAAAAAGGAAAGAATAGGAGAATGCATATGGAAAATGATAAAAAGATTGCCGTGCTAATTGACGCAGACAATGTCTCAGAAAAATATATCAAATACATCTTCGATGAAATTGCGAATCATGGCACCCCAACCTATAAACGGATCTACGGAGACTGGACAAAGCCGAACCTCGCATCCTGGAAAACAGTGCTTCTAAACTATTCGATCACACCGATACAGCAATACAGCTACACAACAGGAAAGAATGCTACCGACGCTGCCTTGATCATTGATGCGATGGACATTTTATATTCCAAAAGCGTTGATGGCTTTTGCATCGTCTCCAGCGACAGTGATTTTACCAAACTAGCCTCCAGACTCAGGGAAGCCGGCATGTATGTAATGGGTATGGGCGAGAAGAAAACGCCGCAGCCGTTTATCGCTGCCTGTGAAAAGTTCAAATACCTTGAGGTTCTAGGTGTCATTCCGGCAAGTCCCTATGAGACAAACGAACAGGTTAAAACGCGGGTGCAGGGGACACCTCAGGAAGGAATGGCCAGCATTGATGAACTTATTGAAGCAATCAAAATTATCGTCACTGAAAGTTCCGATGAAGATGGCTGGGCATTTTTAGGTGAAGTCGGCATCAAGCTGAATAAGCGCTATCCTGATTTTGATACCAGAAACTACGGCCACGTTAAGCTGACACCGCTGATTGCTTCCTTAAAACAATTTGAGATTCAATCCCGCAGAACCAGCAATCCCAACATCAGCCATAAATATATCCGTAACAAAGCTGAGGCTGAAACAGGCAATAAAAAAACACGAACGCCCGAAGCAATCGTGTCTCCTGAAGACTATCGCGTTAAACCGAATGTCCGCTCCCGCATGAAGTCCATCAAACGTTAACTTGAATATTTTTTCTCCCGATACATGCGTAGATCAGCTGTTTTCAAAAGTTCGTCAGGGGTCATTCCATCCTCCGGACATATACTAATCCCAAACGACATTCCAACCCTGCAAATCTTATTGTTTATCATGATGGGTTTGACAAGTTTTTCCTGCATTCTCTGCATAATTCCGTCAAGCTCTGTCATATCCTGCAATCTGGAAAACAATAGAACAAATTCATCGCCGCCCAGACGCGCTATCACATCCTGCCGTCTGACCACCCCGGCCAGGAGCGACGAAACCTTCATCAGCATTTGGTCACCGATGTCGTGGCCAAAGGTATCATTAATGACCTTAAACCCATCTAAATCAATAAATACCAACGCAAATTGCTGATCATGCTTATGGTATTTCTCAATGGCCTTCTCCAATTTATTGTAGAACATCCTGCGGTTCGGAAGATTGGTCAGTTTATCGTAATTGGCCATCTTTTCCAGTTCTTTGGACATAGCTTTGTATCCTGTAATATCATGAAGATTGCCAACAACGCCGACAATTCCGTCAAGCTCGGTTTCGGCCACAGAGAATGATGCTATAATGCTGATAACTTTACCCGTCGAATCAACCATATCAAACTCAATATTGCGCAAAAACTTGTTTTTGAACAAAAAATCTGTTCTTTGCAGGTTATACTTTTGGGCTTTAAAAAAATCTGAGAATCTCCGGCCGAGCATTTCACTGGCATCATATTTCAGCAGGTCAAATGTGGCCTGGTTGCATTTACGGATAATTCCTTTATTATCAAGCAGAACGATCGGATCCATCACTGTTTCCAAAATAATGTCTGGAGTCACCGCTATATTCACATCCATCAGTTTATACCTTCTGATCATAAAGATGCCGCCAAATCCCCAGAAGATCGAGAAAAAATGAAATAAAGGCGGAATAAACGGAGTGATCAAAGGGAGGATAAAATCAGTGCCGATCCCGATCAGCATCATGACGCCCGCCAGAATCGAAATACTTTTGGCTTGTTTAATGAACCTCGGTCTTTGACTGTTTTTGCCCCATCTTAAGGTGAAAAAAAGTGAAACTCCGATGTAAACGACAAGCATAAGCCAATACAGCCAGAACCAGACTGAGCCCGTATTGAGTTCATACGTCCAGCCCAGGCCACTTGTACTCTGAACAAAGACTTTCGCCACCAGCGATTCATTTGTCAACAGTGTTTTTAACAGTAAAATTGTCGGCAGGCCATACAAGGGGATATACCAGTGGATACCATGAATATTTTTTGTTTTTTCCGATAGAACCAGGAAAAAGTGAGTAGCCAGCGGACAGAACATCACCCAACCAATAGCCGCGATCCGATGCCAGAATAAAGCACTCTCGGGACTTGGGGCTAGATAAAGGAATGAATAAATGAACGACCAGTATGCAAAACAGAAATTCAGAGAGGCTGACAATCTGTTTAAGGTTTCCTTATGATTCAATTTTAAAATGTAGAGACCAAATAAGACAAAAGTATACGCGACAATCATTGATATATAAGACATGGCCATCATAAATCTCACCTGCGCTCTCACCTGGATGTAACGATTCGACTATTTTCAGGATATTTCAACATTATACTACTGTCAAGTAGATTTTAATTTTCCTGAATATATTAAAAAACACGATTGTCTGAATGCAATCGTGTTTTTTCAATAATCATGTTTTCTTAGACCAAGTTTCTTATTCTGCAACAGGGTACTTACGAAGAAGGAAGATCTCGACGCGCCTGTTTTCTGCCCGGCCTTCCTCAATCGTATTATCGGAAATAGGGGAGTACTGCCCGTAACCCTGGACTGAAAATCTTTCAGGATTCATTCCACCCTGATCAACCAGGAAATTCATGACGTTGATCGCGCGAATCGCGCTTAATTCCCAGTTGGAACGAAACTTCTCAGTATGGATGGGCCGGTCGTCCGTGTGGCCTACGACTTTTATATCATTGTCCATATCATTTAACATTTTCCCGATCTGCAGAAGGAGAGGGGAGAACGCATCAAGGATTTCCGCGTCACCCGACGCAAACAGCATCACATCTTGAATAACGATCTGCAAACCTTCCTTATCCAGATTTACTTTGACGTTATTATAATAACCGCTTTCATAGATTTCCTTTTCGAGCTGTTTCTTTATATCCGCCATCTTATCCTGTTCAAGAGCAGAAGCAGAATCATTCTCAGAACTGGATGGTTCAAGTTCTACCACTTGGTCGCTTTCCTTTTCTAAAAAGCTGGCCCCGCCTGCGAAGATTTCTTTGAAAGACTCGCTCAACTGCTGCAGTTTTACTTTATCAACTTGACTAATGGCAAACATAACGATAAAAAGCGCAAGCAGAAGCGTCAGCAGGTCGGAATAAGGCAGCAGCCAGGATTCATCAACATGTTCTTCATGGTGTTGCTTTTTCTTGGACATCCTTATTCACCGCTGCCTTGTTTATTTTTTTCTTTTTCCTCTAGGATTTTTCTTTCTTTCGGATCGAGCATGCCAGTCAATCTTACTTTAATACTGCTGGGGTTCTCTCCGGCCTGAAGGGCCAGAACCCCTTCAACGATAATGCGCATATTCTTAGTTTCGGCAGCTGATTTTCTTTTTAAGCGGGAAGCGATCGGGTGACAGACAACATAGCCGAGAAAAATACCAAACAATGTCGCAACGAATGCGGCGGCGATCATATGACCAAGTTTTTCCGTATCATTTAAATTGCCGAGCGCTCCGATTAGTCCTACGACTGCGCCTAATACTCCCAACGTCGGAGCATAGCTGCCTGCCGCAGAAAATATCGAGGCATTGGCACGGTGACGATCCTCCATATTATCAATTTCCATTTCCATGATCTCTTGAATATAGTCATGCTCCAATCCGTCAACTACCAGGCTTAGCCCTTTTTGCAAATAACGGTCTTCAATTTCCATAATCGTCTGTTCGAGGGACAATAAACCGTCTTTACGGGCTGTCATCGCCATATCGGTGATAAGTTCAATCAACGACACCGCATCATACGGTTGTTTTTCTCGAAAAAGGGCACCTAATACTTTTGGAATGTTCAAGAATTCTTTTTTTGGAAATGAGTTCATCACGGCTGCAGTTGTCCCGATCAGAATAATAATGGCCGCAGCTGGATTCAATAGCACAGCTACATTGGCTCCTTTGACAATCATGCCTACGACTACGGCAAGAGCACCTACAACGATTCCAATAATTAAAAAAATGTCCATTCTTACACCCTTTATCAAATTTTTATCTACAAATAATCTGCGAAGGATAAAAATATTGTAACATTATGCGGATTCTTTAACCAGATAATTAATTAAAATTTTTAATAAACCAGTTATCAGATCACCACGACAAAATGCGTCTAATTAAAAAATATCCTTAAAAATATGATAGCAAAACTATTTTTCTATTAAAAACAATATATTATGGAGAGAATATATATAAGAATATATGAACGGTGAATGAAGAACTTTATTGTATTTCGCGAAAGGGGATTGAGGTATCCAGGAAATAAATATATGGGAAGGTGTGGGCATCATGTTTATGAGAAGAGGTTTTATTCGTAGTTTATCCGTTATCATCCCTCTCGTTATCCTTATATCCGTTTGTGCTCATTCCATTCAACAAGCAGAAGGTAAGTCTGCTACCGTTCAGGAGATCCCAGCAGGTCAGGGCATCCTGCCGGAAGACCCGCAGGGCGCGATCCGGAGTCTTTGTGAGCAAAACAATTTATCGTATGCGTTGGTTTTAGCAGTTTATCAGGCAGAAGGAATTGATAATATCACCATTGACACCGCAAAATCAGAGATTGAAAAGTTGGCATACTACAGGAATTACTGGGCGGCTCGGGGCTATGCCGATGAGTTCGTCTTTGATCTGATGCTGTTGTCTAATCACTACGGCCTTGAAGGCTGTCAAAAGCAGATGGAAGACGGCGGCTCAGCTGATCCAGATAGTTATGTCCAACGTGTCGCAGATTTCAAATATAATCTTGAGCAAAACCAAGGTGTGTAATAATAAATAGCATAATATCGAAGATTAACGCCACGTAAAAAATACGAGGCGTTTTTTATATGCGCATTTCATATAGGACTATTATGTAATTCCAACAAACAATTTAGCAGGAAATACCAAAGATATATAGAATTATATATCTTGTATGGTTATATTTTCTACATTATCCACAGAAAGGTAATTGATCTTGGATCATTTTCCTAAACGATTTTCCTAAACACGGACTGGAGGATGGGTGAACAATTGTTTGATTTCGAGGGTGTTGCACATCATTTGACAAATCGTATGGTAAAAGGTGAAGAAATGGACGCTGTCCATAAAGCGAAAATAGAATATGGTTTAGCCTTGCTTCTTGGAGTAATAATCGAATTAATTCTAACCGTAGGGGTATCTGCAATATTCGGTACCATTGTGTATACGCTCGTGATAATATTTTCCGCTTTGGCTTTACGGGTATTTACCGGCGGTTCTCATTGTTCCAGCTACCGGCGCTGTCTGGTTTTTTCCATGGCTTTCTTTACCGGGTTGTCATTGGCTGCCAGATGGATCGCATCTCAAATTAACGTATATCCATTGATCGAAGTGATCCTTATCCCTGCAAACATCGGAATTTTTTTTCAGGCGTTTATGCAGACAGCTATCGGCAAGAATTTTGTATTAGCAAGTGACAAGCTGATGCAAAAGATTGGGATCTAATTAAACTATCAAGAGTTTCCGTTATCGATGATTATGCAAAAAAGACATGCACGGATTATTTCGCACATGTCTTTTTCATCTTTCTTTGCAGATTTTAGAAGTCTCCAGTGGTAACTGCAGCTTGTTCAAATGTGGCCATTTCATCAGCGATTTTAAGGGCTGCCTCGACCATCGGGAACATCAGAGCGGCACCTGTGCCTTCTCCAAGTCTCATATGGAAGTCAAGTCTGGGTTTGAGCCCAAGCTGATGAAGAGCTAGATGCTGTCCAAGCTCTTCTGAACTATGAGAAGCAATCATATAGGAAGTGGACAGGGGTGCCAGTTTTGCTGCAGTGATTGCTGCAGCAGATGAAATGATGCCGTCGAGAATAATTGGTACATGCTGATAGGAAGCTTCGAGGATTGCTCCAACGAGCGCAGCAATTTCGAGTCCGCCAATTTTGGCCAGGGTATCGATTGGAGCGTCAGGATTACACTGATTAATTTCGATTGCGCATTTAATCACGGTTTGCTTATTAATCAGGGCATCATCTTTTAAGCCAGTTCCGCGGCCGGTAACATCCTCAACAGAGTGACCGGTAAACACAGAGATCAAGGCAGCGCTCGGCGTTGTATTGCCAATACCGACTTCACCTGTTGCTAACAGATTAACACCAGAGTCAATCGCATTGGCCGCAATTCTTGCACCTGTCAGTATTGCAAGCATGGCCTCTTGACGGGTCATTGCCGGTCCTTTCGCCATATTGTCTGTTCCGTTTTTAACCCGGTAGGCCATAAGCTCAGGAGCGTCCAATGGGGTGGCAATGCCGATGTCCGTACTGATAACATCTGCTCCGGCATTCCGGGCGAGGACATTAATGCCGGCACCGCCATTCAGGTAACTATAGAACATTTGTTTCGTGATTTCCTGAGGTGCAGCACTGACGCCTTCGACGACAACACCATGATCTCCGGCCATAAGAAGGACTGCTTTTTTATTGATTTTTGGATGCGTGGTGCCAAATATGCCTGCGAGCTGTTGTGCAATATCCTCTAAGACACCTAAGCTTCCGAGGGGCTTAATTTTCGCATCTACACGGCTTTGCATGCCTGCCAAGGCTTCCTGATCGAGCGCTTTGATTCCGCCCATCAGTTCTTGCAAGGCAATTTCAAGTTCCTGCCCAGTCGCATTTTTTAAATTTTCCAAACCATGAAATTTTGTAAGACTGCTCATTTAAAAACCTCCAATAAAATATTTAAAAATAAATAAAACCCCGCCACAAATTTTCTTGTGGTCGGGATTTTGCCGTCATCACCGCCGCTTTCCATTACCCAGGAAAGACTTTTACCTCTTAGGCAGGCCTCCTGACTCAGACTCAAACGTCCTGAACGCACCTTCCCAGCATACGCCAGTGGATCAGCGGGGACTCGTCTATACAGTGGTGGGTCCGTATCGGATTATTACCGATTTTCCTATTCTCCCTTAGTGGGGCACCTAAGATTATATAAATATATTTAACTTCTATTAAGATAACGAAAATCATCAATAAAGTCAAGTCTAATTAATTCAAAATACTCACTCAATTTGGCAATTACTGTTAATTAATGGTTATTTTTAATGATATATGGTATAATACGATTTGCTAAATCATCCAAACAGATATGGGAGAAGAAATGTTTAAATATGACTTAACACCAAAAGTTTGCCGCATCTGTGACATGATTGTCGGTGGCCAAGCTGGAGATAATCCGCCTCTGCTTATATCTTCAATGTTTCATAACGGAGACCGTATTCTGGAAAGCCGCCGTGACAGGAAATTTGACCGTGAAAAAGCCCGTTCATACATTCTCAGGCAGGAAGAGCTGTCCGATCAGACAGGGATACCTGCCATAGTAGCTTTGACAGCGGTTTCCGCAGATGAAATGAAGGAATATATTGATTTTTATCTTACAATCAGCAACCGCCCTTTTGCTATAGACATTTGGGGCGAAAAAGCGCGTCTTGACGCGGCAGAATATGCTGCCAGTCTTGGTATTCAGGACAAAATTCTATATAACAGCATTACACCCTGGGATAAAGACAGCATCGGCCAGGCAGCGGCATTAAAAGAATTGAAAATCAAACACGTGGTCCTGCAAGTATTCGATGAAACGAACCAGACTCCTTCCGGCAGGGTACAGGCATGCCGTGAAATGCTGAAAGCCATTGGAGCGAAAGATTTTGCCTCGGTCTTAATCGATACGACAGTAATGAATCTTCCGTCCATTTCTTTTTCATCCCTGGCAGGCAAACAAATCAAAGCGGAAACCGGTTGGCCGGTTGGATCAGCTCCTGCTAATGGGACGTATATGTGGAAAGAAAGTCGGGAGATGTGGGGTGGGGAAGGCTTTTCCGCCATGAATGCTGCAGTGCATGCAGTATCGGCCGTCCTGTGGAGCGATTTCTTATTTTATGGTCCGATCAAAGCGGCTCCAAGCGTACTGCCTGCTGTAGCGGCAGCTTCGATGATAGTTTCAACTTTGGCTTATGACGAAAGCCAGGAGCTGCCGGCTAATCCTACTCATCCGTTGAATAAATATTTTTATGATTTCGCACAGAAACTGGTAGAATTCGATAAAACGAAATAAAAAACAATTGTCGTAATTTTGTAAATGAATGTATGGGACAAACAGCTCCTTTCTGAAGTGGATCCTGTTGAGGATACTGCCTGGAAGGAGCTGTTTATATATTTATATATTAGAAATTATTTCTACTTTTTCACAAGGAGTTATTTTTGACTATACTTTACCATATATTGGTACCGATGTTGTAATCGGATAAAAGTGAGGGCAATAATTTGATTATAAAAGACATATTTGAAATGTTTTTGTCTAAAACACTTTATCAGCTAAAACGGCTAAATGCCAGACAAATATGGGGGATATTCATCGCACTGATCGCAATATTCATTGGCCTTTATTTCTGTGAGGAGTTATTTCTAAGTAATCCTGTAGGGATAAATATAGATCATTTAGGTGTTTTTGCCCAAATTCTTCAAGCACCCGTATTTCAAGCGATAAGAATCGTCTTATATATTTTATTATGGTTATTAATGATTAAGCTGCCGTTTATAAGTTTTAAAACAATTGGCATTAAAACACCTTATGGAGAGCTTAGCATGGAGGCTATATTGTCTGAGTCTGCTGTTATTAAAAATGCCATGCTGAATGAAATCAGTGTTGCCTTGATGGGGATATTAAGAATCTTAAATAACGCATCGATAATGGAAATGATTGAAGATATTAAAAACATTGGAAAAGAAATTACGGATCCATATTTTATTAAAAGTATAACAAAGGTAATCAATATCCAATTTAAACTATATACTATTAGAAAGACACACTGCAATTATCTGATTGTATCTGAAGAGATTGCCTCATATAATAATGTACCGATTGTGAATAGAGCCACATTAAAGGAGCTGGCTCAGGAATCGATTATTAATAAGGACTTTAGGATCAGCGACGACGCATCAATTATGGCTGTTCCCTTATTCTTTAGAAGTGAGATATGCGCCATCATCTACGTTCAAAGCGAAAAGTATCTGTTTCAGCAGGTCGATGCTATGATCATCGATAGTATCTGGAACAACATCTGTCATAACAACGAAGCCTATGAGGAATTGGTAATTAATCGTGAACGAGATATTTAAGAGGGGGAGGGGATTGATGAATATGCGAAAATCTTATAAGGTAAAGGAAATTATTGAAACAGCTGAAAAAGAATACTACGGGTTCCTCAAGATTCTGCCTCAATTGCGCGAAAATAAGGTAACCGTGAAGCCGAATCTACAGTTTAAGAAACAGTTAAAAGAAGAATTCAAGCAAATTCTAGGTTTATAATTAAACTAATATGCTCTTTTTACCCCTGCTAATTCAGCAGAGAACGTATCAAGCGCCACTAAGTCGCTAGGGCTTAGCTCTTTAACAGAAGCTTTCCCCAAGCCACGAATGGCTTGTTCCATTTCAACAGCCATAGAACGTAAGACATTGGATACTCTTTCAGCGCTTAAGTTTATGTTTAGCTTTTTGTTATATTTCGATGCATAGCTAACAAGGACTGTAGGAGGTTCCCAGGGGATTACTTTTTGATGCTGCTTGTTGGCTAAGGCATATAAGGGGACGGTACCCAGATAAATAGCATCGGCACCAAGCGCAAGTGCTTTTAAACAGCTTCCGGGATTAAAGTAGCCGCCAGAGACAATCAGACTTATCTGCTCTCGAACTCCGCGGTTTTGTAAGTAACGGACCGCGCGAACTAACGCATGGAGACTGGGAATTCCAAAGTCATCCTGCATCGTGGGGTTGGAAACAAGCGATCCGCCTTGCGTTCCGTCGACGGCAATGACATCAAACCCTGCATCTACAGCTAAACCTAAATCTTCTTCAATTTTGTCTGTGGACATCAATTTCAGAGCAATAGGTATTCCATTCGCTTTATTACGCAGGTTATTGACCAGTATGGGCCAATCTGCGGCACTTTGTACACCGGGAGGAGCAGGTAGACCCGATATCCCTTGATTGGGGGATAAGCCCATAAGTTTACGTGCTTTGCCTTTAATTTCATCCGGAGCTACATAGAAGACGCCTTTCTGCCCTCCTTGCGAAATATGTACTTCCAGCATGTCCGCAGAGGCAATCTCTTGATCCGTGCGTAATCCCCATGGCCAATTGGCAATTTGCAGAATATATTTATCCGCTTCATCGCGTTCTTCTTTCAGATAGGGGCCTTCACCGGAGTTTGTAGCTGTCCCTGCTAGTTTTGCTCCTCTGGCTAAAGCTATTTTTGCTGGCTCGCTTAGAGCGATTCCATAAGCCATTCCAGAAATAAGAAGAGGTATATTGACCGTAAGAGGCTTGGTTGCCTTAGGGCCCAGTGTCACTTTCATGTCAACTGCGGTATCGCCTGATTTAGAGAGCATCGTCATTTGAGGTGGAACAAACATAAGGTTATCGAACCCGTCAAACCTTTTTGAACTGCCAATTGGCCTGTTAATCGTTGTCCCTTGTGTTGCCCTTAAGTTGTTTTCAACAATGTTTTGAACACCGGCCCGATGAATGGCAGTCCATAGCTCCATGACGTTTTTACCGTATTCATCTGTTGTTAAAATAGTAATTGCTTTTGCTACATTTTTTTGAATTAACTTACGCGTTAGTGGTCCGGTAGTTAATAAAGCTAGCGGTAAAGATGCCAGCATTATTTTTCGATTTCTTGAGCGGCGGATTTTTAGGGACTTTTGTTCTTTGTGATGTCCTATGGCGTAACCAGCTGTTAAAATGGCTGCAATGGAGCCGAGAGCCTTAAAAGAAAAACTGAAATCTCCCGAATCTTTATTCATGTAATATCACCTCACGTGTAATGCTTAATTCGAAGAGTTCGAATACCTTTTTATTATTTTTAATGAACAGTATTATTCTTATCCTAAATTTTAAAAAGATACCTTTTATTATTTGCCACCTCTAGATATCCATAACATACCATAACCAAAGGCTGCCTTTTATTTCTCTTTTGGTTTCGGTAAGAAATAGATAAATACCTAATAATACCCGTGTCCATGCTAGAATGGTTGATTGATGCAAGCTCGGCTGTTATAGTAAAGAAAACATTTTTATGTTATAATGAGTTTAGATTAATAAAGTAAAACTAAGAGGTTCGATTCCGAACCCTTTTTCTTTTCCCTTATTCAAGAACTTGGATTTTGGACAAAATAACATTAACTTTTTTGTGGAAGTGAAAAAAATGAGACATCAAAAATTAAGACGCAGTAATGCTCAAGGTTATCTTAAAGGTCATCAGGATGCTGAATTTCAACGATGTGAATTCTGTAATGTGCCGATATTCCGTAACGCTTGCAGTGATGAAAGAAGTATTAGTGCTTTTCAAGGTAAAGGAAAAATACTGTGTAACAAATGTGCTGCCATAATTGGAAATATGCCTGAAGAACAAGCACTTCAGGCTTTGAATAACGCATCTGAGACCTACCCCAAAGTACCATAACCGAAAAATAGCACCGTATAAAAACAAACAGTGCTATTATAAAGATATATTTTTAAGAAAGAGTTACATTTGTTGCCTGGAGCCCGCGTTGTCCTTTTTCTACATCAAATTGTACTTTTTGACCTTCATTGAGCGATTTATATCCTTGGGATTTAATAGATGAAAAATGAACAAACACATCCTGTCCGCCATCTCCTTCGATAAATCCAAATCCCTTTTCAGAGTTGAACCACTTAACAGTCCCAAACATGGAACACACCTCCAAATTGTTTTTGTTTCATTATTATTATGTTGATCATTGTAGTAAGTTATTCTAGGGATAATTAAGACATTTAAAAAAATATAGAAAGGCAGACTCTAAATGAGAAATTTAAGAATGACAATCGCCTATGATGGGACCAAATATAAAGGTTGGCAAAAACAAAAAGATACCGATCTGACCATTCAAGGTAAAATTGAAACTGTCTTAGCAAAAATGGCAGAGGAGAAGATTCAGGTTATCGGTTGTGGAAGGACAGATGCCGGGGTACACGCCGAAAATTACATTGCTAATTTCCATACAACATCTACCTTCAAGACCAAGAAGATCTTAGCCTATTTGTATGAATTTTTACCGGAAGATATTGTTGTAAAATCAATGGAAGAAGTATCTGAAAGATTTCATGCCAGATATAACGTCAAAGCAAAAACGTATGTTTATACCATCAATAATAATAAATTCAGGGATGTATTTAACAGAAAATATACCTATCACTTAGCGGATAAGCTGGATCTGGAACAAATGAGGACTGCTGCAGAACTGCTCATTGGAACGCATGATTTTCAGAGCTTTACAAATGAGCGCAGTGCTAAATCCACTGTTAAAACAATCAATTCTATTTTGATTAACGAAAATAAAGGCCTTATTAAAATTGAATTTAACGGCAATAGCTTTCTATGGAATATGCTAAGAATTATCGTTGGAACGCTGCTCGAAGTAGGAAAAGGCACGTTGCAGCCGAACGATGTCAAAAAAATCTTACAGGAAAAGAAACGTTGGGAAGCAGGGCCCTTGGCACAAGCCAAAGGTTTATGCTTAGTCGATGTACAGTACTAACCATTATTATAGCAAAGAGAATAAAATTCAAGATTTACAAATATAACTGAGGAAACAAATATAAACCGAGTAAGCAAAAGGCAAGAATCAACTGTATGGTTCTTGCTTTTTTTATTTGCCTACAGATGGCCTTATACCTCACTGCCATAGATGGTAAGGAGCGGCGATTATGTAATCATAATGAATTAATTGAATTGAACTTTTTCGTTCATACTAAGCGAAACAAAAAATATTTAAATATTTGAATGCTTCTAAATAAATGGAGGCACTTGCTAAACGGGAGGCACCTAAAATGAAAACAAAAAGAAAATCAAAAATCCGCAAATGGATGATTTATAGCTTGATCACCCTTGTCGTTATTAGTGTTGCGTCGGCTTACCTCTTACGACCAAAACCTTTTTCCTATGATAGTGTAACTGCCCAAAAGGGGGATATCACGACCAATTATACATTTTCCGGAAATATTGAAACCCAAAACCGTCAAACCGTCATGTCAGAAAAAATCATGCAGGTTTCAAAGCTTAATTTTCAAGAAGGGGATACGGTTAAAAAAGGAGATATCTTACTTAAAACAACAACCGGTGAGGCGATAAAAGCCAAAATTAATGGTGAAATAACAAACCTGACCGCGGAAGAGGGGTCCCAGGTCATGGCCGGTACAATGCTCATGGACATCGTTGATTATGACAACCTTCAGATTAGTATCAAAGTCGATGAATATGATCTCCCTGCCATAAAGACAGGCAACGAAGCAAATATTGAAATTGCCGCTATTCAAAAAAAACTGAAGGGTACAATCTGCAGTATTTCCAGAGAAGGTACGGTTGCAGGTGGTGTGACCTACTTTACGGCGGCTGTTGACATTAATAAAGATCCAAGTCTACGCATCGGCATGACGGCAGAAGTAACCATCCAAAATCAAAAAGCCGTCGGAGTGGTTACCCTGCCCATGTCAGTGATCCAGTTTGACGCTAACAACACGCCCTTCGTCTTCAAAGAAGGGGAACGCAATGCCGTCGTGCATACGGAGATTACTACCGGTGTTAATGACGGCCAAACCGTAGAAATCAAAAAAGGGGTAGCCGTAGGAGAAACCATCTATTATCCCAAAACAACGACAGCAAATAATTTGACCTTTGGCGGCAGAATGCAAGGAGGCCAGATCAATGACGGAAATCCTTAAGATGCAAGATGTTTGTAAAAGCTACTTCATGGGAGAAGAGGAACTTCAAGTTTTGCATCATGTCAATCTTACTATCCGTTCAGGCGAATCCTTATCCATTCTTGGTCCCTCCGGTTCAGGAAAAACTACGCTGATGAATATCATCGGCTGTTTGGATGTCCCGTCAACCGGCAAATATTTTCTATCCGGCAACGATATCGACGATTTGAATGAGGTTGAATTGGCCAGAGTACGGAACAAAGAGATTGGCTTCGTTTTTCAAAACTTTCAACTTTTGCCGCGCATGACTGCCCAGCAAAATGTCGAGCTTCCACTCATTTATAGCGGTCTGTCTCCCGTGGAACGCCTAAAACGCTCCAAGGCCATTCTCACGCGTGTTGGACTTCAAGACAAGCTAGAAAGCCTCCCCAATCAACTTTCAGGCGGACAACAACAACGGGTGGCCATCGCCCGGGCAATCGTTACCGACCCGACTATTCTGCTTGCGGATGAACCAACCGGAGCCTTGGACCAAAAAACCGGCAATCAGGTCATGGATCTTTTCGAAAAATTAAATCATGAAGGCAGAACCATCATTATGATAACCCATGATCAAAATATTGCGCGTCACGCCAAACGCCTTGTTCATATTTTGGATGGAAACTTAACAGAGGGGGAGGGAGCTTGATATGCTGTGGGAAAGTATCATGATGTCCTGGAAAAACATCGTCACCAATAAACTTCGCTCGTTCTTAACCATGCTGGGTATTATCATTGGTGTGGCCTCAATCATTGCGCTTATAACCATTGTTCAGGGTGCGACCAACAGCATCAGTCAACAAGTGACCTCCCTCGGCGCTAATAAAATTACGGTCAATGCAATGGGTACTCCGCTGAAACAAGGACTAAACGAGGAAGATATGAAAAACATTGCTCATCTTAAAAATATCAAAGGCGTATCACCGACTGTGTTAACCAAAACCAATATTGTTTACCAGGACCAAGTCAAAGAAGATATCAATGTTCAGGGAAAAAATGAGGTGTACTTTCAATCGAATAAAAGCCTGCTCCAATCAGGCAGAGCCATCAATATCCTGGATATTCGGAGTAAAAACCAGGTTGCCGTTATCGGGCAGGAACTTGTAACCGCACTCTTTTATGGAGTCGACCCCCTTGAAAAAAACCTGATCATCAACGGAACAACTTATCAGATCATTGGTACAATGGCTCCATCAAGCGGTTTTAGCATCACCTCCACAAATGACACGATCGTAATCCCGTATACGACTGCACTTCGCAGTCTGGGTGTAAAAAATATCACTGCTCTTGATGTCTTTTTAGTGGATACAAGCTTAGCCGATGATACGGTATTGGACATTAAAGGGGTTTTAAACACTGCTTTTAACTATAACGATCAGGCTTACTCTGTGTTCAACATGGGAGATATTATTGCTTTTTTTCAGTCTATGATGGGGATGATGTCACTGCTCTTAGGAGGAATTGCCGCTATTTCTCTGGTTGTAGGCGGGATTGGGATCATGAATATGATGCTGGTATCGATTACCGAGCGCACGACGGAAATCGGTTTGCGCAAAGCCCTGGGAGCCACCCCCAATAGAATCCAGGTGCAATTTTTAATCGAATCGATCTTTCTCTCCATTTTTGGCGGGCTCATCGGCTTGATTTTGGGAAGTGTCATCGCCTATATTGCTTCCACCCTGATTGGTGTCGGTTACACCATGCAATTATCCACCGTTATCTTAGCGGTAGGGTTTTCAGCTGTCGTCGGAATTATCTTTGGCTATATGCCTGCGAGAAGAGCCAGTAAATTAAATCCGATTGACGCTCTGAGAAGTCTTTAGTTAAAGATTAGAGTCTCGCCAAACGCGCAAAGTCAGGCAGCGGAGACTTCCGCCCCCAGCTAATAAGGCCTCAGGATGGAAGGGAATCATTTCCACCCCTCTGCGGCTCAGCTCATTTTGGGTCCTAAGATTTAAGGCAATATCATAATGGATGAGAATATTAGCATCCACAGAAACAAAACTGCAGCCCCATAACTGCTGTTCCTGGTCGGAGATATCAATAAGTTCCATTTCCCGGTGAGCAAGATAATCCCGTATATTAATTTCCGTGCGCTGCTTTTCGGTAATCAGATATGTTTTCAAAAAAGCCGGCAAATAAGCTAAGGCCAGACTTTCACTGATTCTGCCAAAAATCATATCAGGGTGCATATACCGTCTTTCCTGGGGAATCTCCGCATAGATGATCTGCGAAAAAAGATGGAGTGCTTTATTGAAAAATTCTTCGAGTGTTTTTTGAGCATGCCGCTCGGTATCCGCTAAAAAAAGAATTTCAGGCGAAATTGCCAGACACCCTTCAAATTGATCCTCACCCTCAAAGGCATGAAAGATGGGAATGCCGAGATTCTCCAGAGCTTCTCCGACAACCTTTTCTTCTCCTGCGCGGCTGCCGGGGCACATCTTGGAGAGGATAGCTCCTTGACTTGTAATCAGGCAAGTATCGTTAAGATAGGGTAAATTCGGTAGAGAATCCATGAGCGTTCTATTCTTCTGTACATAATCCTGAAGGTTGAGTACCTCAATTCCTTGAGAGCGCAGAAGGTCAGCATACCGGTCATGTTCCAACTGATATTGAAAAATATCAGGGACAAAATTAAATAAGCATTCCTGATAATTTGCCGGATTGACTAAATTCAAAGACTGTTGGGGCTTATGAAGAATGACTTTACGTAAACGAGCTAATTTTTCCGTACCAAATACTTCAATATGTTTCAAACGGAATTCCCCCTAAAAAAGCAAAATTATCTGGATGTAGTATTCACAATAATAGGCATTTTAGAAGTATATTTTGAACAATAATAGACAAGCAGTGTTTTACATTATATGATAAAAAAGAAAAATAATTGTCGAAATAGAAAATAGGCCAATAAAGAAAGTGAGATAAACAGATGGCAGTACAGGTTCTAACTGACAGTACAAGCTATATAAGTAAGGAAATCAAAGAAGAACTAAATATTAGAATGGTATCTTTGAGCCTTTCATTTGGGAGTGACAGTATACGAGAAGTAGATATCGATAACGATCTGTTTTATAAAAAAATGGATTCTTATGGAATTCCGACATCTTCGCAGCCTTCTATTGGCGAGTTATATAATGAAATGCTTGCGGTAATCGAGAAGGGAGATAGCCTCTGCTGTATTTTCTTATCTTCAGAAATGAGCGGGACCTTTTCAACAGGGCAATTAGTGAAAGAGATGGTATTAGAGAAGCATAAAAATGCCAGGATAGAGATCATTGATTCTAGGTCAAATTCCATGCAGCTAGGGTTAGCGGTCATTATGGCTGCAAGAGAAGCAAAAGCAAATAAGACATTAGAGGAAGTTAAAGAAGCAGCGTTAGAAAATATTCAAAGAAGTAGGTTCTTATTTATTCCTGAAAACCTCAAATACCTAAAAAAAGGCGGCAGAATTGGCGGGGCCAGTGCTTTAATTGGTGACTTATTTGGGATTATTCCGATTCTGACTGTGGAAAACGGCATAACGACCGTTGTAACAAAAGTAAGAACGAAGAAAAAGGCAGTATTATCGATGATTGATATCATGCTGGATAACATAAGCAAATATGGTTTAGGAGAGGTCATTATTCATCATATCAATTGTCTGGACGAAGCAAAGGAACTTGCACAACTGATTAAAGAAAAGTTGAAAGTTAACATAGATATCATAGCTATCGGACCGGTCATTGGCCTGCATGTTGGTCCAGGTACCATTGGCATTGTTTATTACACGCAAAAAGCATTAAGGTAATAAAAATAGCTAACTAAAGCCAAAAGATTCTTGAAAGAGCATTATTTACTCTTTTCATGTTTGCCATCATGTACACCAATTTTATTGCCGTTAATAATTCCTACATCTGCGTTATCTTTTGGTTTCATTTTTCTTAATTCAGCATTGCTTTTTTCTCTGTCTTTGATTCTATTTTTATTATTATCCATAATAATCCCTTCCTTCTACTGAATGAAACTAAGTCAATTTAATATTTGTATAAAAGAAGTGAATTATTCAAAGAAAAATAACAAGGAATTTGATGAAAAAAATCGAAAGTCTTATATCCCCTTACAGGTGATTCAGGAAGGGGACGTAGTAAAAATACAAATGCTCAAGAATGAAAATGGATAATATGTTATTATGCTGTTGATAGTTAGAGATTAGATATAGACCTGCTGTCTATTATGTTAGATAATTAATTACACCTAAAGGAAGTATTCCCGAACCATATTTGGGAAAAAGTAATAAAAGTTTATTTGACTTGAGGCCGGTCGAATGAGTGACATATTGACGAATTGACACAAAATGGACTCCACCAACTTGCGACGGTGGAAAAGATATTATAGCAACGATAAAACGGCCTGATGGGATGGAATATGTTTATATTGAATGTAAATTATACAAATGTGAGCTTTAAATACTGACGACCGGTCGGGTCTAAAATAAGAATACCGCTAATTCTTATTAAAAGCTCAAACAATTTGTAAGGATCGATCAAAGAGTCTTGATAGGGCAGGGGCCTTATATTATTTTGTTTTGATAAGCCAGGGAAATATTAATAATTTCATTTTTATACAGATTTGAAAGTAAAAAGACATATCGAAATTTAGAAGTAATATTAATATAACATGTGAAATATATCACTTATTAAAAGAGGGGAAACTTAAATCAATGAGATTTCTTAATCAAAATGTAATATCCTTTTTTAATTAGTAGATATTTTATCTAATTGACCTATAACGATGAAATAATTAATCCTATCGACTGGCGTGTTTAATCGAAAATCCCAGAACTCATTTTCCATTTATATTTATATAATTGAATAATTCTAAATATGAGGATTAAAATTACTTTATATTTAATCTAACGAAAATTATTAAACTTTAGGATAAAGTTTAAGCTTTGCAATTAGACCAGAATCTGGTTACAAATCACAAAAGAACTAAAATTGCCTCGATATTGATTAACTCAATTAAGCGTACAAATATTCCAAGGTACAAATACCTTACCCAATACATTTTAACGCCTTACAGGGCAAATCTGGGGCTGCTATTCAGAAGCATTTTTTGGCAAAAAAAAGAAAAGCAATTATTCAGATAAAATATAGAAAAAAGACTGATAAAGTAAAACAGGCCAGGCAGACATAGCAGAAATAAATATGAAAAATACAAGGGCTATGAAAAAGATATACGCGTGACAAGAATAGAAGTTATATAATTAACAAAAGCTTAGTAAAACAAAAGTCCAAGCAAGAGCAAAGAATAAAATGTATGACAAACAATAAATCAAAAACACCGGAGCAGTGCGACATAACAGATTTATTGCTGATTACAATCCTCAACGCATTATCCCATCTTTGCATTACACTTTACTTTACATAATATTTATTATCGGACTAATATGGATTTTATAAGACACATGGTGTAGCTTTACATATACATCGTCGTCAGCAATGTTTGTGGCGAACGGTATTCCTTATTATTAGGACAAAATACGATTGCCGATGTTGGCTGCGTGCTGATCGACTAGCTGTTTAGCGACTGTTATATTCCCAAACTTTTAACCAGGAATATGGATTGATCCATTTGCCATTCGGCAGTTCGATTCCGAAATGCAAATGATCAGGAGTTGTAATTGCGTCACCTGTGTTCCCCATTGTTCCGATCAGTTCTCCTTTGGAAATGCTGTTCCCGACAACCAATGCTTCATTGACCGTGTCCAGATGGGCATAGTAATAATAGTTTCCGTCCTGGCCTCTTACGCCCACCCTCTCTCCGCCAAGCCTATTCCATCCAATCCTTTCCAGTGTACCATTGCATACACTGAATATTAGCGTACCCTTTTGATTAAAAATATCTGTACCTTCATGCTTTCGCTGTCCCCCCTCCCTATCGGCACCATAGGTATCTGTATAATGCGAAGGTTCCTGAAGTGGGAACTGATATTCTCCCGGCGTAAAGAACAGATACTGATCAAGTAAATGATGGTAATATTTTACTTGTTTAAATTCTTCGCTATTTAGTCCGGACCAGTCAAGATTATTGAAGTTAATTCCATTATCCAGCTGCTGAACGAGGCGATTTGCTGTTGGATCGCAAACATGAATAATAGCTACATAGTCCTTCCATGAATCCAGTTTTACTTTCTGAAAATGAATAACAACTTCCGAGGATATATGTGAAAGATCGTTATAGGCATCTGATTTTGATTCATCATGGATGACTATTTGCTTGACAATAATGGCGGTGATAGCAATCATCACAAAAATGATCAATACGATAGAATCAGGCCATATTGTCTTTTTTAATTGTTTAATGAGTTTCATATAACAATAACCTCCATAGTTGTATATATGGAGGTTATATTAAAATATAGACTAAAATATAGACAATATAGAGACATAATTAAAGTTCGTAAGAATTGAAAGATCGTTATCGTTAATGATAAACTAAATTCTAAATTATGACCGAACCGGAATATAGATCACCTGTCCTGGTTCAATATACGTGCTGCGTAGGTTATTATAGCGCATGGTTTTGTCCACCAGTGCACTGATATCACTGCTGTAGTTGGATTCTGCAGCAAGTTCCCACAACGTATCTCCCTGTTGTATTGTGATCGCCTTATATGATGTAGGGTTGGAATTTTCAGCAGTTAGATAATTTATCACCAGAGATATTAAAAGTGCAGCAATAATTGTTAGGCACAGTCCCAATACAAATACAATTTTAGTTGAATTTCTTCTATAACGCATATAGGATCTGGATACTGCAATCATGATCATCAACCTCCATTAGATCAAACATATATTTATGTTTTGATTATAGTACGAACAAACGTTCGTGTCAAGAAAAATCACGAACATTTGTTTGCCTTTTTCCAATTTTTATGTTACGATTTAGCTAGACCAAATATTGATTCAAAATAAATAATCAGGAGGGATGTCATGACTTCGAATCTGTCCTCACGTCAGATGCAGATTTTGGATATTATCAAGAAGGAGATTGCCTTAAAAGGTTATCCCCCTTCGGTCCGTGAAATAGGCGAAGCTGTTGGGCTCTCATCAAGTTCGACTGTGCATAATCATCTGAACATTCTCGAAGAAAAAGGATATATCAGACGAGACCCTACGAAGCCAAGGGCCATAGAAGTCCTCGATTCCTTCGGCGAATATAATTCCAGAAAAATCGTTCACGTTCCAGTAGTTGGACATGTTGCCGCTGGTGAACCGATCCTAGCCATAGAAAACATTGAGGATTCCTTCCCTGTTCCGTATGATATGGTAAAATCAGACACGGTCTTTATGCTCAAGGTTCAGGGCGAAAGCATGATCGATGCCGGTATTTTTGACGATGATTTAATTCTGGTCAGACAACAGCAGAATGCCAGTAACGGTGATATTGTTGTTGCTTTAGTCTCAGACGGCCCGGAAGACGGAGCCACAGTCAAGCGTTTCTACAAAGAAAAGAACCAGATCCGGCTCCAGCCGGAGAATCAGTATATGGCGCCGATTTATTCCGATCACGTAACCATTCTCGGCAAAGTGATCGGACTGTTCCGAGATATCCACTGATACATAATACGGGGGAGAAAGCGAGGGCGCAGCAGAAATATTTATCTGCTGCGCCCTTTTTTGGCGGGTAAGACTTGAAGTATTATAAGAAGAAATTCTTGTTTGCGGTCACCTGATTAAGGATAGACTCACTTTTGGAGATGTGTTCAGGAAAGTCTTCTATCGGCATCATCCTTGAATTTTTCGAATCCAAGTCTGATCAGTTCATCAAGAAGCAGGCTGTAACTTAAGCCGCTGGCTTCCCACAGTTTCGGGTACATCGAAATTTGCGTAAAGCCAGGCATCGTATTGATTTCATTAATAAAGATTTGCTTGTCTTCAGTAACGAAGAAATCAACTCTGCTTAGCCCCGAAGCGCCGACGGCCTCAAAAGCAGTCACTGCATAGGACTGAAGCTGTTCAATCAATTTCTGGCTCAATATGGCTGGAATAATCAATTCTGAGCTATTATCCAGGTATTTAGCTTCATAATCATAAAAATCTTTGGCCGGTTTAATTTCACCGGGGATGGAGGCTTTGGCACTTTCATTGCCAAGGACGCTCAATTCAACTTCCCTTGCCTTCACACCTTTTTCGATCACAATTTTCCGGTCAAATTTTGCTGCGTAGATCAAAGCTTCCAGCAGTTGCTTATCGTCTTCAGCTTTGGAAATACCGACACTGGAACCAAGATTGGCTGGTTTGATAAAACATGGAAAACCAATGCTGTCTGAGATGCGTTTCACCGCTGCTTTGGGAGCAGCATTGATTTCACTTCGAAGCAAGGTAAGGTGCGGCACTATCGGCAGCCCGGCTTCTTTGAAAACGGCCTTCATCCGGTCTTTGTCCATTCCGAGAGAAGAACCCAGCACACCTGAACCAACATATGGGAACCCCGCCATTTCGAAAAGCCCCTGAATCGTACCATCTTCCCCTTTAGGGCCATGCATGACCGGGAAAATAATATCACATCTGCCCTGATGCGGTAGTTCGCTTCCGTCTATAGCCTGAAAGTAAGGTTTTTGCGGGCTCAAAACGACTGCGACCTGCTTGGCGCCGTTCGTGATATCGGCTTTAGCTTCCTTCCACGCTTCCGGTCTTGCCCCCCAATACCAGCTTCCTTCCTTGGTGATCCCGATGGTCTGAATCTCATACCGGTCAGCATGTAGCGCTTTGATGACTGACGCTGCAGAAATGACCGAAACTTCATGCTCCCCCGATTGACCGCCAAAGATAACAAGCACTTTCGTTTTGTTGTTCATTTTGATTGTACTCCCTTCAACTCATACCGTGTCTAAATTCCCGGTTATTTTTTTACGATAGATTACAGGTAAAATTAAGATTCCAGGTAAAATTACCCTTAATCATTCTTATTCATATGCTCCGTTCCTTACATCTTGTTAAGTAAAAATAGTACCTTGTCAATCTAAAATGATGGATCGACATGGCCCTACAACAGGATCTGAACACTGCTCAGCGGCCAGTAGCAGAATAGGGCTTTGCCTTCAATGCTCTGAACCGGAACACTGCCGAATGAACGGGAATCATTCTTACTCGCCCGATTGTCATTCAACGTAAAAACATGGTCTTCCGGCACAACAACCGTTGAAAATGTATATGTCTTTGGTGTATTGGCATAAGGTTCGTAAATTGGTTTGCTATTAATATACGTATAACCGTTTTTAATTTCTACTTTCTCACCTGGTAAGCCGATTACTCGTTTGATGCTTTCTACACCGTTATCTGAATAGAGAATGACATCTCCTCTGTCCAAAGCGTCAATGCTGCGGTAAAAATATTTTTCAACCAGCACCTGGCTGTCCAGCGAAAGTGACGGCATCATTTCCGCTCCTTCAAGATGGGCAAATCCGATCAGATAAGTTTTTAGCAGCCAGGACAAGGCAAAAACGATCAGGATAATCTCAATGATTTCCTGAAGAAATTGGCTATACGGATTGTTCATCATATCGCGTCTTATTCTTACCATATTGACTATCCCTGCTTCCGGCGCGTTATTAGCTTAGACCGTTATAACAGATGATTTTGTTCAAGCATTTGCGCAGCTGAAAGATTAGCGTTTTTCACATAGATATGAGAAATCGCGCCCTGCATATATATGGCATAAGGGGCTCTGATCGGACCATCGGCAGAAAATTCGCTCGTGGCCCCCTGAATGAAAGTTCCTCCAGCCATGATCACTTCGTCCGTATAGCCTGGCATCTCCGAAGGCAGCGGCAGAACATGTGAATCGATCGGCGAACCTTTCTGGAGACCCTGGCAAAAGGCCAGCATCTTTTCTTTGGAATTCAATTTTACCGCCTGAATGATATCCGTCCGCAGATCCTTCGGACCTGGATGGACTTCAAAACCCAGTCTTGACCAGAAGGCCGAGGAAAAAACTGCAGCTTTGATCGCTTCACTGACCGTCAGCGGGCTGAAATACAATCCCTGGTACATGAGCCGAAGATTATCGAGGGTTGCTCCGACATCGGCATTGATGCCGGGTGCGGTAAACCTGGCAGCGGCTTTCGTGACCAAATCTTCTCTGCCGGCGATGTAGCCGCCTGTCGGGGCCAGCGTGCCTCCGAGATTCTTGATTAGTGATCCTGCCAGCAGGTCTACCCCCACATGTCCGGGTTCCTGATCCTCAACAAGCTCGCCGTAGCAATTATCGACGAAGATATCGATCTCTGGAAAACGCGTTTTGGCATAGCCAACAAATTCACTGATCTGGGCAATTGAAACAGAATTTCTCCATTCATAACCCTTGGAACGCTGGATGATAAACAGCTTCGTTTGCGGAGTCACCATCGCAGCCAGTTTTTCCATTTGAATCTGACTATCAGCATCCAAAGGCAGGATATCAAAGGACACTCCCCAGTCAGCCAGGCTGCCGGAAATGTTGTTTTTGATTCCGATCACCTGCTGAAGCGTATCATACGGCATCCCGGTAACAGAAATAAAATGATCTCCAGGCCGGAGAACACCAAAGAGCGCGGATGCAATCGCATGGGTACCCGATACAAACTGGTGCCTGATGATGGCTTTTTCAGTACCCATGATGGATGCGGTCACCGTATCAAGTTTTTCTCTCCCGGAATCGCCAAGTCCGTAGCCGGTTGTTCCATTCAGATTATAGGCTGAGACTCTGGCCTCCTGGAAAGCTTTGAGGACACGTTGATGGTTCTTCTCAATGATTGGATTTATGATACAGGTTTGTTTTGCCAAAACCTGTTCAGCATAGCACAGCGCGTCTGTAATTTTCGCGGATAAATTCAAATCGGACAAAAAACTATCCTCCATTAAGTAAAGTTCTTCTAAAATACTACATCGAATTGGCTTACTTTTCAATATACGAAAAAATATAACTTAACGATCAAGGCAGAGACACATAAGACTTTATTTAGAAAAATCAAATGTATTAAAGGCTACTTTTATCTTTTCCGGCATTGGTTAAAGCTCTCCTTTATGCCTACGTGGCCAACCCTGCTGGTCATAAAATTTGTTTTTTAAGGCAAGCGCTGAATTCACTAGGCCAATCATGACTGGCACCTCCACCAACGGCCCAATAACGGCTGTAAAAGCTACGTCGGAGGCGATGCCAAATACTGCTACAGCTACCGCAATCGCCAGTTCAAAGTTATTGCTTGCTGCTGTAAAAGCCAGTGTTACCGTCTGGTCATATTGAAAGCCGCCTTTGTAAGACATAAAGAAGCTGACAAAAAACATGACTGCAAAATAGATCAATAAGGGAATGGCTATTCTTGCGACTCCCATTGGATTGGTGACAATCTCCTGCCCTTTGGTCATAAACATAATAACGATTGTATAGAGCAGGGCGATCAAAGCTAACGGTGAAATTTTAGGGATAAATACATTCTCGTACCATTCTCTTGTCTTAACTCGGATCAATCTAAAACGAGTAATAAAACCCGCTGCAAAAGGAATCCCCAAGTAAATCAGAACACTTTTAGCAACATCCCATATCGAAACATCCACGATTTGCCCACCCCAGGAAAGGCCAAGCCATTTCGGAATTAAAGTAACAAAAAGATAGATATAAACTGAATACAAGAGTATTTGGAATATGGAGTTCAGGGCCACGAGAGCGGCACAATACTCATTATCACCCTTCGCGAGCGTATTCCAGACAATGACCATGGCAATACAGCGGGCTAAACCGATCATGATCAAACCAATAGCATAACCTGGCATATCTCTCAAAAACACGATAGCCAGTATGAACATTAAAACCGGTCCGATAATCCAGTTCTGAAGCAGCGAAAAGCTGAAGACTTTTTTATTTTGTACGACTTTGCCGATCTCTTCATATTTTACCTTGGCCAGCGGAGGATACATCATTACAATGAGTCCGATGGCAATCGGCCAGGAAATCGTACCCGTGCTGAACTCACCCAACGATACAGCAAGGTTTGGGAACAGATAACCTCCAAAAACGCCAATAGCCATCGCAATAAAGATCCAAAACGTCAAAAACCGGTCTAAAAATGATAATCCTAATTGATTTGTCTTTCCCATTTTATTCCTCCGGATTTATGCGGTTATAGGCATATTGTATCTTCTTCTCGTTGATATGTAAAAGGGTAAATGCCCCCGATCAAGAAATATCCACTTCTTTGATACACATTAAATCTTCCCTGGACAGATTCGGCTGCCTGTAGAGTCTGACGGCCTGTCTGCGAATCGCTTTTTCCACAAAATTGCGCACCATCCGGGCATTACCGGAATAAGGCTGTATGGCATTCATATTCTGCAGGTTTCTTCGGAACACAATTTTTGCCTGCGGAGAAAATGTATATTGCCTACCTGTCAGCATCTGTTCACCTATAGACATCAGTTCATCTAGAGAGTAGTCCGGGAAATCGATATGGAGCGGAAAGCGCGACCGCAAACCGGGGTTTGTCTTTATGAATGCATCCATTTCAACTTTATATCCGGCAAGGATAAGGATGAGGTTATCCTTATGGTCTTCCATCGCTTTGACTAAGGCATCAATTGCTTCCTTGCCGAAATCCTTTTCCCCACCCCTTGCCAGAGAATAGGCTTCATCAATAAACAGGATCCCGCCGAGCGCCTTTTTAACCAATTCTCTGGTCTTGTTGGCTGTATGTCCGACATACTCCCCAACAAGATCTGCTCTTTCACATTCAATAATATGTCCTTTCGGCAAGACGCCCATTTCCTTGAACAATCTTCCGATCAGCCTTGCGACTGTGGTTTTTCCTGTACCCGGATTGCCGCTAAAAACGGTATGTAAGACTAAAGGCTCCGTATTCAGCTTCTCTTTTTCCCGTCGTTTGCAGATTTCTACAAAAGCATACAACTCATGAATCAGTTTTTTTACTGACTCTAAGCCAATTAAACTATCGAGTTCCGTAATGATTTCTTCAGTCTTTTTGTTACTGCTGCCGGCATAGTCCGGCAACTCAGGTTCTGATGTCATTGGCTGGGTTTGGAGTACCGGCGGAAGATTTGATCTGAAGGTTATCTTAATGGACATAAAAGAAGCACCCCCCATAAGAACGTCATTATATATATATAGCGAAGCGTGAAAAAGGTGAATCATTAATTTGGGAAAAATATAAATAATAAGAAAAATAAACATCGTGCTATGTAGGGTACACAACACGATGTTCTATTCATTTCTTTTCTTTTCTATGTCTCAGTGATATCTATCAGCTATATGGTCCCAGTCCAATTATGGCCCCAGCAGGAAATTATTCAGTCATTTCCCCGACTAAGGCATTTAAATTGACTTGTCTCATTGGCATTATGGTAGAAATGGCATGTTTATATACCATTTGTTGTTTGCCTTCGTAGTCCAGAACAACCGTGAAATTATCAAAGCCTTTGACTAATCCTTTAAGCTGGAATCCATTGACCAAATAGATCGTAACAGGTATGTTATCCTTACGGATTTGGTTCAAGAAAACATCCTGCAAGTTAATCGGTGATTTATTCATTTTATTTTTTACCTCCATCACCATTTTTCTTATTGTCTAATTTTACCTTAGTTTCCATCACTGCGCAAGTCAAGAGAATCGCAAATTTCGTCAAGAATTTGTTGAGACGAACATTCTGTCAAGTCATACCATTTGATTCTGGGATCCCTCCTAAACCAGGTTAATTGTCTTTTGGCAAAGTGCCTGGTATCTCTCTGAAGCAGACGCAGCATTTCTTTTTGAGTGACCAAACCTCTTAAAAAATAAACGACATGACGATAGCCGATGGTTTGAAGAGATTTTAGCCTTGGTGAATAACCCTCCTGAAGTAAACGTAGAGTCTCTTCGATTATACCACAATCTACCATTTTCCGGCAACGATCATTGATTCGTTCATAAATCACGTCTCTTGGAGCCGTCAGCCCTAAATAAATGACCGATTCATCCAATTCAGCATACATTTTTTCCATGTATGACCTTTGTTCAGATAATGGTTTACCGGTTAATTCAAAGATTTCCAGGGCTCTGACGATTCTTGCCGTATCGTTCACATGAAGTTTTTCGGCAGAAGCCCGATCACATTCCGCGAGTCTTAGATGCAGCTCCTTATTGCCATGCTGATTGGCATAAGCCAGCCACTTTTGCTTGATTGGGTCCGATCCTTCTTCCGGAAATTCAAATTCATCCAAAATTGAACGAATGTAAAGTCCAGTTCCGCCAACGATAATCGGGATTTTCCCTTTGGCTTGAATATTCTCAATCCATTCTCTGGCCTGAGACTGAAATCCTGCCACTGTAAACGGTTCAGCCGGATCAAGCAGATCGATCAGATGATGCGGTACACCCTTCTGTTCAGCCTTAGATGGTTTTGCTGATCCGATATCAAGCTTCCGGTAAACTTGAACGGAATCTCCGGAAATAATTTCTCCGTGCAGCCTGAGTGCCAGTTCGATGCCAAGAGCACTCTTGCCGACTGCTGTCGGTCCGATAATAACGATCAGGGGATTCATTGGAAACCCTCCCCCACCCTAGTTAAATCGATGATACCAAAATCCACAGGGCTGTATTTATTCTTCTCTTTAACATAAAAACCAAGCCGGGTAAATTCACTGCTGCCTTTTCGTTCTTTCAACACAACTCTTTTCCTGGACACGCGGCATGCCTCCCGGATCGTATCTTTATCCAAAGGATTCGGATCGGACCATTTCTTCAGCGGCCGGATCGAGGAAGATTCTTTAACCGTAACACGGAACATTGGGTCAAAATAGACGACATCTACAGATGCATCCGGCAGCCCTTCCAATATCCTGGTATGATCTGCCAAGACCGTTTTAATGCAGGAAGTGGCCTGGCTCAATTCCGCCCAGGCCTGGGCCTTTACCTGAGACAGTTTCTTGGCAGGTTTAAACTGCTTAACCTGATCCAGACCATCCTGAACCAAAAAATGGATCAGCGGTGAGCTTTCCACAGCAATCACGCTGCCTTTGCCACCTGCCGCATACGCAGCAATCAGCGTATCCGATGCAAGGCCCATGGTCGCATCAAGAAAAATGTCCCCGGCCTCAAGATTCACTGCCTGAAGAAAACGATCCGGTACGCCGCGCAGGATATTGATCATCCTTAATAACGCCATACTTGGATGGAAAAAGAGTCTTTCTCCATCATCTTCAAGACAGAGCTTCTGTTTAACGTAACGAAGTATCGGAAGACCATCAGCTTCTGATAAGGCATCCATCGGAACAATTTTTATCCCGGATTGCATACTGAGCTTTTCAAGCTGCAGTTTAAGTTTTTCATCTGACCGTTTATAGGCAATCACATTATCCATTTGATCCATGATCTTATCCGTTCTGCCATTATGTTATTTATTTGACTTATTCCCTCTCAAACTTATGATTGAGTTCTTTCTCGGATATCTGAATGATCGTAGGCCGGCCATGGGGACAGGAGTAAGGATTATCTGCTCTGCCCAATTTCTGTATGATTTCATCCATTTCCTGAACCATTAAGCGCTCTTTGCCTTTGACAGCCGACCTGCAGGCCAGCATCATGATCCACTCTTCCAGAAGTTTCTCCAAGGATGGAGAAAAAGATGTGTTCAGAATTTCATCGATAAAGACCTTGAACATCTTCCCCGGTGATTCCAGGCTATCTAGCAGCGGAATCCCCCGCAGAAAGTACGTCCTGTCTCCGAAGTGTTCAAAAATGAAGCCCATTCCATGCAGCTCGTCAAAATGCGCAAGCAGGATCTGCTCCTCCTGAACTGTAAGTTCTACCGTCTCCGGAATCAAAAGGAGCTGGCTTGCTGTCTCGCGTTGTCTGGCAAGCTGAAGCAGGCTTTCGTATCTGATGCGCTCATGGGCTGCATGCTGATCTATAATATACAGATTCTTATCGTCTGCAGCAAGAATATACATATGAAAAACTTGGCCGACAGCTTTCAATTCCAGGAATTCCGATACGGTTTCCTTATCCTGCTGCAAAGTTTGAGATACTTCAGCAATTTTGTCAGGGAGGCTATCCGTAATATTGTCCATGATGCGCTCAAGATTACGGTTCGGAGCAATCTCTGAATTACGATCAGAAATCATATCAGAAATACGCTCAGGAACCCGATCCGTTATACTTTCTCGTATACCCCCGGATAATCTGCCAGAAATGTATTCCGTCTGGTCTGGCTGCTGTTCAGACAGCTGTCCGTTAATGTATGGGTAATGATGTTCGTTTATCTTCTCTACATCTCTGAAAGACTGAGCTTTTGGGATGATTGGTTTATCAGGATCGTACGTCGGAGAGATTTGATCTGACCTATTCGGTTCCAGCGGCCGGTATAATATCTTAAGTTGTTCCCAGTGAGACGGACTGGATTCAGACGGAGCGGATTCCGATGTCCTTGTTTTTCCCGTAAAGGAATACTTTCGCATTGGAAAACTGTCCAGAAGGCTTTTTCGGATAACCTCCGCAATCTTTCTGCTTAAGTTTTTTTCTTCTTTAAATTTAATTTCCAGTTTGGAGGGATGGACATTCACGTCATAATCCGAAGGAGGCAGATTCAGCGAAATAACGCATACCGGATAGGTATTGGCGGGAATCAGCGTATGATAACCGTCTTTGATGGCCTGATTCATTAACTGGGAACGGATCACCCTACCGTTAACAAAAAAGGTAAGACCGCTGCGTGACGACCTGACATGCTCCGGCATACTGACATAACCGGAAATCTCAAGGCTTTCATCTCGGTAGGATATCGGCAGCATCTTACGGGCAGCATCATTGCCACTGACGGCTGCTATGGCCTCGAGAAGACTGCCGTTTCCGGGTGTATGCAGTAAGATAGTATTCGGGTGACGCAGGGAAAAAGCAACATCAGGTCTAGCCAGGGAAAGTCTGCCAACCATGTCGGAAATCCAGCCAAACTCCGTAACGGCTGAACGCAGGAATTTGTGTCTGGCCGGTGTATTATAAAACAAGTCTTTGACAGTTACGACTGTACCCGGCGGGCATCCGATTTCCGTCATGGAAAGAAACGTGCCGCCCTCAACTTTTAATTCCTGTCCTGCAACATCATCCGGTGTCCGCGTCATAATACTCAATTTGGATACCGAAGCGATGCTCGGCAGTGCTTCTCCGCGAAATCCTAATGTTCTGAGGTCATCGAGGTCTGTAATTGCCGATATTTTACTGGTAGCATGCGGAAGAACTGCTAGACGCAAATCTTCAGCCAGAATTCCAGCGCCGTCGTCTTTCACTCTGATTAGCGCCGTACCTCCGCCCTCTACACTGATATCTATTTTTCGGGCACCGGCATCCAGGGCATTTTCGACCAGTTCTTTGACTACGGAAAGAGGCCTTTCCACAACCTCGCCGGCTGCAATCTGGTTGATGCAATGCTCATCAAGGAGCTTAATTCTAGCCGCCAAATGGATTCACTTCCCTGCCGTCCGTCCATAAATGGACTTGATTTCTTAGTTGATTTTGCAGTAGAATGGTTTTTTCTGATTTCTGAAAAGTCTCTGCCAGATCGTATCCGGCCTGTTCGCAATCGGGACATGCTTCAAACGGAATTCTGACAAGCACCGCTTTCTGAAAAACCGACGGTTTTTGGGATATCATCAGCACCGTCCCCCCGCAATGACTGCATTTGCGGATGTATTCCCTGCGGTTCTCTTTAAATCCGTCCGTATCATAATAAATACTTTTCTCGGAATATACCCAGTCACCTGTCGGCAAAAACGGTTCTTTACGGAAAGCCCAGGAAGGCCGGACAGCCTCATTCGTTCTTTTCAGATCGGTCAGAAAAGAGCGGATCGTATCACCGCCAATTTCAGTATTCTGAGGTTTCTGCGACTCCACCACCCCGGAATAATCTTCTCCGGCCAGCGCCAAGAAAATAGCCATATTAATATAGGGCAGTGCGCCTTCAATCGCGTATCCGCCTTCCAGTACTGCAAGATCGGGCTTGATCATTTCAGTGATTTTGCCATAACCTCTGGCCGTCACATTCATCGAAGCCAACGGATCCGTGAAATGGTTGTCCTGTCCGGCGGAATTGATGATCAGATCCGGTTTAAAGACTTCCACTGCAGGCATAATCCAGTTTTCCAGCGCATAGAGAAAACCTTCATCACCGACTCCCGGCAGAAGCGGGATATTCAGCACCGATCCCCAGGCATTCGGTCCGCCTTTTTCTTCCGTAAATCCGGTTCCGGGAAATATGGTTCTGCCGTCCTGATGGATTGATATATATAAAACATTCGGATCATGATAAAAAATATCCTGCGTCCCGTCGCCGTGATGAACATCCGTATCAATGACGGCAATTTTTTTGATGCCGTATTTGGCCCGAAGGACATTAATTAAAATAGCTTCATTATTCAGGGTGCAGAATCCTCTATTTCCCCAGACTGTCGCTCCGGAATGATGGCCAGGCGGGCGCACCAGCGCAAAGCCGTTCGTAATTTCCTTTTTCATCAGCGCGTTGCCCAAAACCAGCGAACTTCCAACAGCGATCAGATGGGCATCGAGATTATGCTGTTGGAGATCCGGAAAAATCGCCTGGGTTCGTAAGACATCAAAAAGATCCGCCACCCCGGGAGAGTATTGCCTGACCTGGGGAAGGTCCATGATCCCTTCTTCAAAGATCTGTTCCTGGGTGTAAAGCAAGCGTTCTTCCCGCTCCGGATGAAATTCCCCAAGAGACCAGTCAAAAGCCGGAAAGAAGATAATTCCTGTCTTGTTCATGACCGTATCCCCCCAATGACTCCCGGCGAAACATGCATCGCACCTTTGACAATCTGGCCGACCGTATGATAATTCTCAACCAGCGGGAAATAATCAAAGATCTCTTTCTCCAGGTCGTCTGTTTCTATTCCAAGACCGACTGCCTGTTTTTGCGCTAATTTTTTCAAGAAATCTTCTACTTCTCGATGGGGTTTTTTAGGTCCGGTCCAAATGCCCTGCTCCCCGGTTTCCTCTATCCTGTAAATAGAGAACTTCGTATCCAGGTGGAGTGTCCAGGAAAAGGTTGGTTTAGCCATCGCGGCTCCGATGGCATTCGAGACTTCCGAGAATTCAGTCAGAACCGTCCGCAGCTTCATCCGGTTCTCCAGCACTGCTTCAAGCCCCGGTGCTCCTCCTCCGCTGAGCTGGATATAGAATTTAAAGTCATCATGATGATGGATGACTTCCCAGACCTTATAGGCCGGCTCGGTTTTCCATTCCTCTAGCAGCTGCTCAATGGCCCGGGCAATTTTTTCAACCATTTTCTCAACGATGATTTGTGCTGTCCGGCGCAGAGCAGATGCTGTTCTTTGGTTCTCGGGCAGGAGCATGCCAAGCGCTTCTTCAGCCCTCTGCAGATCACCGTAATCCGTCAGATTCAGGTAGCGCAGCGCATCCGTAGGTGTCGGGCTGATTCCTCCTATGCAGTAGGCAGGACCTAAGCGGTAGTCCGCCAGCATAACCTCTCCCTGCTCCAGACAGACAGCTGAATCCCCTCCAATAGAGACTGAACGTACAGCCAGCGAGCGGACATTCGTCAAGAAGGGTCCGATCTGCGCGCCGTGGGTGCTGATTAACGGAGATCCGGATAATACCAGTCCTATATCGGTCGTGGTTCCGCCGATATCGACAACGACATAGGATTCCTCCGGATTGCTCTGGGCGAGCGTTCCAAGTACACTTGCCGCCGGTCCGGAGTAAATCGACTCAACCGGTCTGATCTTTGCCAGCGGCAAGACCCCGCCATCCGCCTTTAGCACCCGGATCGGCGCCCGACATCCCCTTGCCTCAACCGCCATTTTCAACTGATAAGCAAAGTTCTGAAACAATTCTGTTGCGGCCAGGTTCAGATAAGTCGTCAGACTTCTGCGGTAGAAATTGGCCTTCCCGGACTGGCTTCCCAGAGCTGTTATAATTCCAGGTGCCTCTCTATGCAAATATGCTGCCAGCTGTTCCTCAAAGACATTGTTGCGATGGGAGAATTTGCTGACAATGGCCGTAAGCGGCTTAATGGATTGTTTGTTCAATTTTTCAGCAAGCGTCTGCCACTCTGATTGATCCGCTGGCACAACGACCCTTCCGCGATAATCCAAAACACCGGTTAAAACACTGTAATCCACCGGCCAAGGCAATGAGGAAAGCTTCATGCCGGTCCCCGGAAAAAGGATCAATTTGACCTCGGGCAATCGTTTTTGTAAAATCGCGTTCGTTACAAGCGTCGTACTGACGGTAATCATTTCGATGTTTTTAGCCTCGGAAATTTGGAGATAATCCAGGGCGCTGATAAGTGTATTCAGAATGTCATCCTGATTGGTCGGAATTTTACCCTTACGCTCGATCACGCCATTCGTGATCATGACAGCATCGGTAAACGTTCCACCCACATCGATGCCAATAAGGCTGGCCATGTTATCTCCCTCCTTCTAAAAACGTTAGTTTGTGTCAAATTAAGTCATTATTTGGGTTGTGTTGTGTCTGTTGTAAGCAGTTTTGTTATTGCTCAAATCATTTTTGTATGGGGTTGGTCTGCGCAATCAGTAACGTTTTCGGCAGTTGCGCCCTCCTTGGCGCAAAAAGCCGCGCTCCGCATCGTGCTCCGCTGACACTGTTACTGATTACGCAGACAGTATTATTATCAAGTTACGTATTATTTTAAGCTTTTTGTATGCTATACGTTAAGCGCATTCATGTTTCGAGATATTGTCAACCTTTTCTTCCATTGTAATTTTGGAATTAGCATATTGTACCTGACAATAAACTGAAACTGCTGCACCTATTAAGCCAACTAGAAAAAAAGCCAAAAAGTTGCGTAAACACCGTGTTAGACGCCGTAACTGCTAAAATGGATTTTCTTTTACCCATTTCGTAATAGCTAACTCAAGTGGATCAAGACTTGTTTGTAGAGATCTATACCAATGTTCTGCCTCATCGCCAGGTAAACAACTGGCAGCCGCTAGAAATGCTCTTTTTAACCACGGTGACATTTGATTAACAGTTCGTTTTCGACTCTTAAACCAAGAATGTTGTTGAGCACGTCCCAAGGCTAGTATTAACTTCCTCTGTGAAAATTCATCATGGTAGCTATTATACAGGCTTACAAATTTACCCTCATTGTCCCATTCACGGTCTTTAGTAAATGTGTCAAAAATCCAAAGACGATGGTACTCAAGATGAGAAACAATTGAATCATCAAGCAACTGAATAAGCTTACTTCCGATTTCATGCTTTTTAGTATTGTCCAATGCTCGAAGACTAGTAATATATGTCATTACATCTTTAAAAACTGTGTAAAGCTGGTTGATATTATTTAGTACTAAGTCAACCGAGTCCTCACTGTCTATCTGCTTTAATCTTTTTAGAATAAAACCAACTAAAGGAGTATCAATTGTTTCCTTTGAATTTACCTGTTCTTCAAGAATACCCATTAAATTTAAGCTATCTATCTGAGCTTGTACCTCTGGCTTCAAATCATTATAATCTATTTCTTCATATATATTTTCTATTCCTAAATCATCCAATATCTCATAGAATTTATCACTTAAACTATTTAACTCTTGATTGTTCTCTCTTTGGAGATAACGATCGTTAAATTCTCTTATATCAAGGATTCTTGTTTTGTGTTGTTGCAAAGTTAGTCCATGATTTTCAAATAATATATTAGCTAATAGAGCTAATTTTTCATGTGCCTCTCTTTCATTTTTACAGAAGATACGATAATCATCAACATAACGGCAATGTTTAACACCTTCGCTAAGTAGCCCCCTATCTACATCATCTATAACTAGTTCAGCTAATATTCTAGAAGCAGCCGCTCCAACTGGTATTCCGTAGGATACGCTAAAATTCCAGTTTTTTATCATCGAAGTTATAGCTAAAACATGATTATTTTTTTTAGTACATTCACTTAATGCATTTTCTAAAGGATGAAAGTAGATTCGCGGATAAAAATCTGCAATATCTGCTAAAACAACATAGCTATATTCATTGCTCTCTACAAGTTCCCTAGAGTAATCTTGAAATGAATCCCACGTATACTTAACATCATACATTTTTCCACTTACTTTTGGGGCAAATCTATGTGAAAAAGCAATATTTTCTTCCTTTGGAATTCGTGCCGCTTCAATATCTTTCCCAATTTCCAAAACTAGCGCGGTAAAAACAATTGATTCTAAAGGATCTAATTGAGTTGCTATGCGAAAGCCATATCTATGTTTAGGAGTAAGACATCTCCTATACGGTCTGGGAATCCATTGTAAGATATCTTGGCCTCTTAACCATGGCCGAATGTCCTGGTTCCATCGATTCCGAATAGCCTCAAATTCGAATGGAATTGGGAAAATATCAGTATCCCCATAATTCTCAATGTGTAACATTGCCCAATCTAAACTTTTTTCAGCTAACTTTAACAACTTTATTATCCTCTTCTTTAAATAGTTATGGCGTCTAACGTCTATATCCCACTCTAGACAGATTACTTCTAGACTGTTATGCTTTCTCAAAGATATCAGAAATCATTCATTAAATGGAATCTACATTAAGACACATTCTGGCAAGAAAACTACCCTAACATGCTTATTATCAGTCTGGGTGCCACAGTTCCGCGACAAGCGGAGCATGGAGTGCGCAGCGCGGCTTTTTGCGCCACGGAGGGCGCAATAGCCGAAAGCGGTATTGTGGCACACAGACAGGCCCCAAATGTGATTAGTTCTTTCAAAAAAGGCCACAACATAATAACTGATTTATAGAATGCACAAAGACCTCATTACGATATTACACAATAACACACAGAAATGCCGTTAAATAATCTTCGTAGCCTTAACTCGGCTAATAAGATCATACAAGTAATCCATCGCCTGACGCGGTGCAAGATTATCCAGATCCAGCTCTTCAAGCTCCTTGAATATCGGATGCGTGCTCTGGGTATCAAACAGCGACGGCTGCAGCATATTGGCATCAACAGCTTTCACTATCTTGCGCTGGGTCGGGGAATTTTCGAGTTCACCGAGAATGATGGCCGCTCTTTTTAAGAGATGGGGCGGAAGGCCAGCAATCTTCGCCACATGAAGGCCATAGCTCCGGTCAGCTTTGCCGGGAAGTATTTTATGCAGGAAAACAACGTCGTCCCCCTGTTCCCTAACAGCCACATGCAGATTAAAAACTTCAGGATAACGTTCTTCCAATTCGGTTAGCTCGTGGTAATGTGTCGCAAATAATGTTTTGGCTTTAATGTCGGGGGTTTCGACCAGGTGCTCGGCAATCGCCCAGGCCAGACTGAGACCGTCAAACGTTGCTGTTCCTCTGCCGACTTCGTCCAAAATAATTAAACTGTCCGCCGTGGCATTTTTAAGAATATGGGCGACTTCGTTCATTTCGACCATAAATGTACTTTGCCCTGCTGCCAGGTTATCGGCAGCTCCTACCCGGGTAAAAATACAGTCGGCGATCGAAATGGCGGCCTTCTGAGCCGGCACGAAGCTGCCGATCTGGGCCATTAAAACGATCAGGGCTACCTGGCGCATATAGGTCGATTTCCCGGCCATATTGGGGCCGGTAATCAGTGCAAGGTGTTTATTACGGGTAAGATGCGTATCATTCGGAACAAACGTATCACAGATTCTTTCCACAACCGGATGCCGTCCCTCAACAATATGAATGATCCCATCGGAGCGTATTTCCGGTTTGACATAATTGTTTTGAATGGCGGCTCCGGCCAAGGAGACAAAAACATCGATTTCAGCCAACGACTGGGCAGCGTTAATGATCAGCAGCGAACAAGCCAGAACCTTGTCCCGAAGCACAGAAAACAGCTGATATTCGAGATCACTGAGCCTGTCCTGCGCAGTCAGGACGCGCTGCTCGTATTCTTTTAATTCCGGGGTGATGAATCGCTCGGCATTGACCAGCGTCTGTTTTCGCTGATAATCATCCGGAATCAAATGAGCATTCGCATTGGTGATTTCAATAAAGTACCCAAAGTTCTTATTAAAGCCGATCTTCAACGAACGGATTCTGGTGCGTTCTCTTTCCTGATTTTCCAGGCGGGCAATCCATTCTTTGCCGCCGGACGATATCGCCCGCAAACTGTCAATTTCTGCTGAATAGCCGTTCTGAATAATATTTCCGTCCTTCGGAGAGTATGGTGCTTCAGGGTTTATGGCCGCAAGCAGTTCCTGCGCAAGGTCATCAAGTCCTGCCAGGGATGGCAGATATTTAGCTAACTTCTGAGAACCGTTGTCAGTGATGCAATCCCTGACCGTAGGCAGGCAGGATAACGTGCTGCCCAACGCCAGCAGATCCCGGGGACTTGCTTTGCCGAGGGACAGTTTGCCAAGCAGCCTTTCCAGGTCATACACTGTTGTCAAAGCTTTTTGTATATCTTGGCGTAAAAAAGTATTCCGTGTTAACTCTTCGACAGAAGCCAGTCGTTCATTAATGCTTTCAGGATCGCGTAAGGGTTGCTGCACCCAGTTTCTGAGCAGTCTGGCTCCAAAGGCTGTTTTGGTTAAATTCAGGGTGGAAAATAAGGTCCCTTTCTCATCGCTGGTTCGCAGTGATTCGACAAGTTCAAGATTCCTTCTAGTCCATTTGTCGAGAACCATTGCCGTACTGCTTTGGCTCACCGAAATGCGCAGGATATGTTCCTGTCCCGAGTTGGGGATATTCTGACTGATATACTGCCAAAGTCCGGCGGCAGCTTTGCAGGCAACCGGCATTTGCTGCAAAAGCTCTGCCTGCTTCTTAAATCTTTCACTAAGTTCAGCCGTCCTCAGGAACAAATTTTTTTCGATCGCTGTCAAATAATAATCCGTAAATAGTTTGGACAGCATCGCAACGTCCTTGGACAGGATAAGTTCGGAAGGTGCAATACGGTTTAATTCTGCCTGCAGGATCTGAATGGAAGGCGTCTCCATGATCCGGAAATCACCCGTTGTGATGTCGAGATAAGCGAGCGCCCACGTTTTCTCCTTATAGACACACGCCAGAAAGTTGTTCTTTGTTTCCGAGCTGATACTGTCCAGCGTACCCGGCGTCACAATCCGGACAATGTCTCTTTTGACAATTCCTTTACTGGCTTGAGGATCTTCCATTTGTTCACAAATGGCAACTTTAAATCCGGCAGCGACCAATTTCAGAAGATAACCGTCCACGGCATGATGCGGAACTCCGCACATGGGTATTTTCTGGCCCTTGCCTGCGTCCCGCGCCGTTAGCACAATTTCCAGAACCGGAGCAGCGGTCTCGGCATCCTGGCCAAACATTTCATAAAAATCGCCAAGCCTGAAAAACAGGATCGTATCCGGTACCCTGTTCTTTATCTCTTGATATTGCTGCAGCATGGGTGTATTCATGGTTCACTTAGCTCCCCAAAAAGCGTCCAGGAATTTGCAGATCTGATTGTAACCGAAACAAGTGAACCAACCAAGTCCTCCCTGCTTTCGAATACAACAATCTCATTTCCTCTGGTACGGCCTGTTAAATATTTAGGATCCGACTTACTGGGTCCTTCCACCAGAATTTCATAGCGGTTGCCAATCATTTTCTGGCGCCAGCTCAGACTCTGAGAATTTTGAAGCGCCATCAGTCTCTGCAGACGGTTTTTCTTGATATCGAGCGGAACCTGATCCTGAAGCAACGCCCCCGCTGTCCCGGACCGTTTGGAAAACATGAAGGTAAAAGCCTGGTTGAAAGGCACTGTATTGACAAGATCAAGCGTCAGTTCAAAATCTTTTTCCGTTTCTCCGGGAAACCCAACAATAATATCGGTTGTCAATCGGGCCTCGGGCACAATTTCCAGAATACGCGCAATTCTTTCCAGATAATATCCCCTGGTGTACCCTCTGTTCATTGCCGCCAGCACTTGATTGCTTCCGGCCTGGAATGGCAGATGGAAGTGTTCACAGATATGCTCACCGCGGGCTACCGTCTCGATCAGCTTATCACTGAAATCTTTCGGATGAGAGGTCATAAACCGGATTCGGTAAAGCCCTTCGATTTGATCGATTTCAGTCAGCAAATCGGAAAAATCATAGGCAAAACCGTCTTTTTTCCCGTAGGAATTGACATTCTGGCCAAGCAAGGTCACATCACTGCAGCCATTTTCAACAAGTGTCCTGATTTCGTCCAGAATGACGTCCATCGGCCGGCTGCGTTCCCTTCCCCTGACATAAGGAACAATGCAATAGGCACAATAATTGTCACAGCCATACATGATGTTGACATTGGTGCGAAGCTTTCCTTTTTCAGCCAAAGGAACAACCTCAGTGGTTTCACAGGCCGCCTCGGAAACAAGCGAGGCTTTTCCGCCCTGATCCGCTGTTCTCAGCAAACCTTCAAATTGATGATGATCAAAGGTCCCTGTCCAGATATCGACATGAGGGGCTCTTTTTTGGAGTTTTTCCAGAAGGCCGGGCTGTTGAATCATGCATCCGGCAACCGCAATCTTGAGCTGCGGTTTTTTTTCTTTCAGTTTTTTCAATTGACCGATTTTGCCAATAATTTTATTTTCGGCGCTTTCTCTGACGCAGCAGGTATTAATGATAATCAAATCGGCTTGTTCAGGGTTCTCGGTGCGCGCGTACCCGTTTTTTTCCGAAATGGCCGTCAAGGTCTCGGCATCCCGCTCGGACATTTGACAGCCATACGAAATCGTACACACTTTCTTATTGATTTTGTTCGACATGTATTCAATCAATCCTCTATTACATCTTCGGAACGGACTGGTAGTAAAGTGCCAGCGTTCCCGGTCCGACATGACTGCCTACAACACAGCCAATATCACTAATAATTACGTCTTTGACCGGCAGTGTATTTTTGATTTCTTCAGCCAGGGCTTTGGCTTCTTCCAAACATGCCGAATGAGAAATTCCGATCACTTGCTTTTCTGCTTCAACGATCTCATTTTTCATGATTTCAATAAGCTTGCGGATCGCAGCTTTTCTGGATCTGACTTTGTTAAATACGTCAATTTTTCCTTCCGTATTCATGTGCAGGATCGGTTTGACATCCAAAAGTCCGGCGACGAATCCGGCTGTTTTGCTTAATCTTCCGCCCTTCACAAGGTACTCCAGCGTATCAATGGTAAAAATGTACCGCATTTTATTTTTAATCTCCATGATTTGCGGTTCAATCTCCTGCCAGGTATCGGTATGCTTCAGTATTTCTGACGCAAGTATGGCCTGCAGTCCAAATCCCAAAGATGCACCAAGGCTGTCGATGATATGTATTTTCTCCGAAGCGCTGCACATTTCCCGCACCATCACTGCCGTTTGACAAGTTGAGCTTAAGCCGGAAGACAGGTGTATGGCAATGACCTCTTTACCTTCAGCCAATACTTTTTCGTAGGCGTCCTTTAAGAGATTCAAATTAGGCTGCGAAGTCTTCGGGAGTTCTTTATAGTCTTTGAAGTTAGCGTAAAACTTGTCCGGAAAAATATCGATCCCTTCAGCATAGGTAACCCCATCAATATTTACCGGCATCGGGACAACAACAATCCCAAGTTTTTCAGCTAGATCTCTTGGCATATCTGAAGCGCTGTCTACTACGATCTGAAATGGCATGCTATCACTCCATCCAAAAAAAGATATTATAAATAATCCTACCAATTACATCCTATTTGTCAAGTTTTTTAGAAAACTTAGGTTGCACTTCGATCTATCGGAAAATGTACAGCTTTTCGATAACCTAGACAGTTAAAAAAAATAGCGCTTGTCCAAGCGCTATTTTATTCCTGTTTTAGAGATAGTTCAAAGGATTTACAGTACTGCCGTTAATGATTACTTCAAAATGCAAATGTGATCCTGTTGAATTGCCGGTTGAGCCTACATTGCCGATGTTTTGGCCTTTCGATACAGTTTGTCCGACACTGACAAATAGTTTGGATGAGTGACCATACCGGGTAGATACGCCATTACCATGATCGATCATGATGCAGTATCCATATCCGCCATCCCATCCTGCTTCTACAACGGTGCCGGAAGCAGCCGCATAATAGGGCTGGCCGGTAACTCCATCAATGTCGATTCCAGTATGGAAGCTGCCATGACGAGAACCATAATAGGAGGTAATACCTCCGCTGATGGGCCAGCTTAAACCGGAGATACTGCCGGATCCGCGGGATGTCCCAACATAGACAATTGAGCGGCCAGGTCCTTTAGCAACAATCTGATTTACAGGTTTATTGACGACTTCTTCCTTGACAACCTGCTTTTCGATCATTTTACCATTTTCCTCAACATACGAATATGTAACGGCCTTTTCACCATCTTTACCCGCCTGCTTGATGATACTCTTGCCGTAGCCGAGACTGCTGTCCGTCTTGGAAAGCACATCAAACGGAACAACCTCACTGACTACTTTCGTACCTTCACTTCGTACTGTAAGGTAAGGCTTTGTTTGAACAAGCTTGATTTTCTGTCCTGGCTGAATTACTGAGTCTTCAGTAAATCCCGGGTTAGCAGCAATCACTTCGTCTGTCAGCATATTGTTCTTACGGGCAATCAGCCATAAAGAATCATCTTCTTGAATGGTATACGTGGTTTCTGCCACATCGCCTTTAACCAAGATTTCCAAAGCGGCATCAACTGTCTTGACTTCACTCGGGTGAACCTTTGATGCAATTTTGGAGACCGGTTCGACAATTTTAACTGAAGAAACAGTATTATTTTTCGAAGGCTTCGTCTGATAATCCTCATACTTTTTCAACAAAGTATTGATGTCTTGTTCGTTGGCTAAAACAACCACGACTTTGCCATTCACCTGTAGCCCATAGCCATTGACGTACGGCTTAATGGCATTTGCCAAAACATCTTTAGACACCGGCCCGGTATAATCTTCATTCTTTAATCTTAGACTTTTATATTCTATGGTATCGCTGGTCTGAGCAACGGTTCCGGCTGCGTTCCCCTGCTGGGTAAGAATCTCTTGAACCAGTCGTTTAGCCTCAGACTTACTTGCTGCATAACCAATGTTTTTACCGTTTACAACAATACCTACTGCCGGAGTTGTCGAGCTAAAATAAAAACAACCACTGAAAATCACTGCCAAAGCCAGCACGGTGATCCCGATCGTCTTTGGAGATTTCCAGGAAATATTTTTAATCTTTGCTGCCGTCTTCGAAAAAATTTCTTTATATTCGATTTTATTTGCTAAGTTCACGATGCCAAATTTTATTTTTTTTGCTTGCTTAGCCAAAGCCTCTGCAGTATTCACTTTTTTAAATTTTTGTATGATTTTGTCCAGATAATTTTTGTTTATCTTTCTACTAATCATTCTCGCCTCCCTTAGCTTGTCATTCGTACACTGCTATATCATACCATTAATTAAGCCTTAAGAAAATACAGGAATTTTCCAATTCATTGGCTCACACGTTTATTCCTTGAGAAATTCCTTATATTCTAGGCAAAATTTCTTTTAATTTTATTGATAAAGGACAAAATTCCCGTGGACCTTTCATGGGTGACTCTTTTCCCAAGAAGCGTTTTGGCGATGCTGAGGACCTGAACTGCATATTCAGAATTAGGCTGGGATAAAAATAAGGGGTTTTGACTCTTTAAGGATTTTGTGACTTTTTTGTCATCGTAAATCCAGCCAAGCAGTTCCGGCTGCAGCTTGAGATATTTGGACGAAGCTTTCTTAAATGTTTCACAGCACTTTATCGCTTCGGCTTCATCTTCACAGCGATTGATCACCAGGTAAGGACGGATATTCGAATTGCGGTACGCCAGCGCTTTGGTCAGTCCGTATGTATCCATCATCGCGTGCGGTTCTGTGGTGGTAACCAGCAGCAGGTCATCCGCAGCCTCCAAAAATTTAAGTACGACTTCCGAAATACCTGCTCCGGTATCGATCAGAAAGATATCGCATTCACCTTCCAGATCCGCAAATCCGGATATGATACGGTTAAACTGAAGAGGACTGAGATTTGTTAATGATGAAATGCCACTTGAACCCGGCAGAAGCTTAATTCCTCCCGGACCGGGAGTCAGAATGTCCTTTAAGGTGCACTCGCCTTTCAGGACATGGGTAAGGTTCAGCGGATTATTCAATTTCAACAATAATTCGACATTGGCCATCCCAATATCGGCATCAAGGATAATGACTCTTTTACCAAGCTGGCTTAAAGCCATACTCAAATTGATAGCGAGTGAAGTTTTACCAACTCCTCCCTTACCGCTGCCGATCGCAATGACTCTGGATTTTTTTTGCTGTCTCTGGACAGTTGGAATCGTAACGCACCAGCTCTGCTGAGCCGGCTGCCGGGAAATCACTTCGGATGTAAGGACGATTTTCGAATCGGAAACCAGCCAGCGTATCACGGTACCAATCGGGATCAGCAGCAGATAACCTTTATGTAAAGTGATTGCCAATTCCAAGCGGTCAGGGAATACATTCTTTATTTCTGCAGTATAGATGTCGTGAAACAATTCGGAGTTAGTCGTAAAATTAAGTTTTTGTCCTGCAAAGAATTGTGGCTGATTCATTAATTTCCTCCTGAATTCTGAACTGCTATATAATTTTCTACAACGAAGGACAAGTTCCCTTCTGCGCAGATAAAAAAAATGATTGCGAGAGATGGGCAATCATTACATATTACCATTTTTACCTCTTTCTGATATGATAGTTACAAAGTAGCATTAACTGGATCATACAGGAGGATTATTAATGAGTACGTATGGTTTAATCGGAATGGTTTTCATTTCTTTAGCTTTACTGATTTACAGCATCGGCGTCTGGAGCGAGCATTTTCAACGCAGACTGAAATGGTGGCATGTCATAACCTTTTATTGCGGCCTGATCTGCGATACCATTGGAACTGGGGCAATGGGACTTATGGTAGGAGGCCTGCTTCAATTCACTTTTCATGGTCTCACCGGTCTCGCGGCGATTATCATTATGTTTTTTCATGCCATTTGGGCAACAGTCGTCTTGATGAAAAACAATGAGCAAATGATTGGTAAATTTCATAAATTCAGTATTCTTGTGTGGGTTATCTGGTTGATCCCGATGATTACCGGTGCAATATTCGGTGCTAGCGTATAAGAAAAGTAATGCTCAGGGAGAAGTAAGCGTGACTTTTACACCATATTGTTCAATTCTTTTTATTTGTTCCGGAGAAGCTCCAGCATCTGTGATAAATTGATTCACTTTTTCCCATTTAGCAAATGTATGGTAGAGAATATGACCAAGTTTCGCACTGTGAGCGACAAGAATAACTTCCCTGGCCGAAGTAATCATGGCCTGTTTGACTTCGGATTCAATCATGCTCGATGTCGAAAGACCTTTTTCCGTGCTGATGCCTGTCGCCGACAGAAACAGTTTATCCGCATAGAAACCATCTAGATTTTCCCTGGTCATCGGCCCCAGCAGCGAATAGGTCGTGCTTTGCACTTCCCCGCCTGTTAAGACGGTCGTGATATCTTCACGCATACTGAGTATTTCGGCAACGGCAAGGGAATTCGTTACAACCGTGCATTTTATGTCAAGGGCGAGCGCAATCGCCAGTGTCGTCGTTCCGGAATCTAGAATTACGGATTCTCCTTCATTAATCAGACCAGCAGCTGCTCGGCCAATGCTAAGCTTTTCACTTTGGGCTTCGCCGATCCGCGTAGTAAAGACGGTATTCTTAATTTGAGGGTTTTGAGGATAAACGGCTTTGCCGTGTTCCCGCTGAATCAAGCCCATCAAAGCAAGCTGTTTAAGATCACGGCGTATGGTCATTTCGGAAACATTAAACTCAGCAGCCAGTTCCGCTACCGTCAAATGCCCGTGTTTTTGGAGCAAATATCTGATTTTTTCCTGTCTGCCCGCTGTCAACTGCCCACCTCCAGCTTTATATATGCATTTCATGCTATTGCCATATTAAAGTTTATTTAAGTATGACAAGGTATTAGATCTGCCAGTTCTTTGTTTATAGTATTGCAACGGAACCCTCATAGACAACGCCGGACAAGGCGTCTACAGTAATTAAAACACCTTCCTGAATCTTCTGTACAGCATCATCCGCTCCGACGATTGCCGGAATCCCATATTCCAAAGCAACGATGGCTGCATGCGAGGTCAGTCCTCCGCGTTCAACCACAACTGCACCGGCTTTCGCCATAACCGGCAGCTGCTCGGCATCGGTAAAAGGTGCTATAAAAATATCCCCTTGGCTGAATTTCTCCGGATCGCTAGCTTTGCTTGCTTTCCCCGAATAAGCTCTTCGTCCGATCCCTGTACCTCTTGCCAGCACATTCCCGACCACCTGGACTTTGATCAGATTGGTCGTGCCAACTTTACCGACCGGGACACCCGCAGTCAGCACAACAACATCGCCGGTTTGAATCAATTTCTGATCCAAAGATCTTGTCACGGCAACGGAAAGCAGTTGGTCCGTTCCTGTACTTTCCGGGACAATGATGGTATGAACACCCCAGCTGAGGGTCAGGCTTCTCGCTACTTCGGGATAAGGCGTTGTTGCGATGATCAACGACTTCGGCCGGTAACGGGAAATCATTCTGGCTGTTTTGCCGGACTGGGTCGGCGTAATGATTGCGGCCGCGTTCAGATCCGCTGCTATGGTATAACTGGCATGACCGATCGCGTCGGCAATATTGCGTCCTTTTTCCAACGGGGCACTGGTCTTAAAAAATATCCCTTCAGCCTTGTGCGCTATTTTATCCATTGTCTGTACCGCTTCGACCGGAAATTCACCGGCTGCAGTCTCACCGGAGAGCATGATCGCGTCCGTGCCGTCTAAAATTGCATTGGCAACATCACTTGCTTCTGCTCTGGTCGGACGCGGCTGGTGCGTCATCGATTCCAGCATCTGCGTCGCTACAATGACTGTTTTGCCCAACGCATTGCATTTGCAAATAATCTCTTTTTGAAAAATTGGGACTTCTTCCACCGGGATCTCCACGCCGAGGTCTCCCCGGGCTACCATAATACCGTCGGCAACTTCCAAAATACTGTCGATATTACGTATGCCTTCATGACTTTCAATCTTGGCGATAATCTTTACCGCAGCGTTCGCTTCCTCGACAACCTTCCGCACTTCCAGAATATCCGAAGCCTTGCGGGTAAAGGAAGCCGCGATAAAATCAATCCCGTTTCGCAGCCCAAACTGAATATCTTCGATATCTTTCAGCGTGAGAGCCGGCAGCTGAATGCTGGCGCCGGGAACATTGACCCCTTTTTGGGATTTTAGCAGGCCCCCGTTCCTGACGATCGTCGTGATTTGTCCATTCTCAGCTGAGGTGACTTCCAGGTCAAGCAGCCCGTCACTCAGCAGAATATGATTTCCGGGCACAACCTCGCTCCAGAGATCCGGATAGGTCACAAAGACCCGCTCAGCTGAACCGAGGCTTTCATCCTGATCAAGCATAAAGCTGCTTCCGTTTTCCAGATGGACCCCTTGCTCAGGAACCAAGCCTGTACGAATCTCCGGACCTTTGGTATCCAGCAGGATCCCCAGATTAACACCGGTTTGTTCTGCAGCAGCTCTGAGGTTCACAATTGTTTTTCCATGCGCCTCATGACTGCCGTGAGAAAAGTTAAGTCTGGCCACATTCATGCCGGACTGAATCAGCTGTCTGATCTTATCCGGATGCTCACTGGCGGGACCGATCGTACAAATGATCTTGGTTCTTCGCATCATATCGCCCTCTCTTACTGAATTTGGCTAACACGACATACTTAATTTGCCTACGAAAAATAAACTGTCATGCAAAGATTCATCTACATTACTCCAGATTTTGTCTGCGTGCCACAATTCCAGCGTCAAGCGAAGCAGGACGCGTAGCGCAGCCGTTTGTGTCAAGGAGGACACAACGGCTGGAAGCGGAATTGTGGCATGCAGACAGGCCCGAGATACTAAAAATGTTATTTACCCAAGATATTAATTAAAACCCGCGGGCAGCCATCATCTTGATCACATCGATCACCCTGTTCGAATAGCCGGATTCATTGTCATACCAGGCCAGGACTTTGACCATCTTATCCCCGATAACCATTGTGGACAGTCCGTCAACAATCGAACTGGCATTATTGCCGTTATAATCGCTCGAAACAAGGGGGAGTTCGTTATAGGAAAGGATTCCTTTAAGCTCACCTTCTGCAGCCTGTTTAAGCTTGGCATTGACTTCTTCCTTCGTCGTCGCTTTGCTGACATTCACAACAAAATCGACCAAAGACACATTCGGTGTCGGGACTCTTACTGCCAGACCATTCAGCTTTCCTTTGAGTTCCGGCAAAACAAGGGCCACAGCTTTTGCCGCTCCTGTGGTTGTCGGGATCATTGATTGGAATGCAGCTCTGGCTCTGCGCCAGTCAGAATGCTCAAAGTCTAGAATTCTCTGGTCATTGGTTACGGAGTGCGTTGTCGTCATCATTCCGTGCTCGATGCCAAATTCTTTCATAATCACTTTCGCAACAGGAGCCAGGCAGTTGGTGGTACAAGAAGCGTTGGAAATGATATGATGTTTGGCCGGATCATATTTGTCGTCATTGACACCCATCACAATCGTGAGATCTTCATCTTTCCCGGGTGCCGAAATAACAACCTTTTTAGCCCCTGCTTTCAGGTGTTTACCTGCGCCTTCCCTGTCCACAAATCTTCCGGTCGATTCAATCACGACATCGACGCCCAGTTCTTTCCAGGGCAGCTCTTCCGGGTTTTTTTCGGCCAAAAGTTTGATGGTGCTTCCTTTGACCTTCATCACACCATCTTCGACGATAACATCGTAAGGCAGTGTACCGTGGGTAGAATCGTATTTCAGCAAATGCGCCAGCATATCTGCTTTGCCAAGATCATTGACTGCAACGACTTCCAAATCCCCTGAAGATTCAAGGAAAGCTCTCATACAAAGCCTTCCAATTCTGCCAAAACCATTGATTGCTACTTTAACGGACATAAATATCATCCTCCAAATGTTTATTTAAACATATATATTCCGTGTAAATGAACATATTCCTGCTTTAAAATGTTAATTCGCACATTTTTGTTTTGAAATTGCATATGAACATAGCGTCCCCAGAAAAGAACAAATCTTTCAGGAAATTTCAAGGATTACTGCATGAAAAAACCAGGATAACCTAATGAGATACTATCCTGGTTTATTATTTTCTCTCTAATTGTGGTTAGTGATCATCAACGTTTTTAAACAATCCTTCCTTGCTATCGCCGATCTTGGAATAATGATTTCAAACAGTGCGCAGTATTTATCTGCGAAGGCGACAACAAACGATTCCGTATAGCGCGGCAGTTTCACAGTTAAGGGCCACATATGCTTGACAATAATGTCCTTTTCCACATCATTCAAAATAAAATACTTTCCGGCATTTTCCAGGGCAGCTGACGGATGGGTAAATCCGTGCAACCCCTTTTCCGGTTTCGTCGTATGCCAGTCATACAGAAAAAAGTCGTGCAGGAGTCCGCCCCGCGCCGCAGACCGGAAGTCGAGCCCCAGTCTACGGCAAAGAATAAAACTGGTGTAGGACACGGAAAAGCTGTGTTCCAGACAGGTAATATGCTTATGATGAATATACTTCTCCATGACATACAGTTTTTCGTTAATGATCAATTCCTGAATACAGTCCCGGTATTCATCGAAATCACTGAAACCTGTCTTTAAGTTCGATCTTAATTTTGTTAAGCCTTTCATTCAGGATGCTCCTTACATCACGGTTAATGATACCCGCATTCAAAACCATCAGGAGTGGAAAAGCCAGAAAAAACCGTTTGTATTTCAATACCTTTTCTCGATATTTGATTACGGGGACGTTGGCATAATTCAGAATGACTTCCCTGAGATTCAGCGCATCGCCGACAGATTTCACTGTATCTGCGAAAAAGTAGACAACAAACGCAATGACCAGATACGCCTTGACTTCCACCGGTATCAAGAATACCCTTGCAGAAATGACCGGATGAACATACTGGAGCAGCACAAAGGCCAGCAAACCCCAGAGTACAGAATATTCCAGACAGATATACCCCTTTAGATTGGCGGTTTTATTGCTGTAGTCCCACCATTTGTAGTGAAATATTTTTTCCAGAAGAAACCCCGTCAGATATTCCAATCCGGTAACAACCAGGACAGCCATCAAAATACTGATCAGTACTGCGGCCGGTGAGCTTCCAAAGACGGAACTCGCCCATTCGGAAGAAAGAAGCACTAAAACAGCGCTGAAACCATAAAGCGGACAAAAGAATCCGGCTAAAAAGCCCCTGTTGATAAATTTTCCATGGACGATGCAGGCAAACCCCGATTCCAGCATCCAGCCTAAAAAAGAATAGATTGTAAAGAATAACAGAATATCCATTCCGCTGCTTCCCATGATTCCCCCTCCTTCCTCCATTTAAGACTAAGATAATTATCGCAATAATTTTACAAATTCTTTTATTTTTTAGGTCTGGTTATATTCCCGCCTGATTAATCAGCGAAGCCAGATACCCGGCTCCAAACCCGTTGTCAATATTAACAACGCCGATTCCTTCCGAGCAGCTGTTCAGCATGGTAAGCAAAGGGGCGAGTCCGCCAAAATTCGCGCCATAACCGACACTTGTTGGGACCGCGATGACCGGACTGGCGGCCAGTCCACCGACAACACTTGGCAGCACGCCGTCCATCCCGGCGACAACAATCAGCACCTTGGCCTGCTGCAGCCGCTCCGATTGGGACAATAGTCGGTGAAGACCTGCTACGCCTGTATCATACATGCGTTCGACCTTATTGCCCATAGCTTCCGCGGTTACAGCTGCCTCTTCGGCAACTGGCAGATCTGAAGTACCTGCACTCACAACGAGGATATTGCCAACAGACCTTTGAACCCCTTTTCTGATCACAATCGTGCGGGAGGTTTCATTGAACTCAGTCGACGGGATCTCCCGGCAGACGGCCTCATAGACTTCCCTGCCGGCCCTTGTTGCGAGTACGTTCTGATCGGAAACCTCATGCAGTTTTTTGGCAATCTGAACAATTTGGTCTGTCGTTTTGCCCGGACAAAAGATTGCTTCCGGAAACCCCTTACGATACTGACGGTGAGTATCCAAACGCGCATAGCCCATGTCACAGCTGTACATCTGCTCAAGCTGCTGCAAGCCTTCATCGATTGAAATCTGACTGTCCTGAATCTGATTCAGGATTTGTTTGATTTTATCTTTCATGTTATTCCTACTCTCTCTTATTCAAGTAAGGCAAGCAACAGCGATATACCGGATCTAATATCGTTTTTAGACGCAATTTCCCCTGGCGTATGCAGATGCCGGACTGGAACAGCCAAGCCCCCGGTAGGGATCCCGCCTTTGGTCAGGTGAACTGGTCCGGAATCGGTACCTCCTTTTGTAATGATTTCCCATTGATAGGGTATCTCGTGCTGTTTGGCGATTTCGGCCATCCAGTTTTTAATTTGGGGAGATACGACGATCGATCTGTCCATCACTTTAATCGCAATACCTTTATTCAGAGAAGTCCGCGGCACCTCGTATTCCCTGGGCATATCAAAACTGAACGTCGTATCGATATTCAAAGCGAGATCCGGTTCCAGCGCGTAGGCGGCTGTTTTTGCTCCGCGCGCGCCTACTTCTTCCTGGGCAGTAAACACAAAGTACAAATCATTCTGGCTGCTGACTCTTTTCAATACTTCCAAGGCGATAAAACAGCCTGCCCGGTTATCCAGCGCTTTGGAGATCATACAGTCTTTGGTCTCATGATAAGCTCCGGAGAATACGGCCATATCGCCTTCCCGAACCATCGTTCTGGCCTCTTGTTCACTGGTTGCTCCAAGATCGAGGAACAGCCGTTCCGGTGAATTTTCATCCGGCTTCTTTTTCTCTTCACGGCTGACGACACCTACTGTTCCGTTGGCAAAAACAAAGCGCTGCGCGAGCAGAACATGATCTCGTAAACCGCCAACCGGTGCAAAATACAGATAGCCCTGCTTATTGATATGGGTAACCATGATGCCGACTTCATCCATATGGCAGGCAATCATCATTTTCTTTCCCTGGCCTTTTTTTCTGACAATCAGATTACCCAACGTATCCGTATAAGCGGTATCAGCATCATTTTTTGTCTGGTCTAAAATCAGCGCCGCAACGTTATGTTCTTGGCCTGAAGGACCAAAAGTCTGGGTGAGCTGCTGAAGTAAGGTGAAATCTAAAGAGTCTAAAGGTTTTGTATCTGTCATAAAGAGCCTCCTACTTCTTATCAGGGATTCCATTAGATGTATTTTCTCGGGTAAGTTCGAGGCCCACAATACCGCTTTTCGGCTCTTATGCCATCCTTGGCGCAAAGAGCCGCGCTCCGCATCCAGCTTCGCTTTTCACCGAACTGTGGTCCTCAGACTATATTAAGAAATATTAAAATTTAAGAAATCGTGAATGTCGTTTAAAATGCATTGAAGAAGCTGTATACAGTGCTGATAGTCTTTTAGGCAAATAATGGAGCTCATCGTATGGATATTCCGGCACGGTACACTGAGTGTAATCGTAGGTATGCCGATACCGGCCTGATGGATATTTCCTGCATCATTGGCCGCGGCAGCCCCTTGTCTGAATTGGAGCGGAATATTATTTTTTGCAGCTGCAGCCATCACTTTTTGGACGAGTCCAGGTCTATAGACGGTTGCGGAATCCATCAGCGAACAGGCTGGACCGTTTCCTAGTGTGACAATCCAGTTTTCCCGTTCGGATTCAGTAAAATCTGCAGCGCCTGTCGCCTCAACAACCAGGGCCAGATCTGCCTGAAGATAATTGCTTACCACTTTCGATCCGCGCAGGCCAACCTCCTCCTGTACTGTGAATACAGCTGTCAGATCACAGGGATAATCCTGTTCTAAGAGCTCTATGACCGCCGCGCAGCCTACCCTGTCATCAAGGGCCTTGCCTTTGTACAGTCCTGAACCAATCTCTTCAAATACTGTTGGGAACGTGACGTAATCGCCCAGTTTCACAACATTTTCTACTTCTGCCTTGGAAGATGCCCCGATATCGATGTAGAGATCCTCGATATCCGGGATTTTTTTTCTTTCCTCCGTTTTCTGCAAATGAACGGCTTTCAAACCGATGACGCCTTGCAGACCGCTGTCGAATACGACGGTCTTGGCAATCAAAATTCCCGGTTCAACACCGCCGACGGTCTGAAACTTCAGATAGCCATCCGTAGTAATTTCCGTAACCATCAGGCCGATTTCATCCATATGGGCGCAGACCAGGACTTTTGGCAAATTTTCACCGAATTCTTTGCCGGCCCCTTTCTTCTCTACCAGCAGGTTTCCTATATGATCCGTCCTGCACGAATTCAAATTTTCTTGGAGTCGGTCTTTAAGATGTTCCAGGATAAAATCCCTGACAGTCTTTTCATTACCGGATACGCCGTTAAGCTCAGATAATTCTTTTAACAGCATGTTAGATTTCCTCCAATTCTTCCGGCAACGATGTAATGAAATACGCCAGCAGCTTGCCGCATTCAACAATATCCTGCAGCGAGGCCGTCTCGACGGATGTATGCATATACCGGAGAGGTATGGACACCAACCCGGTCGGTATGCCGTAACCGGTCAGCTGAATCACTCTGGCATCGGTGCCTGTCGCTCCTGGAACTGCCTGCCGCTGACAGACAATCCTGTTCTGCTGCGCACTGTCGGAGAGCCTGGCGTAGACCCAGGGATGGATATTCGGGCCTAGACTGATCACCGGTCCTTTCGCCAGTTCAGCGGAAACCTGACTTTTGGTATCCAGCGTTTGGGCATGCGTCACATCAACGGCAACTGCCAGCGACGGCAAAAGCCGCTCCGAGCTGGTAAGCCCTCCTCTTAAACCCACTTCCTCCTGAACCGTAGCGACCGCTACCACATCATGCTGATGTTTCATACCCATCAGTTCGTTCAGGCATACCGCCAGTACTGCGACTCCAGCTCTGTCGTCAAGCGCTTTGCCGGATATTCTGTCGTTAAGCAGCTGCAGCGGGCCCCTTTTGATGCTGGCGATATCTCCCGGTTTAACCATTTGAGCTGCCGCTGCATCATTAAAACCGATATCGATCACCAGGTCCTCTATATCGAGGGTCTGCCGCTTCTTGCTGTCCTTGTGGGAAGATCCCAGGCAAACTACGCCACGCAGATCTTCCTTTCCGTGTACCAGGATTTCCTGATAAAGCAAGGTTCTCTGGTCAATTCCGCCGAGCGTGGCAAAGTGTAAAAATCCTCTTTCATCAATATGGGTGATCATCAACCCGATCTCATCGATATGGGCAGCGAGCATTACGGAATGTTTCCCGCTGTGCTCTCCTTTCTTAACCGCATAGAAATTGCCGATAAAATCAGAGAAAGTCTCTGTCGATAGTGGCGCAAAAATATCCTGAAGTGTTGTTTTTAAACCCTGTTCATATCCGGAAACACCTGTCATTTCCGTCAACGAACAGGTAAGTTCCCGCGCAAGCTCGAAGGAATTTTTTAACACGTGCATCTTCCTTTCCTTAGTACCCTGTTAGCCCTCAATCGAAGCTACTCACCTGTCCCAAACAGAACTTCGATCGTATCTCCCCGATTGACAACTTTGCCGGCCTCCGGTGACTGCTTATAGGCGAGGCCGCTGCCGCCAAATTCATAGCGCAAATCCAGTTTTCCTAGTAATTCGCCGGCTTGTCTGATGGTCAGTCCTTTCAGATCTGGTACAAGCACTTCGCCTTCTCCAGCCTGTCTGGCAGGGGGACTGTTCTTGTCTGCTTCCGTATTACCATTTTTCGCGGCCGCTTGCTCCGCCAGAACGTCAGGGTCAACCTTGGTAAGATCACTCGGGGTCTCAGCGGAAACCGGCACGCCATAATATTGTAAAGTGCCCTCGATAATATTTTTAACGCGTGGTCCACCGAGTGTTCCCCCCTGGATGACCGGTGCATGCGGTGTATCAATAACGACCAGTACGGCGATCTTTGGATCGTTGGCCGGAGCATAGCCGACAAAAGAGACGATATAATCGGTATCCGAGTACTTCCCGGTTTCAGGATCAATTTTCTGGGCTGTTCCCGTTTTGCCGGCAACTTTGATACCGGGAATTTTAGCCCGGCTTCCGGTACCGCTGTCTACGACACTCACGAGGATATCGCTCATGGTCTTGCTGGTTGTCTTGGAAATAACCTGACGGACAATCTTCGGCTGGGTTTTACTGACGATCTCCCCGTCCTTATTCTTAATGTTTTCTACAATATACGGCTGCATGAGCTGGCCTCCGTTGGCCACCGCACAGATCGCCGTTAAGAGCTGGATCGGGGTGACAAGGTTGGCCTGACCGAACGACATGGTCGCCAGTTCAAGGCTTTTGACCCTGCTCTTGTCAATCAAAAGGCCCCTTTCTTCACCGGAAATATCAATATCTGTCAGACTTCCGAAGCCAAAAGACTTTAAGTATGTATAGAATAGGTCTCTGCCTAGTTTTTGTCCGACCTGGGCAAGTACAACGTTGGAAGACAGCTTCATGCCATCGACGAAAGTAATGTTGCCATGCGCCTTTTTGTCGGAATCCCAGTTTGTGATCCTGCGGCCCCCGACAACCCAATAGCCCGGATCTTTGAAGAGTTGGGTCGTATTAATGGCATTTTCTTCGAGTGCTGCCGATCCGGTGATGATTTTAAACGTGGACCCGGGTTCATAAATCATGCTGATGGCCAGGTTTTTCCTTTGATCCGGTTTGGTGGAGGCATAGTTGCTCGGATCATAGGACGGTCTGGAGCCCATACCGAGTATTTTGCCGGTCTTGGGATCCATGGCCAGGATAACCGCTCTCTGTGGCTTGGTTTCTGCGACAATATCATCCAGTTCGTGTTCAATGAGATGCTGAATGGTGGAATCGAGGGTCAGGGTTAAATTGTCCCCTGACTGTACATTATCCTGAATCTCATTGTTTTGATCCGTTTCTACCGGATTCTCTAGATTTGCTTCCCCTTTAAGCTCGGCGTTGTAGGAATACTCCAGACCTTCAACCCCGTCTCCAGCCATATTGACAATACCAAGGATCGCCGCTCCCATCTCCCCTGCCGGATAGCTTCTTTTATAATTATCACTGAAGCCGATCCCTTGAATATCAAGTTCTTTAATTTTTTCCGCCGTACTGATATCTACCTGCCGTTTCAGGCTGACCCATGCCAAGTCTTTTCGCAGTAGGGTAAGAATATCATTTTTATCTTCCCCCAAAATGGCCGCAATATTTTCAGCGATTTTTTCTTTTTTTTGTAATATTTGTTCGCTTGTCAGCGTTTTATCCTTGGCAATGGATTTATCCAGCATTCTCGGATCGGCATAGACATCCTTCACCGGCACACTTTTCGCCAGCACATTGCCCTGTGCATCCATAATGGTTCCCCGCTCATAAAGCATGGTCTGTCTTATCGCCTGGAAATCCGCACCTCTGGCCTTTAACTCTGCGGAATTGATAACCTGGAGGTAAAACAGTCTTCCTAATATTAAAACGCTCAAACCGATGAGCAGGCCATAGATAACCCACTCCCGGTAAAAATACTGCTTCGTTTTTTTCACGGTGTTGTTCCTTTCCTGTCATGATGCTCTGCTTCTATTTTACCATATGTTTTCAAGTTGATAAGATCCAAAACATCAAAAGCTCACATAATCTTAACTATCGATGGCAATTAAATAAAAACCACCTTGCTAAGATCTGTGAGCTTGAATCTATTCTCCCCCAATTAAACGAAAGCATTCAATGTAAATTTTGTCTTTGGCGCTGCAAGAAGAGGAGAAGCGCATTCTTCCTTATATGTCGTATTCATTCCATCCACCAATCATCATAATGATTAAAAATGCCCATGTTTATCGGCATTCACTAGAAAATTCATGAGAAAGACGGCAGCCGGAATGTGTGCACCTTAAGAGCCCTGAATGTGTATCCGGCTGCCGGTTTTGTCCTCCGCACCTGACGCGGGAACATGATTCACTTAATATCTGGGAGGAATAAAAAGTCTTTCACCGGGATAGATAAGATCGGGATTGCCTAGATGGTTATACCCAGCAAGTTCACGCCAATCCAGTCCATATCTCTGCGCAATTTTGTAAACGGTATCCCCTTTTTGAACGACATAAACTTCCGGCAGCGGCTTATGAACCTCCATGTGTTCATAATAAGGTGTACAGCCGCATGGATCGCAGGTATACCCTGACTGCGTCTGCTCCGCATACATGCCTTCAGGACCCATCTGTTCATACTGAGACATCATTTCCGGGTTCATCATGCCCATCATATCCTGCTGGTTCATCATACCAGTCATCTCAGGCTGATTCATCATACCGGTCATATCAGGCTGATTCATCATATTTACAGCCGGCGGCTGATTCATATAGCCGGATTTTCTTCCGAAGTACATCTCCATACCTCCTTTTTGTTATAGGATATGGAGAAACACTGCTAAAGTGTCTGTACATGGTAATAATTGTCTGATTATTTTTACGTGTTTCTATTCCATTTTCGCCAGAAACTTTTCAACCTGAACTGCCGCAAGCGCTCCATCCCCGACTGCGGTTGCAACCTGCCTCAAAGGGGTATTACGGATATCTCCGGCCGCATAGACCCCAGTAATATTTGTTTTCAGCAAAGCATCTGTGATAATATACCCATATTGATCGACTTCAAAGTATTCTGACGTAAACTTGGTATTTGGTTCGGTGCCGATATAAATAAAGACACCGTCAACCTCGATTTCTTCCACAGCCCCGGAACCGGCATTCTTAAGAATTATTTTTTGTACTTTATCCTTACCGGCGATCTCCTGGACAACACTATCCAGGACAAACTTAACCTTCGGGTTTTCTTTCGCCCTCTGGGCTGCGATCTGCGAAGCTCTGAATTCTTTTCGGCGATGAACAATATAGACTTCAGATGCAAACTTTGTCAGGTAGACACCTTCCTCAAGCGCGGCGTTTCCGCCGCCGATGACAGCGACTTTCTTTCCTTTATAAAACGCCCCATCACAAGTGGCACAATACGATACGCCGCGTCCGTGAAAGGTATCTTCTCCCGCTACGCCCAAAAAACGCGGCTTGGATCCGGCAGCAATGATCATCGCTTTCGCTTCGAGGGTTTGCTGTCCGGTCACAACCGTCTTCATTTCTTTCTGAAGATCCAGTTGCAGGACCGGTTCGAAAATGAATTCGGCGCCCTGATTCATGGCTTGTTTATAAAAAGCATTCATCAAATCGAAGCCGGTAATCCCTTCCGGAAATCCCGGATAATTTTCAATTTTTTCTGTTGCCGCTGCCTGCCCGCCCGGCATCATGGATTCGACAACTGCTGTTTTTAATCCGCCCCTTGCCGCATAAATGGCCGCCGTAAGCCCTGCGGGGCCGCCTCCGATAATAATCAGATCATACATTGCTGCACCAACCTTTTGTTTTATTCTCAGGTTAATTTCTTGTTTATTAAAAGTATAGCTCAGAAATTTATTTTCAGGAAGCCAATAAGATGAATTTTATGATAAACTATGAATATATTGCCAACAACAAAAAATAAATGAAGCAGAAGTTTACATATATTTTTTGTGATTTGAACAATTTAACTCAGGAGGGAAATATGCGCGGAAAATCTATTTTTAAACCTGTTCTCAAGGTACTCGTTTTACTCATCATTATTATTGCTGTGCTTTCGGCCTTGAGCGGATTCTACGAAGACTGGCTGTGGTTTACCGACTTAGGGTACGCAACTCTTTTCTGGACACCGTTCTTCAGCAAAGTACTCATTCAGGCCATTAACGGAACGATGTTGTTTTTAGTGATTTTCGTGACACTGATGTCGGGAAGACATGCGTTTACTACGTTTTACAATGAAAGATTCCGCAAAAGGATCAGACTGGTCGAAGAGGTCAATCTTCCGCCTGCTGTCAGTCCGCGCAGGGTTACCGTTTCCCTGCTTGTCTTATCTGCCGTGGTCAGTATTATTGTGAGTTTCATCGTCGGTTTTACCGGCTGGCTTGATTTTCTGTCCTTTGTGAATGCCTCTTCCTTTCATTATTCCGACCCGCTGTTTAATCAGGATCTTGGTTTCTTTGTGTTTAAACTTCCTTTCTTTGAGACCATTTATAACGCGTTTTTCTCCCCAATCCTTATTTTAACCCTGTTTACCGCGCTTTTTTATATTATGACCGGGGTCGTCCGCTTCCATTCCATCCGGTTTTGGAAGAAAGATGCTGTTGTAATCAGTCCCACAGCCAGAAGGCATCTTGGAATCCTTTTAACCCTTCTTTTTGCGCTGAAAGGCTTTGGCTACTATATCAGCGCCTATGAAATCGTTTACTCGCATCGAGGTCACGTCGTCGGTGCCGGATACAGCGACATTTACGCTTCGCTTCCAGTCTTTAAAATCCTCGTCGTTGTGAGCCTGGTCTGTTTCCTGTTTTCCCTTATCGCTTTTTTCCGAAAAGATTCCCGTTTGTTGACCCTGCCGGTCTCGTTTTTGATTGTCTTTTCGTTTTTCACTTCCGGTATCTTTCCTAGCATGCTCCAGTCCCTGGTTGTCGTTCCAAACGAGTTGCAAAAAGAAGCGCCGTATATTGCCAGTGAAATCCAAATGACCCGCTACGCCTACGGTTTGGATAAAATTAAGGAGCAGGATTACACCGGGGTTGAGACGGTTACTGCACAAGACTTAAAAAACGAACTCGGAACGCTGAATAATATCCGCCTGAATGATCCCCGCCCCATGCAGCAGATCTACGCGCAAAAACAAGGGATACGCCAGTACTATAAATTTAATGATATTGATGTGGACCGCTACAAGATTGGTGATACATATCGCCAGGTAATGCTCTCGGCGAGGGAAATTTCGCTTCAGGACCTCGATCCGAAAGCCTTGACCTTTGTTAACACCCGGTTTAAATACACGCATGGTTTCGGCTTAACCGCTTCGTTCGCCAATGCTGTCACCACCAAAGGGCTTCCTGCTTTTGCAGTAAGCAATGTGCCGCCGCAAACAGACTATACGGAACTGAAGATTACCGAACCGCGAATCTACTTTGGCGAACTGACGAATGACTGGGTCGTCGCCAACACCAAATCCAAAGAATTTGATTATCCCCTAGGCAATGAAAATGCGGAAAGCAGCTATACCGGCAAGACAGGTATCCCATTTACTGCCTTTAACAAACTGATGCTGTCTCTTCATCAGATGACCCCGCGTTTTTATCTAGCCGGAGAAGTAACTTCGGAAAGCAAGCTTCTTCTGTACCGGAATGTTCTGGAGCGGGCCAAGAAATTGGCGCCGTTTCTGACCTATGATAACGATCCTTATACAATCATTGACAACGGCAAGATTAAATGGATCATTGATGCCTATACGACAACGAACAGCATTCCTTACTCCAGCAAATACTCCACCCAGGATTTTAATTATATCCGCAATTCCGTTAAAGTCGTTGTCGATGCTTATGACGGGACTGTTGATTTCTACGCGGTCGACAAAGAAGATCCTATTCTTCAGACCTATCAAAGGATTTTCCCGGGTGTATTTAAAAGTATTTCGGAAATGCCCTATTCTATAAAATCGCACCTGCGCTATCCGGAAACAATGTTCAAAATCCAGTGTGACATGCTGAACACGTTTCATATGACCAACACCAAAGTATTCTATAATAAAGAAGATGCCTGGAACGTTGCAAAGGAAATTTACGGTTCATCGGAACAAAATGTGGAACCCTATTACGTGATCATGAAACTGCCCGGGGAAACGAACGAAGAATTTGTACTGATGCAGCCTTTTACCCCGGCCTCAAGTACTACGAACAGTCGGAATAATCTTGTCGCTTGGCTCGCCGCCAGGATGGACGGCGAGAATTACGGCAAACTCGTCTTATATAAAATGCCTAAAAATATGGAGATTGACGGTCCATTCCAGGTTGAGTCCAGAATCGATCAGGATCCCGTAATTTCCCAACAGTTTGCATTATGGAACCAAAAAGGATCGAGCGTTCTCAGGGGAAATCTCCTGGTATTGCCGATTGGCGGGAATTTCCTGTTTGTGGAGCCCATTTATCTGCAGTCCACGACCAACAGCAGTATTCCTGAGTTGAAACGCGTGGTTATCGTCTATGAAGATAAGATTACGATGACCGAAACGCTTGAAGAAGGACTGAAGGAAATCTTTGGCCGTTATATCCCATCTTTGGATACGCTGCAGGAAACGCCTGTTGATAATGCAGGAAATCCTGATCAGACAAATGCAACAGATACCACGAAAACAGAGCTGCAAAGTGTACTGGACCAGATTAAGCAGATTAGGGAAATGCTTGACGCCTTGGAAAATCAGCTCACAACCATCAATAACAAAGGCCTTACTGTGGACAGCGGATTGGATACCAGCCAGGCGCTTCCAACGGATGATAATGCTGGTAATGCCTCCGCCGGCTCTGCTAAAGATACAGCTAAAGCTACCGTGAACGCGGGCCGATAGGCACATCCACATTTGAAAGGTAGTGCGTATGATATTCAATCTGGATCAATGGCTGATTTACAAAGGAATTGAAGAAACGGCTGCAGTCCTGATCGCGAATGCTGCAGCGGTGGTTATGATTCTGTTGATCAGTATTTTGGCCTTCATCGTTACAAAGCAAGTTTTCCTGCGAATCCTTGCTTTCTACATCCATCGAAACAAAATCCTCTGGGATGATAAGCTTCTTGGCAGGAAAGTCTTCAGACGCCTGGCGCATATGATCCCGGCAATTGTAATCTACGCCGTAGCCGGACTGTTCCCGGAATATTCCGTTTCCATTCAAAAAATAGCGATTATTTACATCATCGTGGCCGGCACATTGGCCATGCTTGCTTTGCTTGACGCGATTGACGATATTTATCAGACTTTTGAAGCTTCCCGTTTCAAACCGATCCGCAGCATCGTCCAGGCCCTGAAAATAGTCGTCTGGATCATCGGTGGCATCTGGATCATTTCTACGATTATTGACCGTTCCCCTCTCCTTCTGCTAAGCGGAATTGGAGCAGTAACGGCAATCATTCTCTTGATCTTCAAGGATTCTCTTCTGGGTCTGGTAGCGGGGATTCAACTGTCTTCCAATGATATGCTCAGGATCGGTGACTGGATAGAGATGCCCAAGTACGGTGCTGACGGTGACGTTACGGACATTTCCCTGAACACCGTCAAAGTCAGAAACTTTGATAATACGATTACAACGATTCCATCGTATACCCTGATCTCCGATTCCTTTAAAAACTGGCGTGGTATGCAGGAATCCGGCGGCAGAAGAATTAAGAGGTCCATTTTTATTGACAGTTCCAGCATCCGTTTCTGCACCGATGATATGCTGGAGAAGTTCAAGGAATTCCGATATCTTTCTGAGTATATCAAGAATAAAAAACTGGAACTCGAGAAATACAACCTGGAACATAACATTGATCCTGCTCAACTCGTAAACGGCAGAAGACTTACCAACATTGGTACATTTCGGGCCTACCTTCAGACCTATCTTGAAAACCACCCGGAAATCCACCCGGAAATGACCCGGATGGCACGTCAGCTTCCGGTGACCGAGTACGGGATTCCGATCGAAATCTATGCGTTTACCAAGGATACATCCTGGGAAAGCTATGAAACCGTCCAGGCCGATATTTTTGACCATATCCTGGCCATTGTCCCGGAGTTTGAACTGCGGATTTATCAGAGCCCCACCGGCTACGATCTGCGGCATATGGGGCTGTAACTGCTTTTTCTTATCTTTTTAAAAACGATATGAACCACACGGCATGGTTCTGCTCATCAGCGGCGGCTCTTTTGAATTGTTCCTTAATAAAAGGATCCTGGGTTTTTTCAGCCACATCCAAATAGAAATCAACCGTCTCCTGCTCATCCTTAAAAGAGGACTTCAAACCTTCCCTGTAAGCAGCAGGACATTTCTCCGTAATCTGAGGGTTTGGGTTTACCCCTGTGATTTCAGTAAATATCTGCGAGAATATTTGATAATGGCGCACTTCATCCTGGCGGATCTCCATGATCCGCTTTTTTTCTTCGTGATTCGGCGCTTTTTCTGCCAGCTTCGCATAACAGGCAATCGCACTATACTCTCCGTTGATCGCCTTGGCTAAATCCTGAGCTAATGAGTTCATACCCGGAACCATATTGAATACCTCCCCCAACTTAATCATTGTTGGTTTATTTTATCTGATTAATTCAGGGGAAGTGCCTGGCTATTATTTTCCTGATCGGAAAATTTTTAAGCGTCCAGGATTAAGCGTCCGGGAAGGCTGTTTACAGTATTCGGGCTAATTCTTTTACACTTTCCGCCAGGGCACCCATTAGACGGTGAAATCCAGGGCCATTTTGAGCTGGAACCCGGTAATGTTTGTTGATCTCTATCTGTACTGCCGGAATTCCCAGTTCGTGTGAGACAAAATGGGAGACGGTATTCGCGCCGGAAGCGGCAAAAAAGTCCGTCGAAACTCTGGCTAAGCCGAAATCCCGGAAGTTTTGTTCCAGGATTTCCAAAATATTCACCTTGCCAAGCAGGTTCTTCTTTTGATTCGTGCCCAGGTCCACATCGAAATCTCTCTCCCGGGCAGCCCCGTGAATGTCCAGAACGACCTTTACTTTCTTTTCACAGCAGAAGCTGGCGATCCGGTCTTTATACATGCAGGGATTGTCGGCATTTGGGTCTCCACCGTAGAGCTTTGTTGCTGCTATGGCATGGCATCCCGTCAATTTGTTTAACAGGAAGACAACGGAGCCTGTGAACTGATCCGACATCAGGATCTTTTTCTGCCTGTAATGCCTGACCGCATGCGGGGCGGACACCAGCACCGGAAGTTCCCCGCGCGTTAACAGGAACGGCTCTTCCTGCCGTGGATTGACGCGTTTGTCTGTTTTATAGAAATATACTTTTTCTATATTGACTGCTTCTTCATTTAAGCGGGCCCGGTTATATTCATTTAAAACCTTTTCAGGCATATTCTCCATCATGGTACCTCGTTAACTTTAAAATTGACATGAACTATACTTCCCTCCAGTAATAAACAGACTTCTCGTTTCCCGGCAAAAGCTCCAGGTACAAATCACCCGTTGGAGCTAAGATGATGACCGTATTGGATTTTGTGGCGGACACATCCGGTAATCTCAGCCATTGATGTTTACCGTTAGCGGAAATGACGTCCAGGCGTCCCTTGCTTTTGATCATGACCTGATTCGTATTGCTGATTTTTGTTTCTGTCTCCGCATACGGAATCTCCCCTTGCCAGACCACGGTTTCCGTCATCGCCGGGCCGGATGGCTGTACTTGATAAACGGTCACCTCCTGAAGAATGTTCCCGCTGATTTTGCCAACATAGATTTTGTCGTCACGACAGCCAAGCAGCGTATCTTCAGGATCAACAGAAATATGATTCTTACTGCCGGCCTGATAAACATCAATCGTCTTGTTCATCCCCATTCTGCTCTCTGCATAGATGCTGCCGAATTTATTGGAAACCGCAATGTTTAGAATTTCTTCTCCCTGCTGATTCACCCTGTTCAGGGTCTTCATAATATCCATTGTAATCAACTGGTGAGTCTGATTGTCATCCTTAAACAAGATAAATAGCTTGTTCGTATACGTCGACATTTCAATTTGCAGCACCTGATCGACCGCAAGACTTAATTCCCTGTCCAGCATCGGTTTAAAGCTGTTCAATTCAGAAGAGCCGGTGCTGAAATCCACTGAATATAAGCTTGTTACGGCGTTCTTGTTCTGCTCCCTGATCAGATAGACCATACCGTTCCGGTCCGGAAGCCAAGCGAAGCCAACAATCTTTGCCGTGTCCTTTTCCGGACTCTCCGCAAAAATTTTCGTGTTGGTCGTCAAGTCAATGACTTCAAGATAACGTCCAGTTTGATAAGCCAAAAACTTTTTATTGTATGACAGCATGAAACTATCAGCCTGACTGAGATCCGTCTTCAAAACATAAACCTGATTAATGTGCAAAGAAGGGTTTAACAGCTGATCTGCTTTCCAGTTCAGCAGCGCATAAACAGCAAGCTGTAAGACCAGGGAAAGCATTATCAGCCAGATCATCCATCGTCTTTTCAATTCTGCCCCACCCCACTCTGATTCTTTCCTGGCATGACCACAAAAGCTGTAGGCATATAACGTTCACCGTAGATGTTCCACAGTTGATTGATAATCCGACCTTGATAGAACAATTCCGTTGAAGAACCGCCGTCAAGATTCACTGCATTTTCAGCCCCGTATTCTATAAATACATTCATCAGATCCCGTAGTGTGGCTCCCATACTCCATTCAGGCTGTCTGCCGTCGATCACAACAAAAACAACCGTACCATCGGCTTTTTGCCCGATTCCTGTTCTGGGAGCAAGGCCCTGACCTCCGTCACCTTTGATCTGAGGCTCTCCGTTCAGGATAAGGTTTGGCTCGAAGCTGACAGCCTGCTGAATCCCTAAGTTCCCGATCAGTCCGGACGAGAGTTCCTGGGCAGATACTGTCCGGAGGATCAGCTTGCCTTCCTTATTAAAACCGATCAGATTCGCACTACTTTCTGCGTTCAGGTTTTCATGAATGAGCTGCCCATCCCTGACGGTGATCCCATCCGGATAAGCGCCGTTCCCCTGAGAATTCGGATCATAAAAGCCTCCGCCATTTATACCGGCTACCGCACCCTCCGCAGTGACCAGTTCTGATAAGCGTTGTCCGGCTACGCCAATCTCTTTGGTAGCCGCTACTTCAATCTGAAGAGGATTACGTACGAGCATGACAATGCCTTTAAAATATTTACCTTGAATATTCTCTAGCCTGATCCCGTTTTCTTCATCCACAATTTGATGGTCAATATGCTGGATGACAGGTTCCACGGTAACTGATGTATTTCCATATTTCTGAGTGATCTCAGCAATTTTTTGATCCGCTAAAAAAAAATCCGCGACTTGAGGATGGCGGGACGACAGAATCGTACTGACTGTAACATAAGTCAACGAATGAAAAGGACCGTAAAAAACAATGAAAGGTCCTAAGAGGATGAACAACAACATATTCCCAACGATGAACCGGATCAGAAATTGTTTTTTTGTTATCAAGGTCTCCACGTTCCTTTTACGACTTCGGCAGCGATTGCCCGAATTGTTTTTCTTGAGGTCATCGCTTCTGTTCGAATCGAGGCATAGGCTGTTTCTTCATCCGTCCCGGCTGCAATCAGGATTAAAATTGCCTGATACACCAGTTTTCTTGTTTTAAGTTCATCATTTAATTTATTCATTTCTTTGCGCAGTTCTATTTCTCTGTTAAACCGGTGTTCAGCCTGGGCAATCCCGGAGACGACATCTATCGCTCTGAGCGGAGCCGTCATGATATGGTGGACATTGGTTTTCAGCGCAAAATCCAGGTTCACATAATCCTTTTGATCAAGCACGAAAATAACCGGACAAATATTGGCGTGTACGAGATTCTGAACAAGATCAAGCGGCGAAATCCCATGGATATCCCCTCCGCAAATGATCAGGTCAGGCTCAACCCGCTGCGCTATGCGCAGAGCCTCTATACCGCTGTCGGTCCTTGCAATCGCCTGATAATTGGCTAAAGGCAGGATGGCATTCAATTCATTAATTTGTTTTTCCTGGCTAATCAGTATGGCTCTTTTCATTTAGTCTCTTTACTCCATCAAGAAATCGGTCAACAGTTCTATTATACTATTTGGCAAGGCAAAAAAAAATAAGTGCTTTGTACCAAGAATTTTTTGGATAACAAGGTACCAGGCACTTAATGATACTATATTTATAAGCTTCTAAGCAATGATTTTTCCTTACACTTTGTTTTACTACGGTTACATGGTTCGATAAAGTCAGGACTTTATTGACGAATCGACATTGAAAACCACCCTGGCTTCCGTATTTTGAGACGCACCGCCTTCAAGATTGGCTTTGATCGCCAGTACCATCTCATGCTGGCCTGCCGTCGCACTCTTACCGGTTGCATCACCTAATGCTTCAATATTTTCAAAGGCAATTTTAGCTGTTGCTCCGGGTTCCAGTGTCGGTATAATCCCTTCCTTGCTGATCTGTTTGTTTTTATCTTCCAGGGACTGAATGGTCAGGACAACCGGCACATTGGTCATCGTGTTCTCGGTCATGTTTTGAATGATCGCAGAGACTTTAAAATGACTTGCCGGTAGGATCTGAACTCCCTTAAACATTTCCTCCCCATAAGTGATGTCCCGGATGACAATTTGAGGATCAAAATCAATACTTACAATTTTAATCTCAGGTTCTGTTTGTTCCGGAGTGGAAACGATCTCCGTATTTCCGATCAAGCTGCCCATAAGGCCAATAAGAGCAACCAATATGACCAGTCCTCCGACAAACAAATACCTTCTTTTAATAATGAAGAATTTAGCCAAGTGTCTGCACCTCCATAAAACCATTTCTAATAGAAAACCTATGCATGCTTTTCATGGACATGCATAGGTTTATACCCGAAAAATCCTTATGGTTTGAGGAAATTCGCCTTAAGCAGACAGCTTAGGAAAATATCTTAGCGTTTTTCTGATTGTACTCTTATTTTTTATCCTTTTTTAATCCTTCCCGTTTTAAATAATTCTGCATCCGGATGTCCTGCGGTGCAGACAAGCGGAAAATCCTGCACATCTGAAGAAGCCGGGAGCAGGTCCGTTCTCCCAAATAATGATCGATCTCATCAAAATCAAGATTGGTCGTAATGACAGTCGGCAGCTGCTCGTTCATACGGTAATTCAAGATAGAGTAGATCCGGTTGCGGGACCATTCGGTATAATTATGCGCACCCAGGTCATCGAGAATCAAAATTGGTACGGTTCTGGCAATATCCAGCAAGTCGTATTCCGTATTTTCACTTTTATTGCTGAATGTAGCGCGCAGTTCATCCAAAAGGTCCGGGACAATCAAAAAGAGCAGCTTGTGATTATTTTCCAGAATCTCATTCGCGATGGAAGCTGCCAAAAACGTTTTGCCACTTCCGACGGAACCCGTGAAGAGCAGCCCGACTTCATGGGGATTTGTCCGGACATTTTTTACAAACTCCCTGGCGGCCCTCAGTGCTTTTTGGGCATTCAGGTAATCTTCCTGATCCTGCTGGGTGTTCCGATAGTATTCTAGGCTGAATTTTTCAAAACGGCAGTTCATCAGCTCCCTGGACAGACGTGCATATTTAAAGCTGTTTACAATCCTCTTTTTCTCCATACACGAACAGGGTACCGCAGTATCCCCGTTCAGGATGATCCCCCTGTCTCCGCAGAGCGGGCATACGGCACCAGACTCGGTATTCATTTCAGGCTGAATATTTAACTGAACCTTTGACTCCGTTTTCTGCTGATTGACTGGATTTAGATCCGTTGTAGTCTGGATTCCAGTCCGATCTTCAATGTTCGCGTTTCCCTGATTCGGCAGCACTCTCTCCATGATACGATCCGTTCTTTCCAGATCAAATCCCTCCTCTGACAACAATCTCGTTACCTTTCAATGATCTCTATCTACTTATGTTTCAAATACCATTTTAACATGCGAGAAAATGTTCTTAAAATAACCCCACAAATAATGAGATACATTCCGACGATCAGACCTGCTTGTCTAAGCCAATAATCAGTCTGGGGATCACAGCCAAGCCCTAACATGCTTGTTATTAGTCTGCGTGCCACAGTTCCAGCGTCAAGCGGAGCATGGAGTGCGTAGCGCGGCCTTTTGACGGCCACGGATGGCCTAATGTCGCAATGCCATGGATGGCAAGGAGCGACGCGTCACGGAGGACGCAACGGCCGAAAGCGGAATTGTGGCGCGCAGACAAGCCTTAAGAAATTATGTTAGTCTGTGGCCTACAGACTAACCCTAACATAATGGACAATATACAAAAGGTTAATTCAATAATTTGTGCATGTAATTTAAGAACACAGTACTAAAGATAAATATTATCATATTTGCTTTTCGTTTTTGGTAAGCCTTTCAACGGCTTGACATTTTTCCTGTTTTGTCTGGACTGGAAATTCTGATCCTCAGCCTCGACTTCCAGACGCGTTTTGATCCCCTTCTTCTCCCACTCTCTTAAAATAGAATCGAGATAGCGGAAACTCCGGATCCCGGCGCCAACGCCTCTTCGTAAAGCCTCAATTATCAGTTCTTCGGAATACGAGGCCATCAGCCATTTTTCAATATGTTCACACTCCAGACCGGTTAACGGCCTCCCTAATTCCTGTTCAAACAGCGAAGTCAGCTTAGCCTGAGAAAGGTCCGGCATATTCTCTGTGTTCGTTTTGCCATTACGTTCACTGCCTGAGGACATCTGCTTAAACTCATTGATTCCCCATAATTCCAATAACTGATCGATCAGCCCGCTGAAATCATATTCACGGTTCGTGCCTTTTTTCGCTTTGCGGCTATTGACAGAAAGCAGTCCCCTGGTCTGAAGATTCTGGATCATGATATTGTATTCTTCAAGCGAGAGTCCCATTTTCTTGGTGATCTGTTCCTCAATACGATCACTGTTCGTACTTGACTCAGTCATCATATGAATTATCAGCATCATTTCCTTGTGACCGATTCCAAGTTCCGTATAATGATTAAGAATAAAATCAGGAATTGAAACAGAACCGGAAAATAAAAGAGCTTGACAAAAGCCCCCGTATACCTTGTTTTTTGACAATGCTACCACCTCATACCATTCATTGATGTTAGAAAAAAATTATTGGCATTATTGCTACTATTCTATATATTACACTATTACTGTCCTGAAATCCTAAAGATTTTAGGAAGAAAAACAATTTTTTTGACGACATTTTTTCCATGTATTGGAAGGACTTTTGCGTTTTTTTGCCGTAATACTTAACAGAAAGGTGGTGCAAGATATGGATATCTCCAAAGAACTATTTCAAATTATCAACCAATCCGGTGCCCATCCGGCTCTTGGCTGGAAACACTGTCAGCGGGTCTATCATTTATCCAAAGAATTATCTCAGCATCTCAACCTGAATGATGAAGTACTTTATATTTCTGCAATGCTTCACGATACGGGAAAGTACCCGATGTACGCGCTTCCCAACGTCGATCATACCCTCAGATCAAAAGGCGTCGCGATGAACCTGTTGAAGAGCTATCACTTTGAGCAGGAAAAACTGGCAAAAATTCTGGACGCCATTGAATGCCACATGTATTATTCCGAGCCGGGGAACAGTGACGAGGCTATTTATTTAAGGGACGCCAATATCCTCGATAATCTCGGAAACATCGGATTAATGAAACTACTGAGCCTTGTCGGACAGGACGAGCTGATCCCGAGTCCCGATGAGGCTTTAATGCGGGCGCAGACCTTTGCTGAAGCACTGCCCAAAAAAGTGTACTCCAAGACCGGCAGGAGAATTGCTGTCAAACGGCGCGAAGAGATCATGCGTTTTCTGTCAGGGATTAAGCGTCAGACCTCGGAGTATGCCTGGATCTGATTCGTTTTACCGTTTCATTCTTGTTTTTAAAAGATCAGAAATGCTCTCAAAGGTATCAATCAGGTTTTCATAGTCTTTGCGCTCATTGCTCCTATCAATGAATAGTTTCAGGTCTTTGCGTAGTTTTGTATAGGCTCTGTTTGCTTCGGAAAGCAGAACTTTTCTCCGGCGTTTGAAGGCTCTTCCCCCTGATCCTTCTTCTGAAGATCTTTGCTTAACAGATTTGGACAGATGTGACTGCCATTCCTGAGGCGCAGGATAACCCATCCTATCTTCAATTTCCTTTAGCCAGGGCTTGGAAGGCTTCAGACGCTTGATTTCACCGTCCGCTATCTCCAGGCATTCACCCAGTTCCGGAATGATTGATGCAATCCCGAATTTTTGCTGGACCAGAGATGAAAACGCCTGAATCGCATCATCTTCGCCATGGACCAGGATGAGATGCTCTGCGTTGCCGCCGGCGGCTTTAAGCCAGGCCAGCAATTCATTCTGGTCCGCATGCGCTGAAAAACCTTGGAACGCAACGATTTCGGCGTTGACCGCGACTTTCTCTCCATGGATAGTCACTTCTTTGGCACCGTCAGTTAAAAACCGGCCAAGTGTCCCTTGGGCCTGATAACCGACAAAGATGACCGTGGCATCGTACCGCCACAGATTATGTTTTAAATGATGCTTGATTCTTCCGGCATCAGCCATCCCGCTAGCCGAAATAATAATCGCGCCGCCCTGTATCGCATTCAGCCGGATCGAATCCTCCGCGGTTTCACTCAAATGAAGATTCGGCATGGCAAACGGGCTTTGTCCCGCCTCCAGCAGCTGCTTGGTTTCCTGATCAAAATTCCGGGTATTCCGCCCAAATATTCTCGTCGCTGCAACAGCCAGCGGACTATCGATGTAAATCGGCATTACCGGAATTTTTTTGTCATCTTGAAGTTTGCGCAGGTAGTACAAAAGATCCTGTGTCCGATTTATGGCAAAAGCCGGAATGATAATATTGCCGCCTTTTTGGTGGGCATTATTAATGACCCTGGCCAGGTTTTCCATTCGATTGGTTTTATCCGGATGAATCCGGTTGCCGTAGGTTGTTTCCATCACAATCATACAGGCATCTCGTATACCATCAGGATCCTTAAGCATACACGCTTCTTTAATCCCTTCAGGATCTTCGACATAAGGCTGACCGGAAGTCCCGATATCCCCGGAAAATGCAATGGTTTTCGTCGTGTTGTTTTCTTTGACGCTGACAATGACATGGGCCGAGCCCAAGATATGCCCGGCATCGGCAAACTGAAAGGACAGCGATTGCGAGATCGCGGTCTTTTGATTATAGGCCGCCCCGACAAAGTGCTTTTGAGCATTCACCGCATCTTCAACCGTGTAAATCGGTTCGATTAATGGAGCATCCGTCCTGCTGTGCTTGCGGTTTTTTCTGGTGACCTCCATTTCCTGGATGTGCCCGCTGTCCGGCAGCATCACAGAACATAGTTCTATGGTTTCCGTCGTCGCATAGATCGGCCCGCTGAAACCTTTTTTGATGAGCTTCGGAATAAGCCCGGAATGGTCAATATGGGCGTGCGTTAAAATCACAGCGTCAAGAAGGTTGGGATCAAAAGGAAACGCGCCGTAATTCAGTTCTTTCATGATCTTGGAACCCTGAAACATTCCACAGTCAATCAGGATTCTGGTATCTGTTGTTTCCAGCAAATAACAGGACCCCGTCACAGTCTGACTGGCACCATAAAAACAAAGCTTCATTCGTATTCCCTTCTGCAGCCTTCTGAAGCCACAAAAAAATTTATTCCAGAGTAATAAGTTTCGTCTTCACTGCTTTCAAAGCAGCCTGGGTGCGGTCTTCAACCTCTAGTTTTCTAAAAATACTGGAAAGATGATTTTTTACTGTTTTTTCACTTATAAACAGAGTTAAGCCAATATCTTTGTTTGACGAGCCTTTGACCACATAGGTAAGTATCTCCATTTCCCTGTTGCTTAATCCGAAATGATCTTTTGGACTGTTCGGATTGGAAAGCTGGCCAAGCAGTTTGCCTGTTACCGACGGGGACAGAATGGGTTCTCCAGCATATACTTTGCGGATGGAATCAACCAGGGCTTTCGGTATAACGTCTTTCAGCAGGTATCCAGCCACCCCAAGCTGTAATACCTGGAACACCTTTTCATCCGAGTCATCAACAGTGAGAATTAAAATCCCAATGTTCGGGAATTCCCTTCTGATGACTTTACAGGCTTCAAGACCATTTACCCCAGGCATATTCAAATCCATCAGCAGAACATCAAACGGCGTCTTCCTCGCCATATTAATTGCCCCTTGACCATCTCCAACTTCGGATACAACCTGAATGCCTTCTTCAAATTCCAGAATTCTTCGTAATCCTTCCCTGAGAAGCGGGTGATCATCGGCAATTACAACCCTTATCATCTTGATCCTTTCCTCCTTTATTCAGAATATGGAATGTTAAACGTAACAACAGTGCCCTTGCCCAGTTCTGATTGAATCGATAATTGTCCGGAGTAAGCCTGAATTCGCTCATTAATTCCAATCAAGCCGAAATGGGCACCGGAATTATCCAAGCCATTGCTGATATCAAATCCTTTACCATCATCGATAATCTGACCGACAATCCTGTCATCCTGAAAATTCAAATGAACCCTGCACTTCGGGGATTCCGCATGTTTAGCCACATTGGTCATCCCTTCCTGAACCAATCGGAAAAGGGCTACTTCTACGGAGGAATCAAGCTCCCTTTCTTGTCCTTCCACGATAAGTTCACAGGTCAGCCCATACGTTTTTTCAAAGTTTTTCATATAATGATTGATGGTATCAACAATTCCCGCCCCATTTAAAGGAATTGGCCTGAGTCCGAAAATGATTCTGCGGATATCCTTCAGATTATCCCTGACCAGCATATTCAGTTCTTTCAATTCTTTTTTTACTTGGCGGTGATCAAGTTCCAGAAGCTTCTCGGCTATTTCCAGACGCAGAACAATGTTGGCCAGACTCTGGGCGGGACCGTCGTGGACTTCACGGGCGACCCTCAGGCGTTCTTCTTCCTGAGCCTTGATGATCTGAAAAGCTGTTTCTTTTCTCTGGTCACTGCTATAGAACTGACTGATCTCACTGATTCCTTCTTTTAAAAGCCGCAGGGCAAGACTGACCTGGCTCATCAGATCCTCAGCCTTAATCACTGTGATATCCAAATTTTTTAACGTTCTTTCGATGTCATCCCTGCGGGAACGCAGCTGAAGCTCTTTCGCCTGGAGTAGTTGCAGCTCTACCTGTGCATCCTTCGTTTCCGAATACGCTTCGAGCATCTGCTTCTCATTGAACTTATCGAAGTTCTTGTTGACTTCCATCAGCTTCCGACGGAAGCGTTTTTCTTTCATAAACTGGGTATCCACCATTTTGATGGTGTCTTCAATTTCCCTGCGCATAAATTCCAGTTCTTTTTTTAACCGCTGTATTTCGTTGCGGGTCATCTCATAGATGTCAAATATTTCTTCTTTACCGTTCTCGATTGCGTTGAGCGTTGATTCAAAGACAACAGTTAATTTATCCATAGCGTGACTCCTCAATAATCATTTATGAGTCAATTAATATCTCATTCGACATTTTCTTGATATTTCCTACTTAAGGCGGACAAAAATAAAACTATCCACGCTATTCCGCTAAAAACAAGCGAGTACTTTTTGAATTGTACTCGCTTTTAATCACACAAAACTATTTTATGAGATTGATAGCATCTTTTTTCTACCGAGCAGTTTCTAAAATCTTTACGATCTCCTTGGGTTTTAGAACTTTCCCAAAAGATACCACCTTTTCGTCAATAACCAGGGCTGGTGTGGACATCACACCATAGGCTATGATGTCTTGAATATCGGTAACTTTGATTACTTCGGCAGCAAGGCCCACTTCTTCCAAAGCAATTCTGGTATTTTCAGCAAGGGTAACGCAATTTTTGCAGCCAGATCCTAAAATTTTAATCATCATATTTAATACGCTCCTTTTACTTGAAAATTCAAATATTATAACCCCTTACATGAGCAAATATCCCAAGGCATTAAATGTATAGCCGATGATAAGAATACCAATGGTTACAATCCCTGCAAATATGACGAGTAGTTTCATTTTTACGACTTTCTTGAGCATGATCAAAGACGGCAGAGAAAGTGCAGTTACAGCCATCATGAAGGATAAAGCAGTTCCCAGACCAACGCCCTTGGCCACCAACGCTTCCGCAATCGGCAGTGTCCCAAAAATATCTGCATACATCGGGACCCCTACCAAAGTAGCCAGCAATACCGAATACCATTTGTCCTGACCCAGAAGTAAGGCAATGATATTTTCAGGAATGAAGTTGTGAATCGCAGCGCCTATACCGACACCTATTAGAATATAGACCCACACTCTTCTCACAATATCACGAACCTGATCTTTAGCCAAATCCAGTCTTTCCCGAGTTGTTAACCGCTCCGGTTCTATTTTCGGCATTTTATTGCTGAATACAAACGGTTCTACATACTTTTCCAGCTTTGCTTTGCTAATCACGGTTCCGCCGATCACTGCCAGAATCAAACCAACGACAACGTAGGCAATGGCAATGGTCCAATTAAAGATACTTGCCAGCAAAAGCACCGAAGCCAAATCCACAAGGGGGGATGATATTAAGAAGGAGAAAGTAACACCAATGGGAAGCCCTGCGCTGGTAAAGCCAATAAAAAGCGGAATGGAAGAACAGGAGCAAAAAGGCGTCACCGTACCGAGTAAAGCGCCTAAAATATTTCCTGAAATACCGTTAAACTTGCCGAGTATTTTTTTGGTTCTTTCCGGCGGGAAAAAGCTTTGGACATAAGAAATGACAAAAATCAGGGCGGCTAGCAAAATAAATATTTTAAGAACGTCATAGATAAAAAAATGGAGACCGCCTCCCCAGCGATCCTGGATACTAAGCCCTAATACATTCTCAACCAAGCGCTTTACCAAATTTGAAAGCCATTCCATCCTGAGCAATTGGTTGTTTAGCCATTCAAATACCATCTAAGTCACCTTCTTGCTGTTTATTTGTTTAATTCAATAGTTATTTTTTTTACTTTTTGTTACATATGATTTTTGTAACCTTATTAAAAAGCCGGCAATGACTTCAAGTTTACTTTCATTGATAGAATACCGCATCCAGATGCCATCCCGCCTGCCATTCACCAGACCGCTTTCACATAAGATCTTCATGTGATAAGAAAGCGTGGATTGGGTTATGTTGAACGCTTCGAGTATCTTACAAGCACATAGTTCCCCATTGCCCAACATGTCAAATATTTTCAATCTTGTTTCATCAGATAATGCTCTCATCGCTAAGGCATAAGCTTGATAATCTTGTTCCAATTCAATTCAACCGCCCCTGTTGTAGGTTTATATATTGATAAACATCAATATGTTTATATATTAGTCAAGACATTGATACTTGTCAATGTCTATGGCATATAAATATCCGGCAAATCGCAGAAAACCTAAGTAAACCTAAAGCACTGGTGAACTGGAAACTTGTAGCGAGTAGATGAAAAGGTCGATTAAGCGATGATCAATAACCAGATAAAAACAAATTAGTCTTAGGCTTTTAGCTGATTAGTTTTTTTCTTCTTTCAGCTTCGGATGGATATGTGCCAGATTGGTGAGCACTGTCGTCAATTTGAAGAAGGTGACCTTACCCCAAACTCAGTGCAAATTCTATTTAGAGGTTAATCCACTTTATGCGACGGAATCTCGTTGGTTTTCAGTTGCTTGAGCAAATTCTCTAGGACTCCTCATTCCGAGGGAGGAATGAG